>NZIM01000089.1 GCA_002691585.1 Legionellales bacterium
CAATTGCATTAGAATTCAAACCACATTTCGCATATGGTCAAGGCTATAAATCTTTTTCTGGAGACTTGCCATTTTTCAAAAGGTATCAAGCGGGTGGGTTCGGCTCTGTAAGAAACTTTAAGCCATTCTCTCTGGGTCCAAAAGATAGTAAGGGAGACTCGACAGGTGGAGATCTGCTAACGACACTTGGTACGAATTTATACTTTCCTATTCCTTTCGCAACTAGTAATCCCTTCAAAACAGCTTTATTTTTTGATGTTGGTAATGTGTATCTTTCGCATTTTTCAGCAAGTGAATTAAGAATGTCAGCTGGCGTAATGGCGACTGCACACGTTGGAGGAGTTCCTTTAGCATTTTCCTTTGGGAAAAATTTAAGTCACAAGACTGGAGATCAATTTAATCCTATCGATTTTGCGTTAGGATTGGACTTTTAATTTGCTTTTAGTTTAAAATGATATTCATGTTTTTAGAGGTGTTTAAATGAAATTAACTCAATTATTAGGTTTATTGGCATTAGCTGCTTGTCAATGTTCTTTTGCTGCTGATCCATCAGCGAAACTCGGTGTTGTTGACGTCCGTCAATTAGTTGAGGGATCTTCCATGATGAAAACAATGTCTCAGGATTTGGAGAAACAGTTTAGTCCTCAGAAAGAACAATTGATTAGTATGCAAAAGAAACTGGAAGACGATAGTAATAACTTTGCAAAGAACAAATCAACGATGACCCCAAAAGATCGAAAAGATCTTGAAGCTAAAATTAATAACTCCAAAAATGAGTTAGCTCAAACTGAACAGAAATTTAGGGCAGAACTGTACCAAGCTCAAAACCAATCCATTGGTAAAATCATGGAAGAGGTGAAAGCAAAAGTATCTGAAGTTGCTGCAACTAAGGGCATCGAAATTGTTTTCTCAAGTAACGAAATTGTATGGTCAACACCTAAGATTGATCTTACTTCCGAAGTTGAGAAAAAGCTAAAATAAGCCCATGCAGGCAACGTCATTATCTGAACAATTATCAATTGAATTGAGTGAGCCAACTACTGTCGAAATAGATGGGGTTGGTTCATTGGTCAACGCTGGGAAGCATCAATTAACGTATGCTAATGGTAGTAGGTTGCGCGATTTAAGGGAAACTAGTGCTGGGCTAGTGATCGCAAAAAGAGAGCATGCATCATATGCTCCTTGCCCTGTTTTAATCTCTGAGAATCCACGTTTAGATTTTGCTAGAGCATTAAATGTTTTGTATCCCGAAAAAGAACATGTTCCTCTTATTCATTCAACGGCAATCATTGGAAAAAATGTAGTTTTAGGGGAAAATATTAGCATAGGTCCTTATACGATCATTGATGAAAATGTGGTCATTGGGGCCAACACTATCATCGAATCACACTGTCGTATCAAGGCTCAATGCACTATTGGTGAATCTAATATTATTGCTAGCCACTGTGTTATTGGAGCTAAAACAACTATAGGGTCCAACTGTAAGTTTGAATCAGGTGTCAATCTTGGAGCAGAGGGGTTTGGGTTTGTTGCAGATGAGCAAAGCAAATGGTTTGCGATTAAACAGCTTAGTCATGTTATCATTGGAGACGATGTATATCTTGGTTCCTATGTTTGTATTGATCGAGGAGCTCTTGAGCCGACTATAATTGGCAATGGAGTGAAAATTGATAATCACGTCCAGGTAGGTCACGGTGTGAACGTTGGCGAAAATGCTATCATCTCTGGTTGTGCTTCAATTGGTGGTTCTACAATCATCGGTAAAAGGTGTATGATTGGTGGTGATGCTGCTATACGCGATAACATTCGTCTTGCAGATGATGTGATGATTAGTGGAGCGGGTGTGGTAATGAAATCCATTGAAAAGCCTGGTGCATACACTTCCGTTTTTCAGGTGCAGCCTTCCAAAAAGTGGATGAGGAATTTAATTCATTTTAATAACCTGGACACATTAGTAAGAAAATTTAGAACCAAGGATAATGCATGAGTTTACTTGAATTAAATGAGATCAAAGAGATTCTGCCCCATAGATATCCCTTTTTATTGGTTGATAGGGTCATTAACTGGGTACCTGGTGAGTCCATTACTACATTGAAAAACGTTACAATCAATGAGCCTTTTTTTGAAGGTCATTTCCCTCAAAAACCAATTATGCCAGGGATGTTGATTGTTGAAGGAATTGCACAATCTGGTATCATTATGGTTTCAAATCTAATCAAAGAATCCAATATTAAAGACCCATTGTTTTACTTGGCAGGTATCGAAAAAGTCAAATTCAGAAAGATGGTTACGCCGGGTGATCAGCTGATTTTTGATGTTAAACTTTTAAAACATAGAGCGCAGTATTTAAAATGCTTTGGAGAAGCAAAAGTTGATGGTGAGTTGGTTTGTCAGGCAGAAATTTTGAGTGTAGCCCAATGAGTTTCATTCATTCCTCAGCAAACATACACCCTGATGCTGTAGTGCATCCAAATTGTTATATTGGTGAAAATGTTGTGATTGGAGCTAATTGTTCAATCGGGCCGAATGCCTTAATTATTAAAGACACCATACTTGGTGAAAATAACGTTATTCATCCGAGTGCTGTGATTGGTGGAGATTCGCAGCATAAGTCTTACTCTGGAGAGCAAACCCAGCTAATTATCGGTGATAATAATGTCATTAGAGAGTGTGTGACCATAAATAGGGGGGATCCTGTTGGAGGTTCTGTGACACGAATAGGTGATAGTAACCTATTCATGGCTTACTCTCATGTAGCACATGATTGTGTGGTGGGAAATAATGTAGTTTTTGTTAATTATGCAGGCATTGCTGGTCATGTTGTGGTCGAGGACAATGTAATGATTGGTGCTCATTTAGTGGTTACCCAGCATTGTCGGGTTGGTGCGTATGCCTTTTTAACAAAGTCTGCGTTTGTTACGAAAGACGTTTTACCCTTTTGTAATGTAGATGGTCAAACATCAAGAATAAAAGGGATTAATATTGTTGGGTTAAAACGTAATGGATTTACCAGTGAAGACATCATTGAAGTAAAAAAGACCTACCGGCATTTGTTTCTTAATGCTCCTTTGCCAGATATGAGCAATCGACATGTGAAATACATGATGAATTTTTCAAAGCAATCAAAAAGAGGGTTATTAACCCCTAAATCTTCTCCTCAGAGCGAAGTGTTAGAATCTCAGCCCCTTGATCAGTAACTAAAATAGTATGTTCCCATTGTGCTGATGGCTTACGATCTTTTGTAACTACAGTCCATTTATCTTGTAATAACCTGACTTTTTTTGTTCCAGCATTAATCATTGGCTCTATAGTAAATGTTAATCCCGGCTCTAAAATCGTCGATGGTATTGATGGACTATCATAGTGAAGTACTTGAAAGTTTTCTTCATGAAATTCTGTGCCGATACCATGTCCACAGTATTCTCTTACAGATGAGTAATTATTTTTTTCAGCATAACTTTCAATGGCTTGTCCAATTTTTTTTAGGTCTTGCCCAGGCTTAACCATACTGATGCCAAGGTATAAAGCTTCTTGTGCGACTTTACATAGACGTCGAGCTAAAATAGGAACCTTCTCTCCAATCAAAAACATTTTAGAAGTGTCTCCATGATATCCATCATGAATTACAGTAATGTCGATGTTTAAAATATCCCCATCCTTAAGAAGTTTCTCATTAGGGATGCCATGACATACAACTTGGTTTAGAGAGGTACATATCGATTTTGGGAAGCCTCTATAATTTAGGGGAGCAGGTGTGCATTTTAGCTCATCTACTATGAAATCATGGCATAATGTATTTAGTTGGTCAGTGCTTACGCCTATTTTGACATATGGTTCAATCATTTCCAAAACACGAGCAGCTTTCTGTCCTGCAGCTCTCATCTTTTCAATGGCTGTAATGTCTTTTACATATTTGGAAACATTTGAATTCATAGTATATATTTGAAGTGAAACCTTTGTTAATGTCAACGTATTAAACGTTTTTTTGCGTATTGACTTTCTGAATGCTCCCAAAGATAAAAGATTATCTCAGGAGAAAGGGGCTCATTGGTAAAAATATCTTCTCTAAATGATAATAAGACATCCATTAAAGTGATAAAATGCTGACTTATTTTTTCATAGGGTATTTCATCATTAGACGGTTGGTTGCTTAGATGATTATAAAGTTTTTTACCAGAATGGATGACAATATCTGGTGTTAAAGCGGATGATGAGATTTTGTTTGGATATAACCCAATTTGAATTAAACATTTGTCAGCTAATGTTGAGATTTCTTGATTTGAAAAAGTCTTTTTTTTAGATAAGAAGAAAAACGCATCCTCAAGCTCAGCATTTGGATAATTGGGCTCCTGAAGTGTTTTCTCAAATAAGTTGACTAAGAATCTTTCTAAATCTTGATCCGTATTGACGCCAATCCGTGTTTGCGCCTCTCGTAACATATTTAACCACTCATTGGTTGTATAAGGGTTTGATTTTATGATTGTCATTCTATTTAAATTATAGACAATTTTATGTGCAATTATTCAATAATGATGATAACATTTATTTATGGTTGATATGTCTTATAAAGGTTCACATCAGTATTGGTCAAAATTTATGGACCCTTCTGTTTATCGAGTCATTACCTTTATGGAAGCGGTTGAGGATTGGACACTTGATGGGGATATCCAGGTTGATAAGGGCATTGAGAGACTTGGTGAGCTTTTAAGTCAAGTTGACGTGACCGTACCCGATGCTAAGCCTGAAATCATCAAGCTTATCGCGTACATAAAAACAAGTCGTAACCTACGTTTCTTACAGGCTCTTGATCAGATTAAACCTGGTTCAGCATCCAAGGTTATTAGTTATGCTGAAGAGAATCAATTTAATGATCACCATTCGTACATTTTCATTTATAGAAATATTATTTTTGAACGATTACGAATTTTGAATAGAATATTTCAAAAGGAACGCATTTCAATAGTTAAAAAAGGGTATGAGACAATATGATACTAAAATGTATATTTTTCATAATGATCAGTTTAAGTTGTGCCGACAACTTTGCCAAAATATGTAAGTCATGCGAGTCAACACCTAATGAGCAAAAATGCAAGGCGCTCAGAGAATTTACAATTCAGGGGAATGATAACATTGAACGTCCAGTGTGCGAGCATTATGGACATTTTAATCATCCAGAAAAAAATACCACGAAAGAACAATCGGTTCAGAAAAAGACTAAAAAAAGAGTGCATAAGCATAGACAAAGAAAGCGTTATAAGCTTCTTGATCAGGGAAAGAAAAACAGAAGACTTAGAGCGCAGAAAAGGTTTAAACCCAATACCAATTTCAATTAGGTCAACAAGATGAAAAGACTTCTTTGTATCTTATTACTGTTCACGATGACAGATGCTTTTTCCCAATCTTCTGAATCGAGTTCAACAGGAACAACAATTGGCTCATTTACTGATAGTGCGTTATCAGATCTTACCGGAGCTTTTATTGATGATTTTGTAAAGCCATCTGACATTAGCACCTCAATTCTTGAATATATACAGGAGTCTTACTCTGTTTTTGAGATGCTATTTAATAAATTTGTTGATAGTACAACCGCAAAGGTTGGAACGAATGTGCCTGTGACTCAATCTCAAACATTTGACGCACAAAAAAGTAATGCAATTAATATGCTTGCTGGTGCCAAACCAGGGCGTATTAATTCCATTCCATATATCACGCGTTTGATGGTTAGGGGATACATTTATCCACTGGTTAAATACGATCAAGCAAGAACTTCACCCATTATTTTATTCGATGAAAGTAATCCACTAACCACTTCTTTAAGCTCAAAATGCTCGGGAGACGATTGGTCGTATCGATTTAGCACAGAAGAGTTTCAAGCACTTTGTGGTACAGACAGTTCTCCCACAGGGACCGATTCTGCCAAATTAGTTTTAAACGCAATGGAAGATTATCCAGATGAATTTAAATTATTAATGGCATTAAGATATTATGCTCCCTTAGTTGCAAACTGTAGTACGAGTATCAGTAAGATGCCTACCACTGAACCAAGTACTTCAACGACAGGTTCGGCGAGCTCTTCGACCAACGTTCCTTTAGTACAGTGTTATTATTCCCCAAAAAGTACCAGCACAAAACCTACAAATTCTAATAGTTGGAATTATGAATTGATCAATCTTGAAGATAG
Source organism: Legionellales bacterium (assembly GCA_002691585.1). Taxonomy (GTDB): domain Bacteria; phylum Pseudomonadota; class Gammaproteobacteria; order Comchoanobacterales; family Comchoanobacteraceae. The sequence continues at coordinate 6,182 of NZIM01000089.1, forward strand.
TACAATTGATTCATTATCAAATAATACAAGTGAAGATGAAACGATTAAAACAGCATTTACGACTTTAAAAAACCAACTTGATACACTTGCAGATAGTGTTAACAGTTCTAATCTATATCAAATTCCGTATACCCCAACATATGATTTAAATGGTGCTGTTGCTGGGGCCTATGGACCACTAATCTCAACATTGCAGTCATATAATACAACTGCTATTGATAAGGTAGAGGGGCAGTTGATAAAGCTGATTGTAAACGATGTCCTTGAGAGAGCAGACTCTCAGATTTTACCAATTGATGCTGTTACTCCCTCTGTAGATTCAGTTATATATCCCTCGCATTATGGAACCCAAGAGTGTAATCCTGAGGTTGAGGACGGTCCTGATACATCATTTATTTTTGATACATCTATTGTGAATGACTATGCCAAATCATACATTGAAAACTTAATGCTAACTGTTGGTATGCAGACTAATCGATCGCAATTTGTTTCTTTGGAGCCACTCAAAACAAATGATACCACCTCTACATCAATTTATATCCATGGTGGTGCACCGGTTTTTTGCGATAATTCATTTACAAGTGATGATGCTTATAAAGCATTATGTGCGGATGAAAGTACTGGTACTGCCAATGTATATGTAACAAACCTAGTTCCTCAGCGTAGTGGTATATCAACTACCATTAGCACTCAGCAAGAATCCTCTGGAACATTAATGAATGGTTTGTTGGCAGGGACATCAGCCTCATTTTCAAATCTTGTAAATATGTATAATCGCCGAGCATTAATTGGGAATAAAACAAAATGTACAATGGAGCAATTGGATGCGTATTATGCGAATTGGAGATTTTCACAACAAAAAACCTTTGTAGGAGAGGATGGTACAGAAACTCAAGAAACGTGGGTAAAACATGTAAGCACACTTGAAGATAGTACAACACTCATGCGAGAGGCGGTGTTGTTGTTGAGTGAGATCAATAGAACACTCCAAAATCAACAACAGACAATGGAACGACAATTAGCTTTACTCAGTCTTACATCGATATATACAACTTCGCCAAATTTTACATCTGGATTAGCAAAAAATGCTACTACGACAAATACAATGATTGATCAATTTAATACAGCATACCAAGATACAAGTAGTTCTTCATCAGGTAGTTCCTCCTCAACTTCGGATGCCTCAAGTTCAACTAGTGCGATATCAGGATACTCACCAAATTAATTGATTCAGTAATGTAAATGGTTATTGAGAAAGGGATTCAACAATAGATGTCGTAGAATAATTTTCGTGAAGAGGAATGATTACTACTTGACCACCAGCAGCCTTTACTTCTTCGGCTCCAACTATAGATCCTAAATCATAATCCCCACCCTTAACAAGAACATTTGGTTCAAATGCCTTTATAAGCTCAAGGGGAGTATCGGAGCCAAATGAAGTAACGAAGTCAACAGCTTCTAATCCTGATAAGACATTCATTCTTGCATTCAAATGGTTAATCGGACGGTTCTCTCCTTTCAGGCGTTTGATGGAATCATCACTATTTATACCAACGATTAATACATCACCTAGCGCTTTCGCTTTTTGTAGTAACATAATATGCCCAGGGTGTAAAATATCAAAACAGCCGTTGGTAAAGACAATTGTTTTACCAGCTTGTTTGTGTTTTGAAATGATTTTTTCAAGTACAGACAACTCTTTTATTTTACCATGCGAGGTTAGTGTTAATTCTTGTAGGAGATCTTTTTTTGTCACACTGGTTGTGCCGAAAGTTTTTACTACTATTCCAGCTGCAAGGTTGCTAAGTTGTAAGCTTTTGTCAATGGGTGTATTGATGCTTAGAAAAGCAGTTAAAGTTGCAATAACAGTATCTCCAGCACCTGTTACATCACTGACATGACTCGTACGATCTGCTTTTTCATGAATATGTTGATGCTGATTAATCAATAACATCCCTTGTTCACTTAATGTTATTAGAAGATGTTTGATATTCAACTTTTCTCTAAATGTTTGTCCAAGTTGATTCAGAGCTTCAATATCATGTGTAGTTGTTTGACTAGCGATTTGAAATTCTTTTAAATTTGGAGTAATTAAAAAAGCACCTGAATATTTTTCAAAATCATCCCCCTTCGGATCAACTACTACATGTTTGCAATTTGATATTATTGACTGAGGTGAATGAACGGTACCTTTATTGTAGTCTGAAATGATACAAAACTGATCTTTTTGGAGTTCACGATTCAAATGATCAATCAACTGAGCACTGTTTTCTTGATGAAACTTTTCTTCATAATCAATTCTGAGTAGTTGATGATGATTGTCTACTAATCGCATTTTTGTGATAGTTGGCTGGTTGGTGACAATAAGATGATTTTGAATGCCTGCATCATTAAGAAGCTGAGTCAATATTTCACCATGCTCATCTTTTCCAATCAAACCATAAATAATGGGTGTTGCACCTAAAGATTGTAAGTTCATTGCTACATTGCAGGCTCCACCTAATGCAAAGCGTTTATTTTTATATTTAAGAACTGGGACAGGTGCTTCAGGTGATATTCTAGTAGTATTTCCTTCTAAATAAATATCAAGCATAACATCTCCAATCACATAGATTGGTTGATGAAATTCAAATGACACTGGATACTGCATGAAAATCCCTCGCTTTTGATGTTGTGATACGGCCTCTGGCTGTACGTTGTATAAAACCTTGTTGAATAAGATAAGGTTCAATCACGTCTTCGATGGTTTGTTTTTCTTCTCCTATATTTGCAGATAATGTATCTAAACCAACGGGTCCCCCATCAAATTGCTCAATGATGCTGTTTAAATAGCGTCGGTCCATATAATCAAGACCTTCATGATCAATCTCTAACTCGTTAAGTGCTTTCTTAGCAATTGATTCAGTAATCGATGGGCTGTTTTGGATATCTGCATAATCCCGAGTTCTTTTGAGTAAACGATTTGCAATTCTTGGAGTACCTCTTGAGCGTTTTGCAATTTCATTTGCGCCATTCTCTTCAATTGCGATATTCAACTTTGATCCATTTTTTGTGACAATTGTGCTTAAATCAGAAGGATCATAATATTCTAATCGTAAAATAATTCCAAATCGATCTCTAAATGGGGCAGTTAATGCACCGGCTCTAGTAGTTGCAGCCACTAAGGTGAAAGGAGGTAATTTTAATGAAACAGATCGCGCAGCTGGACCTTCTCCAATCATTAGATCAATCTGAAAATCCTCCATTGCAGGATATAAAATCTCTTCTAAACTAGGGTTCAATCGATGAATCTCATCAATGAAAAGTACATCATGTTCGTTCAAATTTGTTAGTATTGCAGCAAGGTCACCAGCTTTTTCAATGGCTGGTCCAGAGGTTTTTCTAACTTTACTGTTCATTTCATTCGCGATGATATGAGCAAGGGTTGTTTTACCTAATCCTGGTGGTCCAAACAGCAGTACATGATCGAGAGCTTCTTTACGGTTTAAAGTTGCATTAATCGCTGTAGATAATTGCGATTTGATTCTTCTTTGTCCGATATAATCCTCGAAGCATATTGGGCGAATAGAGGGTTCTGATTCAGAATCTTTTGGTGTAAGTTGCTGAGAAACAATTCGTTCTTCTTCTATCATGCTGGCTGTAGCTCTCCTAAAACATACTTAATAATTGATGATGTTTCAGTAATACCTAATCGACTCGCTTGTTGGCACAGCTGTTGAACATCGTGTTTTTTGTAACCTAGATTCATTAATGCAGATATTGCATCAGAGGACGCATCCTCTTCGATTTGATATTCCCATGAGTTCAGTTTATTTTGGCACTCTACAATGAGCTTTTCAGCTAGACGTTTTCCAACTCCTTTACAACTTAGGAATGGAACGGAGTTTTTTAGCATTACTGCTTGTACGATGTCTGAAACACTAAGACCTGAAATGATTGCTAGTGCCATTTTAGGGCCGACACCACTTACTTTAATCAATATCCTAAATAAATCGCGTTCTTGTAATGTTTTAAATCCATACAAAGAATGGGCATCTTCACGTACTACTAAATGAGTGAATATATTTACAACTTGACCAGGTGTGGCAAAGTCAATGCATTTTTGTGAGCATTCAATTTCGTAGCCAATTCCTGCTACATCTGAATAGATGTAGGGAGGTGAAACGTATGTGATTTTACCAGTAATTTGATGAATCAAGCCAAACTCCTAAAGCTTTTGGTTAGTATATCATGCTGATCATCATCATCAAATACATTCTTGTAAATAAAAATGTTATCTAAATGGTTGTTTTTTGACAATACCCATGACAAATTGCCATCGAAAGTGCATCTGCTGCGTCACTACTTGGTTTTGCGTTTAAATTTAGAATGGATTGAATCATCGTCTGCATTTGAATTTTATCTGCATTACCATAGCCTGTAATGGTTTGTTTAATAAATCTTGGTGCGTACTCATAAAGTGGTATATCAGATAAACTCACAGCAATCATTGCAGCACCACGCGCATGACCAAGCTTTAGCGCACTCTGAGGGTTTTTATGTAAAAATACTTCTTCTATTGAAGCGCAGTCAGGTTGATATTTTTTGATGATGGATTGAATGTCTTTGAAAATAATTGGTAGTCGCTGATTTAAAGGGAGGTCAGGAAGCTTTATAATACCGCATCCAATATAGGCAGCGGGCCATTGAATGACTCCCCATCCAGTAATTCTTGATCCTGGATCAATTCCAAGAATCTTCATTGTGAGTAAATGAATTTAATATTTGAGAATACAGATTGCACATCATCAATTTCCTCAAGCGCATCAATTAATTTAATAATGGATTCACTGTCATTTTCTTCACATTCAATGAAGGTGTCTGGGATCATTTTTATACCTGCTTCAGTCATTTCAAATCCAGCTTCTTTGAGAGACATATAAACAGTCTCATATTTGGAGGGAGGTGTTTCAATAATGACAAAATCATTTTCTTTAGAAATATCGTCTGCTCCGAGCTCTAATCCTTTTTCGAACAATTCTTCAAATTGATTGGTGCCTTGAATAATGATTTGTCCTTTTTCTTGAAACATAAACGCTACGGATCCTTCGGTACCAAGGTTTCCTTGATGTTTATTAAAGGCATGACGGACTTCACCAACTGTACGATTACGATTGTCTGATAAGCATTTTACTAGAATAGCCACACCATGGGGNCCATATCCCTCATAGGTAATGGGTTGGTAGTTGTCTAAATCATTGTCACCGCTACCACGTTGAATGGCTTTATTGATGGTGTCTTTTGTCATGTTGCCTTGNAATGCCTTGTCAATTGCAAGGCGGAGGCGTGGGTTTGCCGTTTTATCTGANCCNCCTTCTCGAGTTGCAACAACAATTTCACGAATAAACTTTGTGAAGTGTTTACCTCTCTTGGCGTCCTGTGCTTTTTTTCGATGCTGAATATTAGACCATTTACTATGTCCTGCCATCAATTGTCCTCAATCGTTTGATTGATTGATATGCCTAACTCAAGATACTGTTCAGGGTTTGCATTTGCTGGTGCCTCAGTCAGTAAACACCTTGCATTTTGTGTTTTTGGAAATGCAATTACATCACGAATGGAATCCGCTTCACACAATAACATTGCTAACCGATCTAACCCAAGCGCAATACCTCCATGTGGAGGAGCCCCAAATGACAGGGCAGACATTAAATGGCCAAATTGGGCGTCTACTTCTTCTTTCTCTAAACCAAGTACTGACATCACTGCATATTGCATATCGAGTTGGTGGTTACGAATAGAGCCTCCTCCAACTTCAAATCCATTGAGTACAAGGTCATATGCTTTTGTGATGCACTTAAAGGGATCTTTTTTGAACGNTTCGACATTTTCAACGTCTGGCGCCGTAAACGGATGATGCAATGCCTGTACTTTTTGACCACTTTGGTCTTGACTGACTTCAAACATTGGCCAATCAATTACCCATAATGGCTTCCATCCATTTTGAATGAGAGATAGGTCTTTACCGATTGTATCTCGTAATATGCCTAAGCTTTGAGAGACAACGTCGTCATGNCCGGCCCCAAAGAAAATAATATCACCGTTATTCGAGTTGGATAGTGTTAAAATCCCTTTTAATTCATCAGTTGATAAAAACTTTAATAGAGGGGATTGCAGGCCATTTGTTATATCGTCTTTGTTATTAACTTTAATGTACGCTAATCCTTTTGCACCAAACTTTGACACGAGGTGTGTGTATTCATCTATCTTTTTTCGTGANAGTTTTTCTACTCCACCAGGTACATTCAAAAGAGATACGCGATGCTTGTCTTTACANGAAGGGTCTTTNAAAACATTAAAGGCACTCTTTTCAAATAAAGTATCTGCTCTTTTGAGTTCCAACGGGTTTCTTAAATCTGGTTTGTCACTACCAAAGCGATCCATGACTTCTTGATAGCTTAGTTTTGGAAATGGACTGGGTAGTTCAACCCCTAAATCTTGACAGGTGTTAAGCACAAGTTTTTCAACAGTGTTCATAACGTCTTTTTGATCAACAAACGCCATCTCTAAATCCAATTGAGTAAATTCAGGTTGGCGATCTGCTCTTAAATCTTCATCACGAAAGCATCGAACGATTTGATAGTATCGATCGAANCCNGANACCATCAATATTTGTTTTAACACTTGAGGTGATTGAGGTANTGCAAAGCAATGNCCNTGTTGAGTNCGACTAGGTACTAGGTAATCCCTTGCCCCTTCAGGAGTCGGTTTTGTNAAGATTGGTGTTTCAACTTCTATGAAATTCTCTTGGATGAGGNNTTTTCTTAATGCATTATTTAAACGAGCTCTGAGGCGTAAATTATGCTGCATTTTTGGGCGNCTTAAATCTAGAAATCTTGATTTGAGTCGTGTCTCTTCAGAAGCTGTTTGATGATCATCAATTGAGAANGGGATCGGTTGCGCAAGGTTATGAAGTTGTACGCTGTTGGCAACTAATTCAACCTCTCCTGTAGGAATATTTTTATTAATCGTNTCTTTACTTCTAGCACAANCTTGACCAGTAACTGTAATACAAGCTTCTGCACGAAGTGATTCAGCAACTGAGAATGCATTTTTTTCGTCGGGATTGAAAACAATTTGCACAAACCCTGTATGATCTCTTAAGTCGACAAATATGACGCCGCCGTGATCTCTCCGGTATTGTACCCAACCACTTAGGGTCATTGGTTGATCAATATGCTTAGCGTTAATCTCGCCACAGGAAAAGTCTTTCATAATTTAATGTATGTCCTTTATTTTATCTTTTGGGTTAATGATGCCTAATGAAATGATCCANTTGATGGATTGCTCCGCAGTTAAAGGTATTTCTTGAATATCTTTTTTAGGTACTAACACAATGTATCCAGAGGTAGGGTTTGGGGTAGTTGGAACATATACTGCTACAAGATCCTCATCTTTTTTGAAATCAAAGTCAGAAGTATCTTCATTAGTTAAAAAAGCAACACTCCACATATCTTTTCTNGGATATTCAACCATCACAACTTTTTGAAAGTTTGCTGCTGAATTTGTCATAACCGCAGTCATGGTTTGCTTTATACCGTAATAAACAGATCGTATTAGNGGGATTTTAGATAAGAGGTGTTCCCACCATGAGAGCAATTTTTTGCCAATATAATGGTTGACAATTAGCCCTGAAATAAGGATGAAAAGTATAATTACTACTACATTTGACCCAGGGAAACTTAAATGTAAATAGTAATCTGGGAGNTAATCTTTAGGAATAATTTTAATAAGATGAACCGTAACGCCCAAGATTAATTTGATGACNANCGCAGTTACAACAACAGGAATCCANAAGAGTAATCCCGATAAAAAGCATTTTTTAAGACCATTGTAAATCATTTTACTCTCCTTTCGATTTTGTTGTTGGCGCCTTGGTACCGTATCCATCATTGTACCAACCACTTCCACTAAGCTGAAAGTTCGGTGCGGCGATCTTTTTTTGTAATTTGTTTGCACCACAAAAGGTGCATCGTGTTACGGGGCGGTCTGAGAATTTTTGCAAAATCTCGATGCTTTTGTCGCATTGCATGCATTGATATAAATTTAATGGCACTTCAAGCCTCCAAAAGTTTTTATTTTATATTAAAAACAACGATATGTTAAGTCTTTTTAAGCCTGAAGTTGTTTACTTCTTTATCATTTAAAGCTTAAATAGACATATGTCCAGGACCCGACAACATTCAAAGATACAAAAGGCAATTAATGATGCTGTGGATCGTTATTTATCTCAAGTTGATGATTATGAGTTAGGAGACTTGTATGGGTTGATGTTGGGTGAGGTTGAGCGTGCATTGCTAACCAAGTTATATCATCACACAACAGGTAATTTAAGTAGAATGTCTAGGATTTTAGGGATGTCTAGAATTACATTAAAGAAAAAGCTAACTGCTAGAGGCATTGAGTGATAGATTCTGATATTAAAAAAGACTTGGTATTCGCATATCACTTATTTGCAAAGTTTGGTTGGGATGATCTTACTTATACTCACCTATCTGCACGGTCAGCTGATACGTCGTCTTTTTACATATTGCCATTTGGATTATTGTTTCAGGAGGTCACAGTCTCTAATCTCATTAGAGTGGATTTTAACGGCAATGTAGTTGAAGGAATTGATATGATTTATAACCCTACAGGATACGTTATCCATGGAAGTATCTACAGTCATCGAGCAGACATCAATGCAATTTTCCATAGTCACACTCATGCAAACGTCTCTGTGTCCGCAACTAAAAACGGCCTTCAACCAATTTCCCAATGGGCGCTACATTTTTATGACCAAATCGGTTATCATGCTTATGATTCATTGGCTTTAGATTTAAAAACTCAAGGTGATAATATTGCCAAAGACATTGGCGAAAATATGTTGTTAGTAATGGAAAATCATGGTGCAGTTGTCTGTGGTCAAACAATTCCAGAAGCATTTTATTATCATCATCATTTTGAAAATGCATGTAAAGTGCAGTGTATGATTAATAATAATCAAAAGGATGTAATCGTACCTGATGCAGCAGTTTGTAAGCGATCCAATCAAGACCTATTGTCATTTGAAGAAAAACGGGGGTCAAGGGATTGGAGTGCACTAAAACGTTTGTATGGCTATGAGGCGGAATTTAAGTTGTCGAATAGTGAGCGACCTCGTAAAGCATCGAATCATCATTGTAACACTGAATTAGTTTAGATAGGGGAATCATGAAAAACTTTACTTCTCAATTTGACACGTTAGATCATCAATTAAATGATTTCTATAAATTCCATCGAATGGATGAACATGAGCTTTTGAAATTTCTTTCAAAACATGTTCCTGTAAGTCAAAAAGAGATTGATATCATTCACAAAAAAGCACAAAAACATATAAACTCCATGAGAAAACTCAAAGCAAAACCGATGGGTATTGAAACCCTTCTTTTGCAATACAAGCTGAATACTGAACAGGGAATTGCATTGATGTGTCTAGCGGAGGCAATGCTTAGAGTCCCAGATAGGGGTACCATTAATGAATTGATCCAAGATAAACTTGGCGATGGTGATTGGGCCAATACGCCAATGATGCAATCGCTGGTAAATCGATCGATGTATTGGGGGTTAGTGATCTCCGGGAAAGTGTTATCTGAGAATCAAGATAGAGGTTTTTTCGCTAAAACATTACAGTCGACGATTAAACAATTGGGTAAACCTACGCTTCGTTCAGCAGTTGCAACTTTCTTAAAGTTCTTTGCCTCACAGTTTGTCCTGGGACAAAATCTGAAGCAAGCGCTTAGAAATAGTAAACAATGTGAGCGGAAAGGATATTCCTATTCATATGATGAGCTTGGAGAAGCTGCTTTAACAGATGAAGATTCAGAACGTTACTTCGAAGCATATCAAAAGTCTATTAGCTTACTAGGTGGTAAAAAGACGGGTGTCATTTATGATGAGCGAGGAATTTCAGTAAAGCTCTCAGCGCTCCATCCCCGTTATGAGTACAGTCATATTGATGAAGTCATGGGAGAGCTTTTACCAAGAGTGAAATCACTTTGTTTAGATGCGAAGGAAAGAAATATTAGTCTTGTCATTGATGCTGAGGAATGTAATCGTTTTGAGATGGCTCTAATGGTTGTGACTGAGTTGATGCGTGACCATGATTTAGAAGATTGGCATGGATTAGGAATGGCAGTACAGGCATACCAAAAAAGGACTTTCCCAGCAATCCAATATTTAATCGATGTTGCAAAGAAAACAGGTAAGCGTTTAGGTATTCGTCTTACAAAAGGTGCATATTGGGACATGGAAATCAAGCATTCCCAGGTAAATGGAGACTATGATTATCCCGTGTTCACTGAGAAAAAACATACAGATTTGTGTTATTTGGCTTGCTCACATCTAATGTTAAGTGCACGAGATGAAATTTATCCAATGTTTGCAACTCACAATGTGCTCACCATTATGACAATTAAACATTGGGCACAGACAAGGGATGACTTCGAATTTCAGCGTCTACATGGTATGGGTGAGCAGCTGTATGATTTTGTTATGGCAGAATCTCCCACTCGATGTAGAATTTACGCGCCTGTGGGAGATTATAATGAGTTACTTCCGTATTTAGTAAGGCGTTTGTTAGAAAATGGCGCCTCCTCGTCATTCATTCATCAACTAGTTGATCCCTCAGTCAGTGTCAATGAGCTATTGTCTTCAGATCCGCTGGTTAGTATTGATTTTAAGCATCCTAAATTTACATCATGTATTCCTAAACCCATTGATATCTTTGGTGATGAGCGATTAAATTCATTGGGCGTGGATTTATCATGCCCTAAAAGTTTATTAAAGCTTTCTAAAGGAATGGATTATTTTGTCGAGAAAAGTGATCAATTGATTTCCCCAATGATCGTTGGTCTTACAAATGGTCAAAGGCATCGACAGAAGATTGTGAATCCCGCTGATCATACCCATGAATTAGGAAGTTATGATTTTGCAAACGCAAAGGACGTCCAACAAGCACTAGAGGTGGCTCATGAATTCAGTGATATTTGGAAAAAAACAGACGTTTTTCAACGTGCTAACTATCTGGATTTAGCAGCTAACTTACTTCAAAAAAGACAAGATCTTTTTATCCGACTCATAATCCTTGAGGCAGGAAAAACGTGGCAAGACGGCATAGATGAAGTGAGAGAAGCTGTCGATTTTTTAAGATATTATGCTCAGCAAGCCAGAACAGTACTCCAAGTAAAGCCTTTATTAGGCCCCACTGGTGAGTCAAATTCGTTACATCTAGAAGGGAGGGGAGTTGCATTATGTATTAGCCCTTGGAATTTCCCGCTAGCTATTTTTGTCGGTCAGTTAAGCGCGGCGCTTGTTGCAGGAAATACTGTCATTGCAAAGCCAGCTGGTCAAGTTGTGACTATTGCTAGCAAAATGGTTGAATTATTTAGAGAAGTTGGACTGCCTGATAAGGCCTTACAATTGGTACCAGGTGAACGAGGACTAGTTGGTAAAACACTCATCAATGATCAACGTGTTCAATTGGTCATGCTTACGGGCTCCACTGCTACTGCAAAAGCCATCAATAAAGATCTTGCAATGCGACCAGGGCCGATTATTCCATTGATTGCAGAAACTGGTGGTCAAAATGCAATGATCATTGATTCATCGGCTCTGCTAGAGCAAGCAGTGGTTGATGTGATCCGTTCCTGCTTTCGCAGCGCTGGTCAGCGTTGTTCAGCTGCACGGGTCGTTTTCATTCAGGACGATGTTTCTGATAAATTCATCAAAATGCTATCAGGAGCGCTTGCCAAACAAAAAATAGGACCACCTCAATGGTTGCGAAACGACATTGGTCCCATTATTGATAAAAAGGCATTAAATGCTCTTAAAGCGCATCAGCAATATCTAGACTCTATTGGTACATGTATTTATCAGCCAGAGTTAAATAATGAGTGTGAAAATGGAACATTTTACGCACCTTGTATTTACGCAATTGATCGCATCGATCAGTTACCTTCAGAGGTGTTTGGTCCAATCTTGCATATTATTCGTTTTAAAAGAAATACGATCGATCAGATTTTAGATCAAATCAATGAAACAGGCTATGGTTTAACGTTTGGGATTCATAGTCGAATTGATCGGTTTATCCAACACGTTGTCAGTCGCATCAATGTTGGTAATGTGTATATCAATAGAGACATTATTGGTGCACAGGTGGGCGTTCAACCATTTGGTGGTGAAGGTTTATCAGGTACTGGTCCAAAAGCTGGTGGCCCACATTATCTTTTAAGATTAGTGAAAGAAAAATCCATCACTAATAATGTAGCAGCAATTGGCGGAAATGTTGAACTTGTCAGCATGGATAAAAATATCATTGCAATTGAAGAGTAAATGAATTGGGTTTGCAAATTCAAAATTTATGATATAATCAAATTTAATTGAGAGAGGTACTTTTATGGTATATGTGTTGGTTCCAACAGATTTAGTTGGAGTTTCGTTTTTTGTGACGTGTATGGCTTTATTGGCATCCACTGTCTTTTTCTTTGCAGAAAGGGGTGATGTTGCGGTTCATTGGAGAACCTCAATGACAGTTGCTGGCTTGGTAACTGGTGTGGCTTTTGTACACTATTACTACATGCGTCAGATATGGGTAGCAGGTTTAGGTACACCAACTGTTTTCCGTTATGTTGATTGGTTCATTACCGTACCGTTGCAAATTATTGAATTTTATTTGATATTGGTTGCAGTCGGTTTTAAAGGTACTGGCCTTTTTGTGAAATTATTACTTGCTTCAGTATTAATGTTAGTGTTCGGATATTTTGGAGAAGTTGGATTAGCAAATGCATGGTTATGCTTCATTCTTGGTATGGCAGCTTGGATATACATTTTGTACGAGATCTTCCTGGGAGAAGCAGGTCAATTTAGTGCAAAAAGCAATAATTTAGCCGGTCAGCAAGCATTTAATACGATCCGATTAATTGTAACCATCGGTTGGGCAATTTATCCAATAGGTTATTTCCTTGGATACTTAAATGGTGCATTAAGTGAAGATTTATTGAACTTAGTTTATAACTTAGCTGATTTTGTAAATAAAATTGCTTTCGGTCTAGCTATCTGGTCTGCAGCGAAATTAGATACAAAGAAAATCTAAAACGTTTCTTTTAAAAAGAGGCATGCTACCGAAAGGTAGTGTGCCTTTTTTTTATTTGCTACAAACTAATTTGTTCTGCGATCGCTTTACGTATGAAGGTGAGTAAAGTAGAAGCTACTATAATACAAAAAATTGATAAAGTATTTGCATCTTGTGGGTGATGTAAAAATAGGGTGCCAATTTAGCTTTTTTAGAATGGTGGTGAGTGATTTTTGCAAGAAATGTACTTAGTGACAACATTATAAGAGTTTTTGAAATCCCAAGTAAATTAACTAATATCATTAGAATCCATCGGTCTCC
>NZIM01000069.1 GCA_002691585.1 Legionellales bacterium
TTGTTTCTGGTGGACACACATTTTTCATTCATGTTGATAAGGATTATCGATGCAAGCTTAAAGGTGGTACGATCGACGATGCCATAGGCGAGGCTTTAGATAAAAGTGCACGTGTTATGGGGTTAGGCTATCCTGGTGGTCCAATAATCGAAAAACTTGCACGAGATGGTAATCCTTGTAATGTGAAGTTACCACGCCCAATGATTAAAGACCCATCACTAAAAATGAGTTTTAGTGGTCTTAAAACAGCAGTTATTAGGTCATGGGAAGATCATGCTCCTTCCACAAATGATCTTTCTGCAGCACTTCAAGAAGCAATTGCTGATGTTTTAGTTTCAAAACTTCATCGTGCATTGCAATATCAGGAGTATGAGAATGTTGTACTTTCAGGTGGAGTGGCTGCAAATCAATTTCTACGTCAACGTTTATTTGACTGTTCAAAACACAATAATGCGAAACTTTATGCCCCCTCTATTAACTTATGTACTGATAATGGTGCAATGGTTGCTTTTTTAGGTTATCGTCTTAGTAAGGGTGGAGGTGGCATTTTGCCTAAGTTTGTCGACCCTTCTTGGTCAATAGAGGAGTTAGTTGCATGATTATGGTTCGATTTTTGATTTTTATTGTCTTCGGTGTATCCTTTGCATGTGATGTGGATGAAGTGAGTACATGGAGTAAAAAATTAGCTAGTAATCTTTATACCTTGGATGCAAAAAATTACTCATCACAATTAGCAAGTAATAGAAAAATGTTTGAACCTGAACTATGGGCGAGATACATGAAGGATTTTGAAGCGTCTGATTATCCTAATTCCATTACAAAAGATAATCTTAAAATCTCTAGCTCAATATTGGGTGTTGAACAAATCAATCATTCTGATAAGGGATGCAATGTTGTTGTGAAGGTAAATGCGATATTTACAGGTCAAGAAAAAGTGATGTCTCAGACCCTTCGTTTAACAATGACAATTGAAGAAGTGAACAAAATGTACGAGTTAGTGAACCTTTCGGTTGAAAAAATAGGTGATCCAGACGTTACTTCATTGAAATATAAGTGTAACTTGTAATACAATCTTATTTTCAACCTAACCGAAAGGATAAATAATGAATACGAAAAAATATATATTTGTAACCGGTGGTGTTGTTTCTTCATTAGGTAAGGGCGTTGCAAGTGCTTCTATTGGAAACTTACTTGAATCAGCTGGATTTAAAATAAATTTTTTAAAACTAGATCCTTATCTCAATATTGATCCTGGTACAATGAACCCTTTTGAACATGGTGAAGTTTTTGTAACAAATGATGGTGCAGAAACAGATTTAGATCTTGGTCATTATGAACGTTTCACTTCTGTAAAAATGTCCAGAAAGAATAATTTAACAAGTGGCTTAGTTTATACAGAGGTTACACAAAAAGAACGAAACGGTGATTATTTAGGACAAACTGTACAGGTGATTCCTCATCTAACAAATCATATACAAGAAAAGATATTTGATTTACCAGGTGATATTATTATTTGTGAGGTTGGTGGCACCGTTGGTGATATTGAATCTCTTCCTTTTTTAGAGGCCATTCGACAAGTAAGATTAAAAAGAGGTCCAGAAAATGCACTTTTCATTCACATGACGAGTGTTCCAATCATTTCTTCAAATAAGGAAGTAAAAACAAAGCCTACCCAACACTCTGTGAAAGAATTGCTTTCAATTGGTATACAGCCAGATATTTTAATGTGTCGATGTGAGGTGTTGTTATCAAAAGAACATACTCAAAAGATCTCTTTGTTTACTAATGTTGAGCAAAAGCGTGTTATTAGTGTTCCAGATGTAGATTTTATTTACAGAGTGCCTCAAGTATTGTATGAACAACACCTACATAGTCTGATTATTGATTCGTTAAAACTTGATAAGAAAAGAGTTAGTTTAAAAAATTGGAATCAAATTATTGATCTGCATGATTCTGCAAAAGAAGTATTAAATGTAGCAATTGTTGGTAAATACACTTCATTTAATGACGCTTACAAGTCACTACATGAAGCGCTGATTCATGCGGCAACAGCACTCAATATCAAATTGAATTTAGTTCCTCAAAACTCAGAATTAATTTTAAACGATCCAAGTGCCCTCGATAGTTTTCACGTTGTCATTATTCCAGGTGGTTTTGGAGTTAGAGGTACAGAAGGTAAGATCAAAACCATTCAATATTGCAGAGAAAATAATGTACCTACGATTGGTATATGTATGGGTATGCAGCTTATGTTGATAGAGTATTTTAAAAATGCTCTGGGTTTTAAAAATGCGACCAGCACAGAGTACGACGAGGATACGGATACTCCAATATTTCATATGATTGAAATGTTGGGTAACACACCCATTGCTGCTACATCTCGAAAGAAGGGCGGTACGTTGCGATTAGGAGGCTCCAATATTTTTATTGAGGAATCATCAAATGTTTCGAAGATTTATGATTCAACTCATTGTAGTGAGCGGCATCGTCATCGTTATGAATTTAATATGGATTACAAACAACATTTAGATGGACAGGAATTAAAGATTGTAGGTGTTGCTAAGAATGATCCAGAATTAGTTGAACTTGTTGAGATTGCGTCGCATAATTGGTTTATTGGATGTCAATTTCATCCGGAGTTAAAATCGACACTAAGAGAGCCACATCCTATTTTTGTGTCGTTACTGAGGGCAGGGTTAAGATTTAAAGGAGTTTAGCGTGCTTAAGTTTATTGCTGGACCATGTGTTATCGAATCACAATCAATTGCTTTTCAAATTGCTGAATGCATCAAGGGTTTATCCGAGCGTTATCCGGTTGAGTTCATATTTAAGGCATCATTTGATAAGGCAAATCGTACATCACTATCTAGTTACAGGGGACCTGGTATTGATGAGGGGCTAAGAATCCTTAATAAGATAAAAGAGCAATTTCAATTAAAAGTGTTAACGGATATCCATCTACCTGAACAGGCCGATATCGTTGCTAAAGTAGTAGATGTCATTCAAATCCCAGCATTTCTATGTCGTCAAACAGATTTACTAGTTGCTGCTGCAAAGACAAATAAGATTGTCAATGTCAAGAAAGGTCAGTTTTTGTCTCCAAAGGATATGAAGCATGTAGTGGAAAAGATAGCAGCATATTCTAAGGTAACGCCTTGGTTATGTGAACGAGGTAATTCATTTGGCTATAACAATTTAATAGTCGATATGCGTTCCATCCATCAAATGAAAGAATTGACGCATTGTCCTGTTATCATTGATGCGAGTCATTCGATCCAACTACCTGGAAGCGGTACAAATAACTCTTTGGGGAATCCCGAATTTATACCATTAATGACACGTTCAGCAATAGCTGCTGGCGCAGACGGTGTTTTTGTTGAAACACATCCTGATCCCAAAAATGCATTAAGTGACGGATCTAACTCAGTTATTTTAACTAAGCTTGAATCACTTGTAATTCAAGCAATAAAAATTTTTGAGGCTACAAAGCATACGGAGACTTTAGATGTTTAAGGTAAATAACATAGAAAGTCATCAGGTGTTTGATTCGAGAGGATTTCCAACGATCGCAACAGAGGTCACTCTAAGTTGTGGATCTAAGGGCTATTCAATGGTTCCATCAGGTGCATCAACTGGTCAGTTTGAAGCATTTGAACTAAGAGATAATGATCCGGTTGAGTTTTTCGGTAAAGGTGTCAAAAAGGCATTAATTCAAATTAAATCTGAGATTTCTAAGAGTGTTATTGATAAAACATTTAAAACACAAGCAGATTTTGACCATGCTTTACGTGCAAGTGATTCATGTCAACAATTTAAAAATGTTGGAGCTAATTCTGTTTTATCATTATCTAAAGCTTTTGCAAAAGCAACCGCGTATGCATCTAAGATTGAATTGTTCCAAAAAATCACATTTTCAAAAGCATTTCATTTACCTGTCCCATTACTAAATGTAATAAATGGAGGTGCTCACGCAAATAACAATCTTTCAATTCAAGAGTTTATGATTGTCCCTCACGGTTTTAACTATTTTTCTGATGCAATGCGAGCAGGTTGTGAAATATATCAATACCTAAAACATACATTGAAACAAAAAGGGTATTCCACTTCAGTTGGTGATGAAGGCGGTTTTGCTCCTAATTTCGATTCTGATGAGAAAGTGATTGATCTATTGTTACATGCCATTCAATCATGTGGATATCAACCAGGTTCTCAAGTGAGCATAGCGCTTGATGTTGCAGCTTCTGAATTTTATGATTCTAACAAATATAAAACTCAGACAGGTTCATTTGAAACAAAAAAATGGGTTGATTATTTAGTGAATTTAACCAAAAAATATCCCATCAGCTCGATCGAGGATCCATGTGCTGATATTGATGAAAAGGGTTGGAAGTATATTTTAAAAGAGGTCCCTAATTCATGTAAAATCGTTGGGGATGATCTGATTGTTACACAACTACCACGTCTAAAGCATTCGTTTGAGAATAAATTAGCAAATGCAATTCTAATAAAGCCTAATCAAGTAGGTACTATTACTGATACTTTAGATGCCATTCGTTTTGCTAAAGAGAAAGATTTTAAAGTAATCGTTTCCCATCGATCAGGAGACACTGAAGATACGTTCATTGCTGATTTAGCGGTCGCAACTCAGGCTCATTGTATTAAAGCAGGCGCACCATGTCGTTCAGAGCGACTTGCAAAATACAATCGACTCTTATGGCTTGAGGAAAAATTTGATCTGGAGTTATATCGTGACGAAGTTTAGATTAATCTATGCAATGATCTTATGGTTTTTTATTGTTATTCTCCTGATACAGGGGTTTGTATTTTATATCAATAATCAGGATCTACCAGATTTAAAAAATAAAGTTGAATTGTTAACACAACACAATGATGAAAAACGTGTTATTGTGAAGCAACTTGAGGACAAGCTATACCTACTTGAAAATGATCATAGTCTATTAGAGGAGCAAGCTCGAAGCGATTTACTAATGAAAAAAAATGACGAAACGTTATTCCAATATGTAGACGTTTAATGCGTCCTATTATTATTTATGGACCTACTGCATTAGGTAAATCAAATTTAGCGATAGAAATCGCGAAGCTTAGACCTTCTACTATCATTAGTATGGATTCTGTCATGCATTATCGGGGGTTTGATATTGGCTCTGCAAAACCATCATTAGAGGAGCGTCAACGCTTTCCACATCATTTAATTGACCACATATCTCTACCTGAAGTATATACAGTTGCTGATTTTGTGAATGATGTAAAAAGAATTATATCCGCTGAAACCATGAAACAAAGACAACCGATTATTGTTGGTGGTACGCTTTTATATTTAAATGCTCTTCTTTATGGGCACAATCAGGATGCGCCTGAAGTAAATTTAACAACACATCAATCTATCCTTGAAACAATAAAAAATCAAACGCAAGAGGAGCGATATAATGAGTTAATGCGCATTGACCCAGATTGGGCAGAAAAAATTAATAAAAATGATTCACAACGAACGATTAGGGGGTTAATGGTGTATCATGTTCATCAAAAAACATTAAGCTCTTATCATCGATCTCAAAAAAATGAATGTAATACGAATGAGTATACATTAGTTGCTTTAACAACATCTGATCGACAGTATTTAAGAGATAAAGTGAAAATTAGAATCGATAATATGTTTAACGCTGGTTTAGAGGAAGAGTTTGAAACATTAAGGTGTCAGTATTCTGAGTTTTTAAGTCATCCAGCATTTAAAAGTATTGGGTATAAACAATTTGTTGAGAGTGATGCGACAGATAGTATACCAGTTCAAGAGAAGATCTTTTTTGCAACGTCCCAGTTTGCTAAAAGACAGTTTACTTGGATGAAAAAGTTTACTCCAAATATAACAATTGAGCTCGACAAAAATAATGAAAAAAAAATAAGACAAAATGCTTATTCTATACTAGAATATAATTCGTAATTCTGGTATCATTAAAAATACTTAGGAATATACATATACAATAAATTAATTGGAGAGAGATAAAATGCTGAAATCCCTACAAGATCCCCTGTTAAATGCACTTAGAAGACAACGCGTTCCTGTTGCTATTTACCTTACAAATGGTATTAAGTTAAATGGAAATGTTGCTGCCTTCGACCAATATGTTGTGCTTTTAAAAAGTAACAATAATACAAAGCAACTTGTTTTCAAACATGCTATTGCAACCGTTGTTCCTACACGCAACGTGGTATGGAATGAGGGTGAAACAGACAGTACTGAAAATGTTCAAGAATTTGAAGATGATTTTGAGCCAGTAGAAAATTTCTAACTTTGAAATCAATACTAGCAATTCATATTGATAATAGAATGGGTCATAGTAATGACCCATTTGAATTTGAGGAACTGCTTAATTCTTCTTTTATAAAAATAAATTTTTGCACAACTGCAATTTTACGCTCTATACACCCCAAACTTTATTTTGCGAAGGGTTTTTTTGATTGGTTACAATCTTTTGTAAAAACACATCATGTTTCTCACATTTATATAAATGATGATTTAAGCGCACGTCATCAGAGTCAAATTGAAAAAACGTTGTGTTGTTCTCTTATCGATCGTACTCAACTTATTTTAAAGTTATTTGAAAGTAGGGCGAGATCATATGAAGGAAAGTTACAGGTTGAACTTGCTAAGTTAGCATACTTATCTACTCGTTTAGTTAGAGGTTGGACACACTTAGAAAGACAACGTGGGGGGATTGGTGTCCGTGGTGGTCCTGGGGAAACACAGCTTGAACTTGATAAACGTATTTTAAATGACCGAATTAAAGCCATAAAAGAAAAGCTGAAAAAGTTTAACCAACACCGCATAATTACACAAAAAAATAGAACGCTAGTTCATAAAATTCATTTAGTTGGATATTCAAATGTTGGAAAGTCGACTCTCTTTGAATACATTGCAAATAAAAAAACATATCATGACGATCGTCTATTTGCTACTCTTGACCCTTTATCTGCAAAAGTTGGATATGGTGATCATAAGTTTATTTTAACGGATACTGTAGGATTTATTTCAAATTTACCAGAATCTTTAATGAACGCTTTTTTAGCTACCTTGAGTGAAATTAAACTATCGAATCAGATTCTTCATGTAATAGATGCTTCTAATATGAATTGGTTAGATCATGTGCATAGCGTGAATAATGCATTAGAACATTTAGATGTCGAGCACCATAATGTTGTTTGTATTTTCAATAAAGTAGATTTAATTGATGAATTTACTTTACAAAAATTGAAAGAGGAGTACCCTCANAGTTATTTTGTTAGTGCATTAGAACATAAAGGAATTGATAATTTAGTAGAGTTTCTAAAAACATGTGCTAAAAATCAAGTATAGGGTTGTATTATTAGTGGCCGTATGGTTGTACTTTNGGATATACNGTGCGTGCGTAAAGAATCAAACCAATCACAATCATTGAAATTGATAATATTTGTCCCATTGTAAAATCATGAAGTAAAAAGCCTAATTGTGGGTCTGGTTCTCTAAAACGTTCAACGTAAGCACGTATAATNCCGTAAGANATNATNAAAGCNGCGCTCAATTGCCCCTGGATGTGTGTTCTGCGTTTTATNAGTGCAATTAGTATAAGCAAAATGAATCCCTCTCCAAAAGCTTCAAATAATTGGCTAGGGTATCTAGGTATAAAATCATAATGTTCAAAAATAACACACCATTTCATATTGCACGGTCTTCCTACGAGCTCTCCATTAATAAAGTTAGCAATTCTTCCAAGAAATAGACCAATTGGTAAACAGGGTACNATGGCATCTGTGATGGNTAGCATGGGTATTCCATGCTTNTTTGAAAAATACCACGTTGAGGTAACCACACCAATTACTCCNCCATGGAAAGACATACCACCATGCCATAGCATGAATATTTCTTTAGGGTGACTCATACAAAAAGATAAGTTATANAAAAGACAGTAACCGAGTCGTCCCCCTAAAAGAATACCTATCATGACATAAGTAACGAGATCGTTGATTTGAGNCTTAGTGAATAANCTCTGTCTAGAATGTTTTAAATAAAGCCAGCCGATTAGCATACTCGCTAAATAAGCTAATCCGTACCATCTTACTGAAAGTTGACCAATTGTAAACGCAATTGGATCGATATTTACTATATAACTCATTGTCATATNATAACTTGTTTTTGNTTATTTTTCAATGGGTTAATGTGGNNTTTTATGCTGTNTTTTCNTCTGTTGCANATAANGATTTCTCGATGTATATTGGGTATATTATTAATATGAGTAGCTGTTTGCTAAACGTATACAATTTAAACTATGGATCTNNTCNTTGGACAGTTATTTAAAAAGCNNTTCTACTTNACCACAGCAATTGTNGGAATATGCAGATAACACATCATTCGTTCGTGAGAATGACCTTGTATTATTAACAACTTTGCTTGCACTACTAAGTGGACTAGATTTCTTTTTAATAACTCCATTGGTTTATTTTGCAATTGTCTATTGTAATGAAGAATCCGATATGCTGTTATTTCCATATAAAATAACGCTTTCATTTCTTTTCTCACATACAGTCGTTTATTTCCTGGCTATATGTCCATTAGTACACTTCTCATTGTTTATGAACTTTATATTATCAAGCTGTATTTCAACTATGATGGCTTCATATTTTGCCACCAACATTCGTCATACTGTTAACCCAGAATCTAACTTACTTGAAAATACGTTTGCAATTCATCCCTTGGTTGATCCGTTGGTTTTTATGTGGATCATGTTTTTGATTCATTTTTATATTCTAGATTTCAATGTTTTGCCACTCTTTATTAATNCATATTATNNTATGGAATATAGTGTATTATTTGCGTTAAATTGTTATTTTNTAAATACAAAACAAAATAACACAACTAATTTTTTACCTTTAATAACATGGAGGTTTACTCTTGGCTTTCTAATTGGTTTTCTCATAATCGAGNGTTTTATGATATATGGTGGAACGTATTTTCTTGCACCATTTTTTTCATTCTTCCCTGTTATTATTACACTACCAATCCTTTGNATTAAAGCAATATGTGTTGGATATGCTGAGGAGTATTTTTTCCGAAAATTATTGTTTTTTGATCAAATAATGCCAATGTCTCAATATGAATCAAACTTTTTGTATTATACTCAAATTCTTGGAATCGCAATATTGTCCAGTATTCTCTTTGTTGTTGCACACGTATGGCTTATTAAATATTCATGGGGAATACACCATTTTGTTTTTGCAATGAGTATGTGTTACTCGGTATTCATGACTGAAAGTTTTGAGTATTCTGTGGGTTATCATGCTGGATATGACTTCATAATATTTATGTCAAAAATACATCCGGTTTATGCTCCATATTCAGAGGTAATATCTACTTTTTGTGTTCATCCAGCTGCAGCTGTTTCTTTTTTATTTTCAAATTCAATGTTTTCTCGAGAAGACTTTTTCANTGATGAAAAATTTGAGAGGNATGAAGAATTTAAGAATGCTTCTTCAACGTTNTAGNTNCATAATATGACGTTTATTGAACTGGTTNTTACAGGAATTTTGATTGGNTTCTTCGCAGGTACTCTTAGTATTGGTGGAGGTATTATCTCTATACCAGCANTATTGTTTATTGATCCTACAATTACAATTCATGAGGCAATGGCGACAAGTATGCATTTAATGGCAATTAGTATATTGGGATCAGTACTACATCATTGGAAAATTCAAAAACACTTTTTAAAAGATCAGGTAATGAATTCGTTTTATTTAGTAATTCCAATGTGCTGGTTATCCACCACTATTGCGTTATTGTTACCTGATTTAATATTACGTTCAATATTAGTTTTTTTACTACTTTTGATGGGTCTTGTTAGGCTGTTTTGTAGATCTCATCATGTGCAAACGAAAAAAGTGAATATTCGATTAGTCCAGGTGGTCTGTGCCGGTGTAGGGGCTTTGCTTGGTATAGGTGGATCCATTTTCTTAGTACCAATGCTTCGTTACTATAATGTACCAGTTCAAAAATGCCTAGGGATTGCAGCAATGAATACCTTTTTAATTTCAATTAATGGTGTATGTATTTATCAAGTTAATTCATTTTTTTATTCTGGACATATTTTATGGCAACCAATTATTGTTATGTCTTTAGTAACCCCAATAATTGCTTTTTTTACAACTCAGCTAGCTATTGGTTACTTCACTACTAGATTTATAGATCGAATGGGAACAGTGGTGTTATTTTTATCTGCATTACTTACCTATATGATCTCCTTTATGAATTAACATCCTAAAACTATAATGAGTTTTTAAAAATAAATTAACGTGTAATTATTAACGTTTAAATATTGTTGTCTATATTTTCAAAATTCTAATTTAAGACATGTGATTGTTTGAGAGGAATTTTATTTATTATTATTTTCTCTATAGCTTATATCAGAAAGAAATATAATTCACTTTTCTATAAATTTGTAGTTTTTATAATTGAATTACATTTAAAATATTTTCATAAATATGTCTATAATTACATTAACAAGGAGCGTTTCATGCCATTAGTATTTGGTATAGAAGAAGAAGGATTTATAATAAATAAGACTTCACTAAAAAATATATTGTTTAGATCAAACGATCTTAGACAAGCTTTGACGGAAACGGATATTCAAAATTCATCTGAGGTATACGATTGTCAGATAGAGCTTAAAACTTCTCCCCATAATTCTTTTGAAACATTAGAAAATGAAATAATTTCAAATCGAAAAAATATTCGAAAACTTCTTAATGATTTTAATTGTGATATTTATTTTTCTGGTTCATTACCAGATTTTGATTTCAAAGACTCATGGAGAACGCCTAAAGATTATTATCTTGGTATTTTTCTAGCTTTTGGTTTGTATTCAAATTGTTTTCAATATTTGTCAACACAATTTCATGTGTCTAATGAACGTTGTAAAGATTATAAACGCATTTTTAATATTCTAAATGCTTTTGACCCAATATTTTTAAATCTATCAGCATCATCTCCATTCTCTGCTTCTAGAGATACTCATCATTTTTCATCTCGATTCATTGAATACCGTTCAGTACCTGTAATGTTAGATGTCATATCCAGTGAAATTGATCAAAAAAATGGTGACACATTGTATTCTTTTTATGGCACGCATCGAATAACACCCTATGGTTCATTAGAAATGCGAGTGTGTGATTCATTACATAGAGTAGATGATCTAATGGCTCTTTTAGCCCTATATGCATCATTATTTGAAACACTTTTGGATCATTCTCCAAATAATCTGTCTTTTTATACGAGGGATAATCGATACATGCATCACAATACATGGTATGCAGCTGTACAAACCACAAAAGAGTTCCATTTTAAATCTGATAAGAACAATAGACTTTTTTCCTTGAACGATATTCTAGAGGAGTTAGTTGATTTTATAAAACCAACAGCAAAGAAGATTGGCGCAGCTAAATACATCGAACACATCTTTAATATTTATGAGCGTGGAAATGGCGCCGAGCATCAGTGTGATATATTTAAGCAAACAAATTCATTTTATCAACTTAAAAATCAAATCATTAATGAAACGCATGATTATTTAGGTAAATAGAAATGACCGATAGTTCTAAAAAATATTTATACGATTCATATACTAGCTGTTGGAAAACGTTTCACTATCAGAAAGGAGAGGTGATACTGCGCATCAATCAGCCAATACCAGGTTTAATGTGGGTGAAAAAGGGTAGGATAAGTTTTAGAGCGGAACTTGTAAATCGATCAAGTCAGATTGTCAATATATTACATGAAAATGATGGATTTGGTTTTCAAGCATTGGTAAAGTCCCATCATTCATTTTATGATATCGTTGCAGAAAATTCAGTCACTATTATGGTACTTTCTAAAGATGATCTAGATGCATTAAAGATACTAGATAAAGAATATACCAAAAAAATTATAGAGTATGTGTTGCGACAAATTAGTGAAAGAACACTAGGTGTTTTTAAACATAACAAGAAGTATTTGAAAAAAGATGATATCAACAATACATTGGGTTTACTTTCTTTGAAAAAAAGTACAAAACGATCCATAAAAGATAAATTTCAATATCATTCCTTATTTAAATTTACTCCAGATGTTGAAATTGAAAATCTCATAAAAATTGGTACACGATATGAGATCAAAGAAACATGCATTCATCGAATTGAAAATAATAAAGATTGTTTTTTAGTACTTGAAGGTGCTGTACAACCATTAGTGGGTTTAAAAGATGATTTAATTGCCATGGATCCTGTATTGCCCTGTCATATGTTTATTGCCAATGATTCAGATGCATATGGTTATCAAAAATACTTAAAGGTTCGAGACTATGCAGATCTAATGTATTTTAACCTTGACGATTTATATGAACATCAACTCACCATTGCTTTATATTTTCAAACCCTAAAGTCCACTCTTGACGAGTATCACAATTTATGTGCTTTTTTAAGTCGGGTTTTATCAGAATCTAATAAACGCAAAATATCAGGAGTCTCTGATGTGTAGAGTATTAGTTTATTTGGGGGGTAATGAGCTTTTAGAAAACTTAATCATTAAACCTAAAGTATCTTTGGTGAATCAAACCTTATATCATCGGTATGGCACCATTTTAAATCTTGCTGGTTTTGGTTTTTCTGCATGGAATAACGATTTTAAATGTCCATTAATATATAAATCATTGAATCTTTCCTTTTTTGATAGAAATCTTGAGAGTATCTGTAAAACATACAAAGCAACATCTGTATTGGCACATATAAGAGGAGTTAGTTTAAATACAACATCTCAGGTTAATCGTTCCAATATTCACCCATTTCTTGATTCTCATGAGACAATCTCATTTGCTCATAATGGATTTTTACACCATTTAGATGAAATGAAAAAATCATTAATGAAGTATATTAAAAACCAGTATTTTAATGAGATACACGGTACTACTGATTCAGAGTGG
>NZIM01000090.1 GCA_002691585.1 Legionellales bacterium
CGCGCAATAACTTCAACACATCTTCATCAGAATAACGCTTCCGAGCCATGTTTCCTTACTCCCTTTGCCAAAATATACTGGCACAGTTCTAAGGGGCTAAGACACGCACAGACGCATTGTTAACAGTAAGCCTCGTAATAGTTATCTGGATGACAGACACAGGTTCAAAGAAGCAAACGGGTGGTAAAACTATGGAGCCAGTTGAGACGCTAGTTAACTCACGTGTAAGGCGGCTTGCTGAGTATCTGAAAATTGATCCTGAGATTGCACAGGAACTTTATTACCAGAGTGAGCTATGGAATTCGATTGATGGACTGGAGCACAAAGCCCGCAAAGAAGAACTTGAGCACCTTAGGTCGCTTCGGAAGGCATTAGCTAAACATTCAACAAAGTTTGAGCACCAGGATGTTATTCAAACCACCTTTCGGATTGATGGTTTCAATCTGAAGAAAACACTTGCCCACCTGGAAGAGCAGCTCGACCTCATGGTTGGTTTTGGTGAGGCAAAGATGCGCGAACAACCGTGAGTCACTTTGCGAACTTTTTTAATTTACAGACACTCAGACGCTTTCGGGTGTGTAAATATCAAAGCCGAATGTCACTCTATGAACTCCAACATCACGGCCGCCGCTCTTGGCTTTCATCAATGTTGCAATGGTTTCATGAGCAAAGCGCTTAATGGGATGCGAAATAATCATGGACAATGTGCCATCAATCAGCGCTGCCCGCGTTTCATCAAAGAGCTCGTAGCCCACAGCCACGAAATCCGCCCGTTTCGGCATTGCTCGTAGCGCCGCAATAGCGCCTGTTACGCCGCCACCTGAAATATAGAGACCGCAAAGCTCTGGATGGTCAGTAAGCAACTTTTCCACATGTTCGCGGGCTACGGCGGCAGATTCATATGTGGGGAGCGGCTCGAGCACCGAGAAATCTGCATTATGCTCTCGGAAATACGAGCGAAACCCGCTTTCGTTCATTTCTTGGTTGCGGAGCCGATGAGAGCCAACCAGTACGCCAATTTTACCCGGATCACGGACCATCTTGTCAAAGGCCCAGGCTGCTGTTCTTCCGACTTTCCAATTATCAAGGCCAACGAAGCTAATGTTTCCCTTTGCTGTAAGGGGACCGATTAAGGATACAACAGGAACGCCTGTTTCTAGAACCGCGTCGATTGCATCTGCAACAAGTGGGTGCTGAGGCGCAACGATCGCTAAGGCCTCGCACCGTTTCCCCATAGAGATCATATGTTCTGCGACCCGCTCAGGGGTTAGATCGTCAAGATATTCTACTGTTAACTCGATCTTGTGGCCGTCGTAGGTATGTGCAAAGTCTGAAATAGTGTCACCAAGGTTTCGGTAAAATTTCCGCGATCCTCGCTGTAAGAGCACTCCAAGTCGATGTGTGGTTTGGGTTGATTTTACGGCGTTTTCAATGGTGCCTAAGCCGTAAAACCCGATCTCCTCTGCTGCTGCGAGAACGCGTTCTTGCGTTGGTGAGCGAACCGATTCGGGTTGATTTAAGACACGGTTAACAGTTGACACCGACACGCCAGCGGCCGTCGCAAGATCAGGTATCGTTGGTCTTTTCATGTCAAAAAATTCCATTCTTAGTGCGGATAGAAACGAAATGATATGAAATTTCGCTTTTGGAATTATTGGTGTTGATTTGAAAGATGTCAACAATGCAGTAAGGGGGCGTTGATTTAGCTCACGAGAAAGCCGAGCAATCAACGTCTTGGGGGAGGCCCAACACACAATTAAGAGATGAATTACCTGCTTTGGCAGACCATTTTTTTTGTGCTCTCTCTCGCGAGCAAATCGGCCAATTCGGCCAAAATACATTGTCGAGCCGTCAGCATGCGGCTTTATCCAAGGGAGGAAATCGACATGAAAAAACTTATTACAACCACAGCTGCGCTAGCGTTTACAGCATCCGGTGCTTTTGCTGCTGACATCGCATTGGTCATCGGATCTAACCAAGACTCATTCTGGAACGTTGTTAAAAAAGGCGCAGAAGACGCGGCTATGGTGATAGAAGCACGCGGTGGCTCTTTGAACATCTTGCAGACAAACAACTACGACAACTACGGCGCTGATCTTGCGACACTTATTGAGCAAGCGACTGCTCAGGGTGTTGATGGTATCGCGACTGTTCTTCCTGTTCCTGATGCGCAGTTGCCTGCGATCAAAGCGGCTCAGGACGCCGGTATCAAGGTCACATTGCTCAACGGTGGTGGCGATTTCCTAGAAGAATCCGGCGCGTTGAACTACTTCGGTTCTGATGAATATGTTGCTGGTGTTGCTGGCGGTAAATACATGGCCAATTCTGGCGCGGCTCACATTTTGTGCCACATTCAGATCCCTGGCACAGTGAACCTAGAAGCACGTTGTAAAGGCGTTGCAGATGGTGCAACAGAAGCCGGTGCAAAAGCAACAATCTTGCGCGTCCCTGCTAACCTTGACGGTGATGTTGCTGGTACATCAGCCGCAATCGAAGCGGAACTTAATGGTGACGCATCAATCGACGCAGTTGTGAACTTGGCAACATGGGCGGCGGATGCGTCTGCAGCTGCGATTGAGCAGCTCGGCAAAACTGGTGAAGTTAAGCTAGGGACATTTGACCTTAGCCCATCCACACTAGACCGTATCAAAGCTGGCACTCAGACTATGGCAATTGACCAAACGCCTTACTACCAGGGCTTCCTATCAGTTTCCACACTTGCAGCGCACATCGACTTTGGTACAAAAGTTGCGACTGAGCCAGTCCTAACAGGCCCAGCAATCGTTGACGCGTCTAACATCGACGCGACATTCGCTGGTGTTGAAGCAGGCACACGCTAAATCACGCTCTATGGTCAGCCAGCCTTTGTGTTGGCTGACAATTTGAACAAATTCCCACTCACTTGACCCAGCCGCACACTTGCGGGGAGAGAACCCTTGTCCCATACAGATACGAACAGTTCACCGGCACCGAGCCCCAAATCCGCCAGTTCTAGTTTCTCATTAGGCGAATTGATCCGTAGCCCAGCAATGGGTGCTTTTGTTGGAATGGTGATCGTCTTTGTCATCTTTGCAATGTTTGGCTTTTCGCGGAACTTTCTTTCGATTGCAGGTTTTGCGAATTGGATGAACTTTGCCAGCACCGTCGGCATCATCGCCATTCCCGTGGCATTTCTGATGATTGCAGGCGAGCTTGATATCTCAACAGGCGCTGTGCTGCCCGCCTCGGCCATGATGCTCGGGATCAGCGTAAATCACTATGACCTGCCGATGTGGCTGGGGATCATAATGACGTTCTCCATGGCCGCAAGTGTTGGACTGGTGAACGGCCTATTGGTCACGCGCACGCAGGTGCCCTCGTTTATTGTCACGCTTGCGACGCTTTTTGCAGTGGGCGGTCTCACGCTCGCGCTGTCTGACTTTTTGATCAATAATACCAATGTGTCGCTGCAATCTCCAGATTGGGCCAAGGCGCTCTTTGGAACACGGTATTTTGGGTTTCGCTCGGCTGTATACTGGTGGATTGGATTGATCGTTGTTTTCTGGTTCTTTTTGCACAAATCGCCTTGGGGCAATTGGGTGTTTGCCGTTGGTGGCGATCCAGAAAGCGCGCGCAATGCAGGTATTCCTGTCAACAAGCTTAAAATTTGGCTCTTTATCCTCTGTTCTGTATGCACAGCGCTGGCGGGCATGTGTCAGGTGATCCAGTTCAATTCAGCTCAATCAGCTACCTTCTTTAACATGATCTTTTTCACCATTATTGCGAGTGTTGTTGGCGGGGTTCTTTTGAACGGTGGCTTTGGCTCTGTTGCTGGGGTTGTCTTTGGAACTATGACGCTTGGCATCGTACAGCAAGGGATCAACTATACAGACATCGACCGCAATCTTTCGCTGCTCATTATCGGTGTAATGCTTTTGATCGCTGTTTTGATGAACGGAACTTTCCAGAAACTTGCGACCAGTTGGTCGTCCAGCAAGAAGGAGGACTAAGTCATGTCAGATACACAAAACGTTCTTGAACTTCGCAATGTTGATAAGTCGTTCGGACCGATCGACGTACTTCATAAAATCAGCCTCTCCGTCAAAGCAGGCGAAGTGTTGTGTTTGTTGGGTGATAATGGTGCGGGTAAATCTACATTGATCAAAACCATGGCGGGTGTGCATGCACCAACACGTGGTGAAATTTTGATGGATGGCAAACCTGTGAGCTTCAGTGGGCCAAAGGTGGCTCAAGAGGCCGGAATTGCCTGTGTTCACCAATTCGGAGGCACCTTTCCTTTGATGTCCATTGGTCGAAGCTTTTTTGCAGGCGTTGAGCCGACCAAAGGTTGGGGGCCCTTCAAGGTTTTTGACCGTGAAAAGGCCAATGAAATTGCTGTCCGTGAAGTCCGTAATTTCGGCATCACCCGCATCGAAGATGGCGATCGCCTTGTCGGTGGTCTATCGGGTGGTGAGCGCCAATCTCTCGCGATTGCGCGGGCGGTTTATTTTGGCGCACGTGTTTTGATCCTTGATGAACCGACCGCGGCTCTTGGCGTCAAACAATCCGCGCATGTGCTGCGCATTGTGAATGAAGCGAAACGGCGCGGTTTGGCCGTGATTTTCATCACGCACCAAGTAATGCATGCAATGGCTGTTGGGGACCATTTTGCGGTTTTGATCCGTGGGTCAATTGCGGCTGACTTCCGCAAGGGTGATAGAACGCGCGAGGAAATCGCGGACCTCATGGCGGGCGGGGAATCTATGATTGATCTCGAAGCAAGCATCGAAGGCTAAACTGCGTCGGACGAGGGTTATTCAAACCGTCCGTTGAAGTTACCGCTCAAACAGGATGTTGCATGAAAATTGCAACGATTAGACGGGTTCTGTGCCCGACCAAAATTTTGGAGATTTCCGATGACCAGATTGGCTATCATTGGTGCAGGGCTGATGGGAGAAGATCACGCCCATATCGTGTCCAAAGACCTATCCGGAGCCACGCTTCAGGTCGTGTGTGATATGGATATTGAGTGGGCGAAATCCGTTGCAAACGCTACGGGTGCCGAGGACGTTGCCACTGACGCCCAAGCGGTGATTGCACGGCCAGACGTTGATGCGGTCATTGTGGCCTCTCCGGATTTTACGCATGCACCTTTGTCCAAGGCCTGTATCGAATTGGGCAAGCCTATCCTGTGCGAAAAGCCGCTGTCGCAGTCGTCTTCTGAATGTCTTGAGGTGATCGAGGCTGAACAAAGATTGGGAAAACAGCTGGTCATGCTCGGCTTTATGCGCCGCTATGATCAATCCTATATTGAGATGCGGCAGGCCCTAACCAACGGGTCATTGGGCCGTGCGCTTATGATGCATAATTTCCATCGCAATGTGGAAACCCCCGCAGCAGATTTCACAGGTGCGATGGCCATTACAAATTCAGCACCCCATGAATTTGATGTGGTGCGTCATGTCTTAGGGACTGAGTTTGTCAGTGTGACGGCTCATCAGCCGCGTCGGTCTGATGACCGTGTGGCCCCTGTGGTAATGGTGTTAGAGACTGCGAATGATCAACTCGTGACAATCGAAATAAATAACAACGCCGCTTATGGCTATGACGTGCGCGCCGAATTGGTCGGCGAGGCGGGGTCGATGGCCATGAACAACGTGGCCTATACGCGCACAGATATGAAGCTGGCCTCAAGCACCCGATATGACACGGATTGGCGCGGGCGCTATCACGAGGCTTATGTTCGCCAAAACCGCGACTTCTTGCGCTTTGTTGAAACAGGAATATTCCCAANCATCGCATCGGATTNCTGGGATGGNTTTTGCTCAGCAATAGTNGCTGAAGCTGGGGTAAAAGCCCTCGAAACGGGTCNAAGGCAGCCTGTCACNATGATCCCAAAGCCTGAGTTCTATTCCGTTAAAAAGGGGNTAGTCGCATGAAACTTGGATTTGTATCCGATAGCCTTGGTGGAATGGGGTTCGAGGAGATGCTCGATCACGCGGCCCGTATGGGCGTATCGGGGATTGAGGTGAACACCTGCGGTTGGTCAACTGCGCCGCATTGTCAAATGGATGATCTTTTGAGCAACAGCACAGCTCAGAAAACATTCCTAAAAGCCTTTGAAGATCGCGGGCTCGACATCATAGCGTTTAATGCCAATGGCAACCCGCTCCATCCGACAGATACGAAGCAAGGCGAGGATTTGAAAAAGACACTGCGCCTTGCAGGTGAGATGGGGGTCAAGACCGTCTGCACCATGTCAGGCCTGCCCGCAGGGAACCCAACAGATACCATGCCCAACTGGGTTGTGTCGTCTTGGCCGCCTGAAACGCAGGAGATTTTGAACTACCAATGGCAAGAGAAGCTGATCCCGTTTTGGAGCGAGATAGCCGCTTTGGCGCAGGCAAACGGAGTTGAGCGGATCGCGCTTGAGCTGCATGGCAACCAATGCGTTTATAATGTGCCGTCATTGTTAAAGTTGCGCGACACGATAGGACCTGTGATCGGCGCAAATCTCGATCCATCGCATCTCTTTTGGATGGGGGCTGATCCGTTGGTTGCAGCTGAGGCATTAGGAGACGCGATTTATCATGTGCATGCCAAGGACACGCTTTTGAATGCGCCTGTTCAGGCCACCACCAGCCTTTTGGAAAATGGTTCGCTGATGGATATTCCAGCGCGGTCTTGGTCCTATATCACACTTGGCTTTGGGCATGGCGAGGAATGGTGGCGGCAGTTCTGTTATCGGCTCAAAATGGCTGGATACGACGGCTGGTTATCTATAGAACATGAAGATGTACTTCTAAACTCACTTGAGGGACTCGAAAAATCGGTCGCTCTTTTGCAGGGAGTCATGCCTGGCAAGCCAGCAGACTATAAACCGCAGGATATCTAATATGACATTTCAACTCGCAGCTTGTGCAGAGATGCTTTGGCAAGACAAACCAATCCACTGGCGCGCAGCCCGTTTGCACGAAATGGGGTTTGGTGTTGGCTTATGGAATTGGCCCGCTTGGGATTTGGACGCGCTGGAAAAAACAGGTGCGACTTTTACGATCATGAACGGTTACTTAGAGGGGCGTTTGGCTGATGCCGAAGGCGCTGACATGTTGCTTAAATCAGCGCGTGAGACGGCTCAAATTGGCAAACGCCTTGGCGTGCATCGGCTGAACCTTCACGGTACGGGTCTGGGGGATCAGGGCCTGCCCATTCAGCAGATGGCCCATGTGGCACCGGGGATGTGGCTACGCGCCCGCGATACGCTTAATCGCATCTGTGATATGGCGGAAGAAGAGGGCGTGACATTTACGCTTGAAAACCTGAACCTGCGCGAACACCCCGGCTGTCCGTTCAATTCAACCTCTGATGTTTTGTCATTGGTCTCTGCGGTTGATCGCCCTGAGCTTCGGATCAACTTGGACCTCTATCACACACAGATTGGCGAGGGCGATGTCATTCGTCATGCTGAAGCCTGCTTGCCGTGGGTCGGTGAAGTACAAGTTGCTGACAACCCCGGCCGCTGCGAGCCTGGCACAGGTGAGATGAATTGGCCGATGATCGCCCGCGCGTTGGCCGACATGGGCTATGCTGGCCCTGTTGGTATGGAAGCCTTCGCACAAGACAAGCCAGAAGACGCGCTCGACGCTTTCCGCGCTGCATTCACACTATAACCCCCGTTTGAGAGAGACCTCATCATGATCAAAGTTGGACTTTTGGGCGCAGGCCGCATTGCCGGTGTACACGCCACAGCTATTTCTTCGAATCCAGGAAGCACTCTGGCTGCCGTTTCGGATTATATCCCTGCAAACGCTGAAAAGCTTGCCGCCGAATATGGCAGCACGGCGCGCACGACCGAAGAGATCATCGCCGATGGCAGCATTGACGCGGTGCTCATCGCGACATCCACTGATACGCATTCCGACCTAATTGAACAGGCGACTGCAGCGGGGAAAGCCGTGCTCTGCGAAAAACCCGTGGATCTCAGCCTCGAACGGGCTCGCGCCTGCCGTGAGAACACAATGGCCTCAGGCAAGCCAATCATGATTGGCTTCAACCGTCGCTTTGACCCGAATTTCAGCGCGATGAAAACGGCACTAGACGCCGGTGAAATCGGCAAGCCAGAGCTTCTGTCGATCACCTCTTTCGATCCTGCACCGCCGCCAGTCGCATATATCAAAGTGTCTGGTGGTTTGTTCCGCGACATGATGATCCACGATTTTGACATGGCTAACTTCATGATGGGCGAAGCCCCCGTGAGCATTATGGCCGCCGGCTCTTCGATTGTGGATGCTGAAATTGGCGCGGCAGGTGATGTGGATACGGCCGCTGTCACAATGACCTATGCGGACGGGCGCATTTGCGTCATCAAGAACTCTCGCCGCGCGGTCTATGGCTATGACCAGCGGGTAGAATTGTTGGGGGCAGAGGGGCTTTTGCAAGCTCAAAACATGCTTGAGAACACAGTGGTCAAATCCACGACGGCTGGCGTAACCGGTGCCAAGCCGACCTATTTCTTCTTGGAACGGTACATGCCATCTTACGCCAAGGAATGGGGCGCATTTGTTGATGCTTTGACGGGGGGCACGGCGCTACCAGTCACGCTCGACGACGGCATTACCGCACTGGCGATGGCAGAAGCTGCAACGAAATCGGCGAAAACTGGTCAGCCTGTAAGGTTGGCTGATGTCTAAACTTGACCTCATCACGATTGGGCGCTCGTCGGTAGATTTGTACGGCGCGCAGATTGGTGGTCGTCTTGAGGACATGGGATCCTTCGACAAGTATATTGGTGGGTCTCCTACCAATATTGCTTGTGGGACGTCACGGCTTGGTTTGCGTAGTGCCGTTATCACGGGCGTCGGTGATGAACATATGGGGCGGTTTATCATTGAACAGCTCCAGCGTGAAGGCGTTGAGACAGAGGGTGTTAAGATTGATCCTGATCGCTTAACGGCCTTGGTTTTGCTAGGCATTCGGGATGAAGAGCAATTTCCTTTGATCTTCTATCGCGAGAATTGTGCAGATATGGGCCTGAATGCGGATGACATTGACCCTGACTTTATCCGATCGGCTCGTGCCGTTGTTGCGACTGGAACGCATCTTAGCAATCCGCAGGTTGAGGCGGCGACGCTAAAGGCGCTGACTATTGCTCGTGAGGCGGGTATGCAAACGGCGCTGGATATTGATTATCGCCCTAATCTTTGGGGTGTCGCAGGACACGGCGATGGCGAAAGCCGCTTTGTCGAAAGTGCGGCGGTGACGCAAAAATTGCAAAGCACTCTGCATCTGTTTGATCTCATTGTTGGCACAGAAGAAGAGTTTCACATTGCAGGGGGCAGCACTGATACGATTGAGGCCCTGCGCGCGGTTCGTGCCGTGTCGTTGGCAACGCTGGTCTGCAAACGCGGTGCAGCGGGAGCTGTGGCCTTCACAGGTGATATCCCCGAAAGTTTGGACGAGGGTGACTCGGGACCAGGTTTTGCCATTGAGGTGTTCAATGTTTTGGGAGCAGGTGATGGATTTATGTCGGGCCTGCTTAAAGGATGGCTTGATGGGGAAACTTGGCCTGTTGCGTTAAAATATGCCAATGCCTGCGGTGCCTTTGCCGTGAGCCGTCATGGATGCACGCCCGCCTATCCAAGTTGGGAAGAGCTGCAGTTTTTCTTTGAACGCGGCATCAAACGTGCCGATTTGCGTAATGATGCGGAGCTAGAACAAGTGCATTGGGCCACCAATCGAGCAGTAGATTGGTCAAGCGTGAAAACCTTTGCCTTTGATCACCGGATGCAATTAGAAGAGATGACTGGCTACCATTTGGAAAAGGGCGGCGCATTCAAAGAGCTATGTTTGAAAGCTGCTCTTGCGGTTCAAGCTGGTCAGCCAGGTTATGGTATTCTCTGTGATAATCGGATCGGTCGCGCGGCACTTCATGCAGCGTCGGGTACCGGTTTATGGATTGGTCGCCCAACCGAGTTGCCAGGATCACGTCCTATTCAGCTAGAGCCTGAATTGGGAGAGGACTTGGGGCAGTTGCGTGAATGGGCCCGCGAAAACGTGGTCAAACTCTTGGTATTTTGTCATCCAAAAGATGATGGGATGACATGCCAGCAACAAGAAGATGTGGTCAAGCGCCTCTGGATGGCGAGCCGTCGCAATGGTTTGGAATTCTTGCTTGAGATTATTCCGTCCAAAGTTGGTGCGGTCGATCACACCACGACGGCGACATTGATCCAACAATTTTATGACTTGGGTATCTACCCTGACTGGTGGAAGCTGGAGCCTTTTAAAACCGAAGAGGCATGGCAAAACGCAGTTGATGCGATTGAGCGCAACGATCCCTATACTCGTGGAATTGTTGTGCTAGGTTTAGATGCGCCAGAGGCTGATTTGGCGGAAAGTTTTGCATTGGCGGCGAAACAGCCATTGGTCAAAGGTTTTGCTGTCGGTCGAACAATATTTGGCGATGCTGCCCGCGCTTGGATGAAAGGTGATCTAAGTGACGAAGCCGCTGTTGACATGATGCAAACGCGGTATGCGCGCTTGTGTGATAAATGGGATCAGGCCTGCATGGCGGCCTCATCCTTAGTAAAGTAATGGATGCATGATATGAGCAAAACAATTCGGCTAACAGCGGCACAAGCAATGGTGAAATACATTGCGGCGCAACGAAATGAACAAGGCGAAACTCTTGTCGCTGGATGCTGGGCTATTTTTGGTCACGGCAATGTCGCCGGCTTAGGAGAGGCACTCTACCACGCAAAAGATGAGCTGCTGACCTATCGTGGACACAACGAACAGACGATGGCGCATGCGGCAATTGCCTATGCAAAACAGTTGGGTCGCAAACGATCAATGATGGTCACATCGTCGATTGGGCCAGGCGCAACCAACATGATTACAGCTGCGGCTTTGGCGCATGTCAATAGATTGCCCGTTTTGTTGGTTCCAGGTGATGTGTTTGCCAACCGGGCCCCAGACCCAGTGTTGCAACAGATCGAAGACTTTGAGGATGGCACGGTATCTGCGAATGATGCGTTCCGCCCGGTAAGTCGGTATTTCGATCGTATCACGCGGCCAGAACAGATTTTGACTGCTTTGCCACGAGCCTTCCGTGTTTTGACGGATCCGGCTGAATGTGGTCCCGTGACACTTGCCTTTTGTCAGGATGTTCAGGCGGAGGCGTTTGATTATCCTGAAGCGTTTTTTGAACCCAAGGTGTGGCGTCAACGTCGTGTGCGGCCCGATGAAAACGAACTTGCCGATTTGGCCCACGCGATCCGCGGGGCAAAACGTCCAGTGATTGTTGCAGGGGGCGGAGTGCACTATTCCGATGCCACAGCTGAATTGGCAGCCTTTGCCACGGCCCATAATATTCCTGTTGCAGAAACGCAGGCAGGGAAATCAGCGCTGCCTTGGGATCATCCTTTGAACCTTGGTCCAATTGGGGTCACGGGCGGCGAGGCGGCCAATACT
Organism: Legionellales bacterium; assembly: GCA_002691585.1. Taxonomy (GTDB): domain Bacteria; phylum Pseudomonadota; class Gammaproteobacteria; order Comchoanobacterales; family Comchoanobacteraceae. The sequence continues at coordinate 11,452 of NZIM01000090.1, forward strand.
GTCTGTGCTGAAGCAGATTTGGTGATTGGGGTTGGAACTCGGTTTCAAGATTTTACAACAGGGTCTTGGAGCCTGTTTGCAAACCCCGAGCGTAAAATCGCCTGCCTGAATGTTGGAGCCTATGATGCCATTAAACATGGGGCAATGCCTCTATTGGCGGATGCGCGTGTGGGATTGGATGAGCTGTCAAAGGAATTGGCGGATCATAAATCAGCCGCACCGATAGACGGATTGAAAGACGATTGGTTTGCAAAAGTTGACCCACTCACGGATGCACCGACAGACAGCAATGCACTTGCGACAGATATGCAAGTGATCGGCGCGGTTCAGCGCAGTGCGCAAGACAACAGTGTTGTAATGTGTGCCGCTGGCACGATGCCAGGTGAGTTGCACAAACTCTGGAAAGCAAATCGTCCAATGTCGTATCATATGGAATATGGCTTTAGCTGTATGGGGTACGAAATTGCAGGAGCTATGGGTATCAAAATGGCAGAGCCTGAGCGTGATGTCTTATGCTTTACAGGTGATGGTACCTATATGATGGCCAACTCTGAAATTGCGACTGCTGCCATGATGAGGATTTCCTTTACAGTGATCGTGACCGACAACCGCGGCTATGGATGCATCAATCGCTTGCAAATGGGCACAGGGGGCGCAGAGTTTAACAATCTGCTGAAGGATACAGTTCACGAAACACCTTCTGCCATTGATTTTGCAGCCCATGCAGCATCTATGGGAGCAACATCAGTCAAGGTATCCTCGATCGCTGAATTAGAAGAAGCCTTTGCAAAGCGGGGAGAAATCACAGGGCCGTATGTGATCGTTATCGACACGGACCCCTATCCTAGCACGCCACATGGTGGATCCTGGTGGGAGGTCGGTGTTCCAGAGGTGTCTGTGCGTTCAGAGGTCAATGATGCATGGGAAAGCTATCGCCAGGGCAAAGCGAGCCAAAAAACAGTATAACGGAGCTTACTCATGTCAGATCTGCTAAAAAAACCCTTTGGTAAACGGGGCAAGGTCCACCAAGTCACACCCGAAAGTGCGGGCTGGCGATATGTCGGGTTTTCCCTTTATCACCTTAAGGCAGGGGATAAGGCGGCCGAGGCGACAGGGGATCGTGAAGTGATCCTTATTCTGGTCGAGGGTAAGGCCGCAATCACGGGTGCAGGACAGGATTGGGGTTTATTGGGGGATCGGATGAACGTGTTTGAAAAAACACCACCTCATTGTTTGTACCTGCCCAATGGCACCAAATGGATCGCTGTTGCAGAAACCGATTGCGTTTTGGCAGTGTGTTCCGCTCCGGGTATGGGTGGCCATCATGCCCGCCGCATTGGCCCCGATGGCATCACCCTGACAGAGCGTGGCAAGGGGACAAATACACGCCACATCAATAATATCGTCATGGAGAATGAGGATTACGCCGACAGCCTATTGGTGACAGAGGTGTTTA
>NZIM01000091.1:0-24102 GCA_002691585.1 Legionellales bacterium
AGATGGTGTAGATGGTTCGACATTGGCATTAACTGGCTCAACAGGTGATTGTTGTGATTCCTGTTCTGTCACGACGGTAGTATCAGATACAATTTGGAATCCAACATCTGCTGATTTTGCTGATTCTGCCTTCAATTTCAATGTTTTAGATGATCTCAATCTTCTAGCACTATTTGTCATAACAATTTCAACATGAATTTCCCATACATCGTTTAATAAATCTGCTTCACCAAATGCCTTGAATCCCAATTGACATTTATAATTATTTCCACTGACAGACTTAACCAAAAGATCATAATCGTTACCAACAGGATTTGGAATAGCTGGCGTTCCCACTACAGCAAATTTAGTTGCTGCACTCTTATCATAAGTACATAAATCAATAGTTGATCCTAATTGTTGACCCTTCCCATCTCCTGAGAAACTTCTTTCAAATCTCTTTAAACTCCATTTCGCAGTAGAAATTTGCATATCATTGGTGGCGTCAAGATTTAAAGCCCCGTTGACATAAATTGGATTAGCATCTGAGTCCAATAATTGTTTTCCACTGTCAATAGTATAAGAGTGAATAGCTGCTTGACCATAAGAAGTGACCAAACCTGACGCACAATTAAGAATATCTTGTGGAGGACTGGCAGCATTCTTAGCAGTTACACCACTGCGTTGTAGACATTCTTGAGCATTGGCTCCAGTAGTTGTTGGTACATCAAATGATACAGCAACTGCAAATTCACCAGTTTCTTGAACATCTTCAATGTCAACTGGACAACTCTCAAAATCGGTTGTAACATCAATTTCAGAAAGAATGTTTGTGCCAGATGCACCACTGCCCAAAACATTATCCAAACCTTGCAAAAGTAGACTTGTACTTGTCTCTTGGAAATCTGCCCATTGAGAACTTAGTGCACCACTACAGTCTGCCTCTGTGATTTGTATACAATCGGATACAAGTGCAACGTATGATTCACTATTTCCAGTTACTCTCCTTGCATAAAGTGTATCGCTAGAACTAACAATACTTACTTCAAAATTAGGATCTCGAATGAATTCAAAATCGGATGGATTATTTGGACTATGGGTACCTTGTTCCTGCAATTTGACTAATATTCTTAATTGATAAGATTGTGCACCACATTCTTGGAACGCTGTATCTGTATCGCCATTACCATTGTTCCATTTTTTTGTCCAGAATCCTGTGTTAGAATCACCATTACCATGCCATAAGATATCAACCACTTGAGCTTGTCTCTCTACAATCAATTGGATAGGAGTAACTACACTTACTGATGCTGTTTTACTTGGATTGACACTGATTTTAAAATTTTGATCTTGACAGAAATATTGTACATCTGCATCAATTGATGTGTTTGCAACATTTGTGTCTAAAGGATGATCTCTTTGCACTTGATAAGAATAAGTTCTTTTGTAAACAAGTGCCAACGATACGTCTTCATCCAAGGATAAGACAACATTTCCGTCCTTATTATCACTAAATCCTAAATTATCACATTGTGTTCCTTTAATAGTTTTTCTCGCTAGACCAGGTGATACATTTGTAAAATCAACGCCGTCACATTTCTCTTGCATAGCGTTAAAGCCATTATCAATTTCTTGTGAAGGATTTGATGAATCTAAAGTTGATTTCGATACACAGGTACCAACATATGCTTTAAATTCCATGGCTTTTGTAAAACCGGATTTTCCAGTATTACCATCTGCTTTAAATAACTTATTAGTATCATCCCATTGTACAGCTATAGCACTACCTCCTTTACCTAATTCCTCAATGCCAGTTACGTTAAAAGTATATTGGTCTTCTTTCAAATCATAAGCCAAGCTAAATTTAAATTTCAATTTAATACTGTCACTTGTTTTTGATGTAATTCTTGAACATGGTAATCTTACATCATAAACAGGTCTCAAAAATGGAATACTAGGATATGTACCTTCTGTAAAAGCATTCTCATCGCTATTTAAAAGATTTTTTAAATCTCCCCATTTTCTATACTTACAAACAGATAAATCACCTTCCGCTACACAATCATCATCACCAGATTGTCTTAGTCTTAGTTGTATATCTAATTTACCATTACAATGAGATGTAGAACGAATGGTATGAAAGGTAAACTCGCCATCCTTTCTTGGTGTTTTTACTTTTTTCTCCGCACACAACAATGCGTCATCATGTGTTTTTGCTGGTGTACTATCTGATGTTTCTTCAAACGTACCAGCATCTGATAGCGCACATCCATGTTGTTCTTCACAAACTGGACTAATTGTACCTTCTTTTTGTTCGGTGTCATCTGAGCTACATTGTATTGCTTGTGGGGTATATCCTTGCATTGCACTTGTTCCCCAAATATCAAATTCAAGAACACCAGAAGCAGCATCATCTGAATTTTCTTTACCTAATAAAAATCCAATACTGGATCCTTGTACTTGTACACCTTGTCCTGGGAAAACTTCTTGTCTTCTTAATAAACTAAGTTCTGTCGACCCTATCATAACACGTCTTCTGTCGATAAGAGTCATTTTAACACAATTGTTACATTTTTCAGGACTAGACGTATAATCAAGATTTTTTTGTCTTCCAGTAACGCCATTAGGACGAGTATAGTCGGAACATTTTGTCATATCTGTGTCTCCTGATCTTTTCACCAACACTGTTTGTTCATCATCTTGACACATTCTAGCATCATTACTAGCTTCTCCATTATTCCATGACATAACAATTTGATCAAAATATATATTTTTATCAATTCTTAGTCTACAATTGTCCATAAACATTTGAGTCTGAGTCATGTATGTACCGACCGGTCTTTGATTGTCTCCAGTACCGGTTACATAAACAATACCAATGTCTCTTACTTTACCAGCACCAAATGGACCAGGGGTTGCCAACGCCCCATTTGCGTCAACTCTATTGGATGAACACAATATTGCATTAGTATTAGATCCATGTTCATTTTTTATTTCTTTCCAATATTCAACAAGATTAGTGTTCGATGAAATTATATTCAGTCTATTAAACAACTCATACGTATCATCATAAGAATCAACTTCGTCACAATTAGTATTTGCAGTTCCGTCAGCAGCAAGACAGTCTAACACACCATTGATTCTAAAGAAATGAGATAGTGGATATCCATCTTTGAATTGAGGTTGAAATCTTGTATCCAATACAGGTAATCCATATGTAGGATTTCTAATGTCTGAACTTAATTTTAATACCTCTGCTTTTCCGTACGACTGTATATCCAATTTAGGAATGTAAATGTTCCAAGGTGCTTTTGGAATACTTTTTTCCAAGTCAATAGGTATTTTCACTACTACATGGTTAGAATCACCTCGTTCAAACCCTGCCAAAATTAGAGTATTTGAACATGCAGAAGCACCTGATCCGCAATTTGGCGATGCATCGATATATGAATTTTGAATATGTTTGATGTGTCTATAAGCCAAAATATGATCATGATCAAAATAATATTGTGCATAGTCGTGCTTATCAATATTACCTGAGACGTCTTGTGACGTTTCAAAATTACTCCATGATTTAGATGTTTCGCTAAAACAATTTCTACCTTCTAAACTATGCAAGTCGTTTGTTATACCCACACCTGGCAACTGATTCTTTGGGTTGTTTGCATTACTATCTGCCTGATGAAGACATTTACTCGCCGTAGTTGATCCACTTACAACGGTATAATCATCAAGATTTAGTTTCTTTAAATTTAAATTTTTGGTTTGATGATTTTTTCTTGTGTCGCCAACATTTTTGTAATCTGCATGAACATTGATGGATTGTGTAACTATTTTAAAGTCACCGATATTATCCTCTAAAACTTCTACACCGGTTTGGTCAATAACTTTATACCTTCTATCTATAAAATGACCCATTACTCTCAACTGCACTGCAGTTCCATCTGCTCTTTTGATTTTTGTGTATTTTGGTACCAATTCACTTTTATCCAAACTGACACTTTCTTCACCACCAATCATAGAATCAGTGAAAATATATGCTTTTGAACCACTTGTTAAACATCCATCACCAGTGGATCGTAGATTTAATTTAAAGTCTGAATTTTGATTTGGAAATCTATTTACTTTTGTATCACAACTAGGTGCGGCATCTCCATTATCTAATTTAGTTGACATATCGCCCAATAGACATTTTTCTTCAGTCAAATCAACGTTATCGATCCTTCTCATACCAATATAGTCAATACCGTCTGAAGCAGTGCATTTGTCATTGTTTAAATTATTTACATTGGATCGACTCATCAAAACAAGTGCATCATGTTGTTGCAAAGGACCTTGGTCCTTAAATGATGAACCAAATTTTCTTTCGACGTGTGGTACAAACTTAATACCAATTTTGACTTGCAAATCATCTGTTTCACCTTGCTTTGGTGCAGCTTTTGTAAATCTAACTATTGCTTCTACTTTACCAACATATTTATGGTTAATTGGCATAAAATGACAGGTTTTTGTCGTAGAATCATACACTGCATTATCAGATGTAGAAGCGTCACCAGTTTCAGGGACATCGGAGGAATGAATGGTAGTTATTTTCTGCAAATGAACTTTTGATCCAGAATGTGTATTATCTGTAACAGTACTCCCAAGTCCTTTAAATTGAACGGAACATCCATTGTATTGAACAGTATTTGTACCAGATGGTTCTTCATCATCTACTTTAACGTTATACAACATACATTTGCCTGAGTCTGCTTCTAAATTAAGATCGTTATTTACTTTAACACATATTTCTTCCCCTATCAATGAAGCGCCAGTCCCTCCCGTTGAAATTTGTGTAGGCTGTTCAAAAAAACTTGGTGTCATGTAATCAAAGTCAGTCGTCTTTTGATTATCTTCGTCCAATAGTAATGAACATCCGTTTGAACTATCATACAAAGCAACTCCTTCGTTTGCAGGACTGGATACTCCTGTATATACATCGGCAGAATCAGTAGCAGAACATAAGTGTTCATCAATACTGCCTTCAGTACCATCTGTCATGGAAGTGACTGTGACTGTGACTTTTCTAGATTCACATAAAGTAAGAAAATATAATATCAGTATAAAATATTTCATTTAAGAAAAAAGGTTGTGTTTTATATACATCCAAAAATATAATTCGACCATATGTGAGTATATAAATTATAAATCCTAAATAAAATGAAAAATGTAAGGTCAACAATACTTATAATAGGTGTATGTGTCGGTATTTCTTTTGTAGTGGCGTTACTTACATTCATATTTTTTGCCCTATTGACAGAAATTGAGATACCAAGTGTATTGTCGCCTCAAAAAAATGAAAGAACTATCTCTCAAAATGTTTTGGTTAGTGGATTGTCTGTTTTTCTCGCTCAAAAATTTCAGTTTGATGACAATCAAAAAGAATACGGTGATGTTACAAATGGAATTGCTGGTATCTTGACATTACATCCAGATGATGTTATTTATGTCTCAAGTTCAGATGCATCAAGAAGAAGAAGACTTTTGCAAAATAATCGATTTAATTTTACGTATCAATTAGATATAGAAAGACGTGCAGAAAGCTCACTTGTAGATTCAATGAATACTACGTCATATAAAGATAAAATCTTAGATATTTTTATCAAAGTTTCAGACATTCAAGATTTAGGTATAGTCATGGGACCTATTATAGTATCTGATTATATTCCTGCGCCAACTACCAATCCTGATAAATTAATTACACAGGAATTAACAATAACTGGTTTGACGCCAGCACAAATAGAGGAAAACAAAGAATTTATTGTAGCAAATCTTGCTCGAAAATTGGGAATCAATGCAGCAGACATAGAAATAACAGGCGTGGAAGAAATTTCTAGAAGACGGCGACTGTTACAAACCATATCTAAGTTAACGTATATTATTAAAACAAAAACAGTAAATTATCAAACATTGGTGGATGAAGTTGAAAGTGTTGATTTTAGAGTAGGATTAGTAGAAGAAATAGCAGATGCGGTTGATGTTCCCGCTGAAGATTTGATTGTAAATTCTAGAAAAGTAATTGCAGAAGATTATGAACCACCAAAAGTATGTAGTACTGATTGTTCCATTTTAAATACAGAATGTTCACAAGGTACATGTGAAGAAGGAGAATGTGTCACCATACCAAGAAACGAACGCCAACAATGCGATGATCAGAGTGTATGCACTGAGAATGATCAATGTTTATCAGGAATATGTGTTGGTATACCACTGACCTGTTATGATAACAACCCATGTACTATTGATCAATGTGTTGAAAATGTAGGTTGCATGAAGCAAGAGCAAACAATAGAAGGGACCTGTATACCAGGCTGTTTACAAGATTCTGATTGTCCTGTTGAATTTATATGCCACGATGGTACTTGTCTAAAAATAGAATACAATGGCTTGTTATTTATTCGTTTTATTAATTATGAAATACAAGATTGTGAGGCAATTGTTGACAACAGTATAGGGTTTGGTCAACAAACTACACAAAAAACGATAGGTCATAGATTGATTACGTCGTTCATCATGGATGCTCAAAAACATTTAGTAGCAACTGATAATATGTTTAGGGTAGCAGCAGCAAAAGAAGATATATATGCAAACCGCCAACCATTAGGATTCATAGACGAGGTTATAGAATTAAACATCATTCAATTAAATGAAGAAACCGCTAGATCTGCATTTACATTAACAACCGCTTGTCAATCTGTAACTGCTGAGAATTGTAACAGTATATTTGCAGATAGGAGATATGAATTTGATTTAAAAGTAAAAGACTGTGAAAATATAAATGTTTTCCCACCATCAGGATGTATTGATCCAAATTCACACGTTTCTGCACATATTTCATTGTCTATCAATGATTGTTCTGAATTTGAGAATGAAATAACATATGTCAAGGTATATGGCGAATCTTTCATTTATTATAATGATATTATTATTAAAGGATTGAACAAAGATCATTCAATTCAAGTATCATCAAATAAACTAATTGTGGGTATTATTACAGACTGGAAAAATCATAATAGACATAGAAGTATATTAACAAATGTACGCGCATGTATTGCTAACCCTGTGCATAGATTAAGTACATGTGTTGATAAGACAAATACAACTGAGTGTTATAATATAGGCTGTTATAATTGGGTTGTTTTTGATTCTCCCTTAACAATGAAATGGGATTTTATGGAAAATGGTTATTTTACAGCATTATCACTTTCAACATTTAATTTAGATTCTTGTTATAAAATAGATGTTTATCACTCAAAAGAAGATAGAATATGTGATTCTACATGTTCTAAGTATGGGGATTTAGAAGATGGGTTTGAGATCGATTTGAGTAGATTACCTAAGAATTTAAATATTGTTTTTGATTTGGTATACAAATATGTTGATTGTGAAGGTAATGCATTTGAATCAGAAATTGAACAATACCATCAGTTAGTAAATGTAATTTTAGAATAATTAGTTTTATGTCATATAAGAATTTATTAAAAATATTTTAAATATGCTTCGATATACTTTTTTATTTATATTTTTTTTACCATTCATAAGTGCTACTGTACATATGGAAACTTCAGACTGGCAGTTTTTGGAAAGTCATCCTGTCAAAAATAAAATACATATTGACGCTGATTTATTATCAAGTATTGTTGCCGAAGAATGGGCAGCTTTATGTGATTTGTGTATTGGATTGGATAGAAATGCAAAAATAAATGCATATTTTGATAATTCATTAGAAGGAAAAACTACATTAGCATGGGCATCCCATACAATGTATTTAAACGGTTTGATTTGGTTACCAGCTTTAACAAACTCATTTTATACTGGTTATGATTTTACAATAGGTGTAAACCCAGATCCTCCAAACGGTTGGTTTAATGGTGAATGTTCAGAGATATCATTTAGATATGATTTAAGATCAGTCATAAGACATGAATTATTGCATGGTGTAGGACTTTCAAGTTCTATTAGTTTTGATAATTCTTGGTCAGTTGGTAGTTTTACTAGTGGCTTATGTTTTCCAAGACTTTATGATACATTAATAAGAGATCCGTCTGGAAATTTAATAGTTTCTGGTTGTAATATTCAAGATATTTCAGGTAAAAGATTATATTTGGGAGATGTTGAATTATACAATCCTTATGTATATGACGAAGGAAGTTCTATATCTCATCACAATTATCCAGGGAAATTATTTTATTATAGGAGTACACCAATGAAATGTATGTATGTCTCTAGTACCGAAGTCTCAATGCTTGGTCTTCTAGGAGTGGGTTGCTCCCCGGATTCAAGGTCTGCATCGGATCAGCAAGCCAATCTTGAACCCAATTTTTTATTTCTTTTAAGTCTTTGTATTGTTGTACTTGGTCTTCATTAAATTTGGAAGGATCTTGTTTTTGTAGTTCTTCCCACTTACACTTTAAATTTATCATGGCTGTAGTTAATCTTTCTTTATCAGCTTCTTGCTCTGACATTGATAAGGCAACACCTGATAGATTTCCAATTAAAACACAAATTAAAATTACCATGTTTCCACCCAAAATGATAAGTATTGAAAAAATATACAATGCTGTGTTTGTAAATGTATACAAAAGTAATGGTAACAATACTCCAAAAGACCGTTTATCGCTTTTAACTTTTAAAGCTGCTCTTGTTGCTTGACTGTTTTTTATCCACAATATGTTTCTTGCGATTTGAACAAGTATTGCCAAAAGACAAACTATCCAGAACATTGCTGGATTTTCACATTCATTTCCAAACAAATGGGTTTTTGTAGTTTGAAAAAGAGAATTATTTTCAGATGAACATGTATCTTCTTGATTTCCTAAAACAATTAAGATAATAGTGAAAATTAAAAATAATCCAAGTAAACCATAATTTAATATATCTGTTTCAAAAAGTTTCATTTATTATCATGTGTACATATATAAATAGTATTTTAGCTCTAATTATCAGTTTCAAATTCAACAACACCTCTTTTATAATTTCTATAAATATAAAGTTTTTTGATTGTTTTTGAAAATGATTCTGTTTTTATTCTTTCTCCAATTTCAGGTTTTTTATTTCTTCTAAACCAAACGTAATAAAAATCTCCATCCCAAGAAAAATAAGAATCTGATTGCTTTGTCCAACTTCTACCAAGTTCATCTTTTAGTGCATATTCAGGTATTATTGTTGGGACTGGAATTTTATAATTATGTAACAAATCTGTCATTTTTAATATAAATAAATACAATTATATACTTTATAAAACTTTATAACATGCAAAATAATATTCAATATCTTTATTTGGTACTAAAAACAACCTGGATTTCCACAAAAATTTTTTTTCGGGAAGTGCCATCTTCAACATGCATGACTCTTCTATTATAAGATTAATATGTGTAATATATAAAATATCCCCGCTTTTGAACATTTGTTGAAAAATTTCATTTCCTCCAATTATCCAAGATTTTTCTGGGATTTTTTTCATACTATCTATGTGATGAACCCCATGTATTTTTTCAATATTTTTGTTTCTAGATAACACATAATTTTCCCTGTTTCTCAAAGGCTTAAACGGTAAACTATCCCATGTTTTTCTACCCATTACTATTGTACTTTGATATGTATTCATTTTGAAATACAATAAATCGTGATGGATTTTAAAAGCTAATTTATTATCAACACCAATTACATTGTTTTTTGTTATAGAAAATATATATCTCATTTTCTACATATTTTTCTTACATTTATATGGTTTTTAGTATATATTTTTAATTTTTTATTCGAAACATGAGAACAAAAGTAATTGTTATGGGCGATGAAAAGGTAGGTAAAACTAGTATTATACACAGATTATGTTTTCCATTAGATATGCCAAGAGTATCCAAAACTATAGGAATAGACTGTACGTCTAGAGTCATAGGATTTAATAATATTATTTATAACGTTCAATTTTGGGATGTTGCAGGTGGTGTTCAATGGTTGCCTCTGTATCCAAAGTATATAAAAAATGCCGATTTGGCAGTTGTTGTATATGATGTTTCAAATGAAAATTCTTTTGTAAATTTAAAAAAATGGATTGGTGTAATTAGAAAAGAAAATGGAGACAAATTTCCCATTGTTATTATTGCAAACAAAATAGATAAGGAAAGTTCAAGGGTTGTACATACGGAAAGACATAAAATATATGAGAAACAATTTAATTTAGATGTTTTTTTGATTGAAATGTCTGCTTTGAAAGGAATAAATCTACAACATTCCTTGAAATGTATTTTAAGTTTAATTAAACCGAAAAAAGTATTGACCACAACGGTGCATCAAAAAACGTGGTATGAAAAGTGGTTTGGATAACATATAAATATAAAAAAAAAATAAGTAAAATGGAAACCTATAATGAAGTAAAACATGACATTGATGAATATTCAAACTATATTATTATTGGGATAATCATATGCTTAATTGCAACATTATTTTCTATATTAGCAAGAATATATAATTGTTTATGTTGTATTCCCAATTGTATTATAAGTTGCAGAAAATGCTGTTGTAAAACAAGGGGTTATTCACAATTAGAATAACCTACTTAAATCTATATAATTTTATTAAATGATCATATTAAGAGCCTTGCTAAAAGTTTTTGTATTTTTATTTCTTATTTTATCTCCATCTCAAGCATATTGTCCGTGTGAAATAAATAAGGAAAAATTAGGTCATGCAACATGGTATTTGTTACATGAAATTGCAAAGCAGCCAGATAAAAACCAAATGGCATTTGATGCTTTTGTTCAGTCTTTATCTCTGATTTATCCATGTAAAGTATGCCGCCAACATTTTAAAGAAAATTTAAAAAAACATTCATTGATAATGAATTCCATATCCATGTGCAATTTTCATAACCATGTGAATTATCAATTAAATAAAACTCATTTTAATTGTTCCAACTTAGTATAATTTCAATATATATAATAAATTAAATACATAAAATGTCAGCTATACCATGGAACAAATTTGTTGATACCCCAAGATTCTGGGGGAACCCTGGTAAACCGGACGAAAAAGAAATAGGTTATTTTGATTTTTTATACATTGCTCAAAAAACACATATACCAAACATTTATAAAATTGGCATAACGGGTGCCGAAAAAAAATTAGGAAATAATCAAATATTCGTTTGGACATGGGAATTACCAAAACCAAGACTTGTTCAAAAGATGCTTATTGATCAGTTAAAATTATTTTCTTCTGGATGGATAAAAGATAAACATCGTAAAGAAAAAGATCTACCCAGATTTGGAAAAGAACCAAAAAACAAGTATGAATATAAAACAGAAACATTTAAAGATATTGATATTTTTACGTTAATACACTTGGTCCGTTTGAATGTTTTAGCAATGTATGCTCACGTAGGGTTAGTAAAAAGTACAGAAGAATTGAAACAATTATTTTTAAGGTTAAAAAATACACCTTTTAATGAAATAAAGAGTTTTGATTATTCATTAAAATCATCTGATGATTATTTTGTAAGTACAATGACAGAAGACGTTATTATAATAGACGATGATACAGATACTGGTTGGAACAATATAACTCAATCAGATGTTATTGGGAGAAAAAAGGAAGGAAATGTTATTTCATATCTTTTTGCAGAAAGAGGTGAAGAAAGTACAGAAAACAAATTTAAATGGGTCAATTCAAATGATACTTTATTTCGTAGAGGTATTTACAAAATCAAAGAATATATGAAAAATCAAAATGTTTTATATAATGGTACAGTATACAACGTGCTTGATGGTGTAATATCATCAAACCGTACACAAGAAATTAGATGGAAGTTAAAAAATGTGTATACGCCAGAAATTGTAGAAAAAGTTTCGGAAAAAAGAATAAAATTGTTGACGGTGGATAGATCTATAGATATTTCAAACGAGTATACAAATCTGGGTATAGATTTAGCCATTTTTCAGATGTACACTGTAAGCGAACTTTATAAATTGCCATTAAAATTGCCTGTAAAAGTTTTGAAACGTGAAAATGACTTGTACAAAGTTCAATTTAAGAAAGATATATATTATGTATCGCCTGAAAAAATAAATGACTCCTTAATTAAAAATTTTGAAGAAATTTTAACAATAAAAAAAGAAGAAAAACGTAATTTAATATCAAAAAAACAATTAATTAAAAAAGAATTTGTACAATCTAACAGTGAAACAGACGAAGATGGATATGATGAAGGGACTAGCGGAACAGAAACTACAGACTCAGAAGAAGAATTTATCCAATCTGAAATCTGATAAAACTCATTATAATAAAACAAAATATATTCACCGTATATATATATATTATAATTGTATTTAAATGATAGGTATTGGTTGGATAGTTATATTTGGTTTTTCAGTGACAGGAAAAGTAATGGAATTATTATATTTATCAAAATTATGTCGAAAAAATGAAATATAGAAATCCTAAAATATATCTTAACGAGATATCGAGATATTAATTTAAATAATAGTTAATGCACCACTTTCTACTTCTAAAACTACACTTTTTAAATTCTTGACTTGATTCACAAAGCCTTCCCAATTACTAGAAACTTCATCTTCATTAATCTTTGTCAATACATCACCAGGTTGAAGATTTCTAGCTTTGTATGCAGGTGATCTTGTATCAATGTCTGCAACAACAACTTTAAATTCATTTTGATTATGTGGATCCATGTATTTTCCCAATTGATGTTCCATAACATCTTCCATTCTCAACGTTTTTAATATTACTCCTGCAAGATTTAAAACTTGATTCTGGAAATTAAGATCATGCATACTGTCCATAAAACGAATAGATGGCTTATATTTTTCTTCTAAATAATTATAATGCATTTTCTTCTCCATGTCTTCGCCGCTTTGATTAACTACATGTAACACAATTTCTTGACCAAAAGGTGTTCTGTGAATAATATCATTTAATTTTAAAGATACTGAAAGATTTTCTATCCATGTTTCTCCATAATTATCAACATTAAATTCTCCTCTTTCTGTAGAAACTTTGTAAATAAAATCATATTTTTCTACACCAGCTCTATCAAACATACCATTTTTAACTACATCTGATACTACTACGCCAGATTTGATATTAGATTCCTTTTCAATACTATAGTATTTCAAAGTTGATTCCCCTGAAGAATTGGAATATCGATAACCTAATCTTGGCATATGCAATGATCTTGGGGGGATAATGGAAGGTGAGAGATTTTTCTTACACTTTTTACAACTACTAGCGCCACATGGTTCACATAAATAAGAAGAAAATCCTTCTGTTCTCATCTCATGTACCTCGTCAAAATTATTGTTATCTATATTCATAACAACCTGTTCAAATAATTCATGATTTCCAACTTTTTCATGAACATGTTTTTTAAACCAATCACTCATTTTTACTGGTTGTACAATACCTTTGCATTTTTTGAACCCTCCTAAGTTATTTTGATTCCATTTAGAAACCACTTCTTTCATATCTACACTTTCCATCTCTTCCATGAGTTCTTTCATCTCATGTACTTGTTTTTGAGTAGGTATAGTACCATGCATCATCTGAGCTGCTTCTATGATCATTTCCAGTTCTTTTTCATTTTCAGCATTGTTCAACAAATGAGGGAGCATGCGTTGAATTCTGTTAGAAGGAATAATCATATTGATACCTTCTGCACCATTTATTTTCATAGAGTTGATGCCAATAACATTTCCACTCTCATCAACTGCAGGTCCGCCACTGTTTCCTGGATTTATAGTAGCCGTGGTAACAATATATTCTTGCTCTCTAGCATGTTTAATACCAGAAATACGTCCATCGGTTACTTGTTGATATTCTGTTCCAAGTGGATATCCCCGTGCAAAAACTCTTGGCGCTTTCAAGGTGTCATATCTGGTTGGATGAACAGCATCAGAATCAGTGAATTGCAGTGTTGGTATTTGATCAACATTGTACTTATCTTTTAGCATTCTTTTAACTAAATTTAATTCGTTTTTGTCAAGCCTTATGACAGCTAAATCTAAATCGGTTGACATACCTTGAACATATACTGGGATATCCAGACTATGATTGCATGGCATTCTGATAGATACAGTTTTAGCATCTCTAACAACATGTGCGTTGGTTAACATGGTTCCTTCAGGTACATCGGTATTTACAAACCATCCTGTACCTGCTACCATACCACTATAAGCTTTGGCTCCTGAACGAGAAACAATTATTTGAACTACTGAGTTTATATCTGACATTTTCATATACCTTAGCATATATTTATAGAAATTTAAATTTGATACTACACTATATATATCTTCAATTTTTGTTCAAATGATTAAGTTTGTGTTTTTATACATTCTTACATCAAATTTAATTACCTGCATGACACATGCATTGAAATTCCATACAGAATTGGGCATAGACCCAAATATAACGCCTTTTCACCCAGACGAACAACTTGACGTTTCAGAAAAATGGATCAATGAAACAATAAGAAAATCAATTCCAGTTTATGAAGGTTTCAAAGTTATTGGAGGTGACAAACCATTTGTTGTAAGAAATTATTCTTTTGATATGTTTGATCCTTTAAATGAATATTATGATCCCATTGCCACGAGTATTATAAATAATAGAAAATTAAATAAACAACATAATGTTTCAACGGTTATGGAAGATTTGTATCATATAGGGTCAAAACAAGACGCAAACATACCATTTATTGGGAAAAAAAATGATATTTATGTTGGTTATTGGGATTCGCAAGATAAAAAATGGGTTACTCCTATGCATGAGGACATAGGAGACGTTTTCAACATTATACAATGTGATTCTGGAAAAAAAATTATTTTCATGTGGGATCCTTCACAAAAAGAAAAATTACATTTAAAAGGAATTGGATCCAGAACAAACATTCCATATATATTTCATAATATAACAAATAAAAAATACAACAATGTATACCAACTTGAAAGATATGCAGTTATATTGAATGCTAAAGATATCTTATATATTCCAAAAAATTTTGTTCATACAGTTTATTCATGGGAAAAAACATTTTGTAAAAGTCATTGGATTGATAAAAACAACTTTGAAACAAAATATATTAATAAAAAATTTTCTTTTTTAAAAGTTGATTTTTACACTCAAATGAAAGAAAAAAGTGAAACACAAATTTGTAATAATGATTCGATTGAAAATTTTCCTAAAGAACAAACAAAAAATAAACAACCCCTATTATGGTGGTTTAAATATTTTCCAAACATAGCTGCTGCGCTTTGGAACAATCAGATAGTAGAAATACCAAATGCTTTTGAAAACCCTTCTAGATTTGATCTTGATAAATACGAACATTGGGAGAGTCAACCAAGTAATAATAATGTAGATTTTCATCGACATGTTTTAAAGAATGCTATTGAAACAGAAAGATTTGTAGAAGAACTAAATAAATACAAAAATTTTTTTGAAGATTTAGTTGCTAGTCATATGTTAATAGATGAGAAAAATTTTATGGCTACTATGTATGTAGAAGATGATTATTTAGAAACTCATACCGATAATGTAGGTAATAGAATTTTATCTTTTGTTTATCATAATACTAAAACATGGAATGAGAATTGTGGCGGTGAGTTGGTTTTTAACGGCGCCTTTGGTCAGAAGACAATAATACCGTCTTATAATACGTTATACTTGTTAATACCGTCTAAAAATAGTCATCATAGAATAAAAGATGTGAATTGTGGAAAAAGATTTTCTATATCAGGCTGGGGATTAATCAGACAGAAGAACTTAGAAGTAAAACTTTTGGAAACTATTAGAGATACAAAACAAGAAAATATGTTTAAAAATCATTATAAAGTCATATAATTAATTACATTTTGAATTTTACTTACATCTGAGACATCAATTGCTTTATATGGTATCAATACACTAATTCCTTCTCTATCATTTAGTGAACATTTATTACCTGTCACAAATATAGGTTTATCAGTTGATCTATGGTAATATATTTCTTCAAATGTACTGTTTGTATTAAATTTCCTGAATCCTAAATATAAATTATCTCTCAAAACATACATGGAATTTGGAATTGCTTTATAATAAATTTCTGTTAACTTTTCATTTAAAAAAGGTGGTGGTGGAATCACATTATAATCCCCCCATACTGAACTGCAACATGGGCAAAAAAAACCAAATGGATGAATTGGAACATATCTACAATCTGCTTGGTCATTCCTAGTAGAAAAATCACATAACTGATTATAAACAGCCTCCATATAAACATTATTTTTACCATTATATTTTTCGGTGTTGAATAAAACATCAAATAAATAACGAGGAACAATACTTTCTCCACTGTTATAATGTTGTATTCTTCCCTCCATATTATCAATAACTTGCGTCGTTGAATTAGTAACACGTATTATTGGAAATGCCCATTCAGCTTCTTCAGATACCACTGAATGTAATAAAACACATAAAATTAAAATACATTTCATTTTTATTCATATTATTTAAATATTTATACTCTCTTTTTTCTACAATTTATATTCTATAACAAGCCTTTTTGCATTCATCTCTTTGACCATAACCCCACCAGCCACAGTCACTTGGTTGAGTATCAGGGTTGTAGTTGGTGCCACACCACGCACAAGGACTTTGACACCCGCTTTTGGAATACCCATCTGGACAATCTGAAGGACCACCACATCCATAAGTTTCACAGTATTTACCATAACTCCAACAACTACCTTGATCACAAGAACCACCTGGCGCACTTGGTAGACTGCATCTAGGACCCCAGACCTCTCCTTTCCAATATTGCCTTGAATATGTACCGCTGCCACAACATGATGCACTACAAGGACCATTTGAGGTGTAGTGACTTGTTCCCTGGTTTAAAGGATCTGGGTTCAGAAGTACTTCACAAGTTTTACAACTACTAGAACTTGTAGCACCACCAGGTCCGGCTCTATAATTGGCTTCAGAAATCCCTATCCAGGTCCAACCAAAACCCCAAAATGAAGCTTGCATGCCTTCATAAGATGAACCACCTGTTCCTTGGTTAGATCCACAATTTTTACAACTACTCGATCCTGCCGTATCCTGGTATTGTCCTTGTGGACATAATTTGCACGATGCAGAACTTGTTCCACCATTTTGATTGTGATATTTGCCCTTAACACATCCTATACAACTTGTTCTACCATTTTGATCTTGATACTGACCTTTTGGGCAATACTTACAGCCAGCATCTACACTAGTTTGACCCTCTACTGTTCCGAATCTACCAGGATCACATTCAATACACAGTTTGGATCCTAGTCTCGATTCATATTTTCCATTTGGACAATTTTTACATGCAGTGTTACCTTCGGTATCTTGATAAGTTCCTGCAAGGCAATTTTTACATTTGCTAGACACTGATGCACCTGTTTCTGTACTATATTTACCCGCACCACACAGTGCACAATCGTCTACATCATCGTGCAATCCGCTTGCCGTGATATAGTCAAAAGTGTTACCATTACGTGGATCTTGAGTATTGTCTTCCAAGTATCTTCCACCTGGACAATCTTCACAAGCTTCATTTTCTGTTGATTTACCTTCTACATCGCCATATTTACCTTCATCACAAATGGTACAATACCTTGCTCTATGGTGCAGTCCATATGAACCTGCATCACACGGCTTACATTTTGTATTTAACGTTTGACCATATGTATTTTGATAAGTACCCAAACCGCAGGATTTACAATAACTTTGACCATCTTGATCTTGATAAGTACCATAATCACATTGGAAACAAGTGTTTTTAGCATTCTCTTCAATTCTCTTGACATCATCTTTTTCTGTTTTTATGGCATCTTGTTGAATACATTTAACATTATTAGTCCCACATGTCACCGTACTTTGAGCTCTGTTAAAGTAAACGGTTGTACCATCGAGAATACACCCATATGGTTTTTCAATTCCAGGATGTTTTCTTGGATCTCTGATGTCAGTAAAATCTGTTTCAATGTTTTGATCATCTACTTGGTTGAATCTTTCTTCCTCAAAATCGCTAGAATAAGTATAACCATTTTGCTCATTAGCATTAATTACTATCCATTTGTTTGCATATTTCTTACACATATTTATGTCTAATGATTTATCATTCATACCGGAAGTCACTACGTTTACCTCCCAAAATGAAGCACTTTGACTGCTTATCGTATCATACCATGGAGATTTTGATTTTTCTTCTATTTTATATTCATATTTAATCAATGGGGAATATGTTCCCTCTTGACAATCATCACATGCATTGGATTTTGAACTACTTTCATATTTACCTTCTGGGCATATCAAGCACTTAACAGCACCTTCCTCGTTCTGGTAATATCCAGCAGCACACTGCTTACAAGAATTTTGACCCTCGACGTCCTGATACTCTCCGTCATCACACAATTTACAATCTTCATCAATTTCATCTCTCCATTTCCATGCTGGTTCCCAATCTTGAACGAGTTGATGTTCTTTAACCGTATTATAATTTTGATTATCTGGATTTGTATCACTTGGGTTTGTATTATGATACCTACCAACTGGGCATGATAAACAGTCCGTTTGACCTTCGTCCTCGTTCCATGTACCAGGTCCACATATTTTACATACTGATCCACCATCTCCATACGTACCAAGTGGGCAATCATGACATTTTTCTCTAAATGATGCCTCGCATTTTCTTTCTTCCAATTGTATTTCCAAATCTGTCAATATTTTATAATGTTTTCTTGTCACATCATTATTTGATATGACACAGCGTTTTTCTTTACTACATGGTGCATTTGTACCAGTATAAATTTTATTATTGTTAGTGTTAAGAAAACATCCCGGACCTGTACCTGGTCCCCCATGTATTACTCCTAAAAATGCTGCTGCATCTACACATTCTTCGGCAGGTATGGATTTAGCACCTGGAGTTTTAGCATAAAAATATCTGTTTGTTTGCTCTATAACTGGGTCAAGTTCTTTCTGCTCTTCATCTGCGTCACATTCTTCCACGGATAAGAACATACACTGTATTACATCTTTATAATGAAATGCTATAAAACTTTGAGCAGTTGTTAATTTTTCTTTCTCACGTTTATACATTAAAAAGCATCCTTCTGCTCCGTCATAATCTGTTAAAATATCTTTTTCATTTGTACCTCCACTAATATCTAAATTAAAATCATCAAAATAATCATTTGTATCCCATAAATTTTTTAGTCCATACAATATGACTCTGTGAAAACAAGTTTTAGTCACTGAATTATTGACTTCATGTTGTACAAAATTGTTTTTACAAGCATATCCTACTTCTTTTGTAATGGCAGGTCCATGCGATATTGGTAAAAATCTAGGCGAAACACATTTTTGAGGAAGAAATTGTCTTGTTACACATTCATAATCTGATGATGAACATCCTATTCTAGTTGCAGAACCAGTCTTAGTCTTATAATATACATTCGTATTTTTATCCTTATAACAGCCTGCCATTGTATTAGTACCAGCTGATATACCTGCCCAAGTGTAGTCATTTACTAAAGCATAGGCATAACAATCTTGTGCAGTCAGTATAAAATTTTGCTGTTGACTCAAATATGTTGTTGCACTATTAGTATCGTCAATATCAATTGTGTATATTTGTTGCTGAGTATTTGAAATTTCATTCTCATTAAAATATGACATAGATGTATTTCCAAAAAACAAACTTTTACCAAAATCATTGTATGCATCCAATGTTTGTAAACAATCCACACATGATTTATGAAGACATTTGTTTGTATCAGTACATCCTGAAGCTTGTTGGAATACTACTGATGTGCCTACAATACAACGATGCGTTGAAGATATAGGAGTAATAATGCTAAAATTACTTTGGGTTTTAGCAGCATATGCCCTACAATCGGCTTCTGTTACAGTTGCGTCCGGTGAACCTGATGTTTTTAACAAATAATTATCAAATCTTGTATTTAAACATGTTCCTACCAACTGACTATACTTTCCATTAGGACATGTTTTACAATCAATTTGACCAGTTTGATCTTGATATTGACCGAATGGACAGGATTCAAAGTAATCTCTTTTTACATCATCTACAAATCCACCCTTTGGAGCAGGGATACATTCTATTTGACCGGATTTTGGCTGATAATATCCGCGTGGACATTCCGCTTGTGTAATATCTTCCATACCAGTATCTGTAGTATTTGGTACAAATGTACCAGGCTCTGCTGGTACAATTTCTTGTCTTGTCCCAGTTCTCCCTTCTGCATCTGCCGCAGATTCAGTGATTTGTATATAATGACCATCATCTGGCTGACAAAAAACAGCTGTCTTCTCCTTTAAAATTAATTTAAATGTATCATAAAGCAACGTATCTGTAGAATTACAAAATTCTGCGTAATGATTTTTTTGAAACTCTGCACCATTTCTCGCTATACATTGTTCTTCTGCATAAGATCTTCTTAATTGATCTGTCTTTTCTGACGAACATCTAAGTTTTTTTGATTTATAACTTGCTTCTGGTTGTGTATCTGCTATACAACATTCATATCCTTTATTTAATAAACATCTGTCTGCTTTTGCAACTTTATCTATCGGATCTTCCTCTCTAGTCACTGAAAAATAAACACAATCTTCTTCATCCACACATTTTTGATAACAAGCCTGTATTCTTTCGTTATAATTTAAACCATCGTCCAATTCAACGTTAACTTGTGTAATAACCTCTAAATTAGGTGGTGGATAACCAGGTGTTAATTCTGTTTTACAATATTTACTTGTAGAAAAATCCGTTACACAACCAGATGATTTATCGGGGTTGATAATATAAGATGAACTACATTTTTTCTTAAGTCCTATTCTCTCAAAATAATACATACTCATGCTTTCTTCTAAACAATCGCCCATTCCATAACATCCATAATCAGTGTGAAAATTTAAAAATGCTTTTTCCAACGAGGCTTTGCATCTACAAAAAGGTCCTACAAAGCCTCCATTGGTTAACGAGTTACATTTACATATTGCTTTTTTCCTCTCAATATTTCTGGTACATTTACCTCTTAAACTACCTCCACATACATTGTACTGAGCAGATTGGTCTAGCCATTGGTCGTCATAAACGCCTGGACATGGATCACAATAATCTGCAGCAGTCCCAATATCCTTTGTTATATCAAAATTAGGAGTTTTTGTATAATCTGGAGATAATGTGACCTCAGACAATTCAATTGAAGGTTTTTGATTAAAGTTAATAAGGTCAGTAACAATAAATCCAACTGGACAACAATTCATACTCCATAAAGAAGATGCTTGTAGCCTAAACTGCTCATCTTTAGGACATTCACAAGATCCTCCTAATGTTTGTGTTGGGGCTTCATTGCAATAACCACTCATCAAACATTTTTCACATTGAAATCTACAATTCTCACCAGAATATTGCGATTCACAAGCTGTACATGCACCATCGTCCTCTGAATAATGATAACATACATCCTCATTCCCAGTTATTTTACAATCAATTTGCTGAAATCGTTCTGTAATTGTGAAAAAAGTTCTATATGCTTTTGCCAAGATATTCATTTTTACAGGAGGATTTATTGCACTTAATGGTTCATCCGGGTCATCTTTTAATATAGAACCTGGGGGACTACCACAAGTACATTGAGCATTAAAAAACGAACGTTGGTCGGTTTCTTCGTCATATATAGAACCAAAATCACACATGCCGTTTCCACTGCACATACTCAAATCATCTACATTGTTATAACCTGGACAAGGACTTCTACATTGTTTTTTACCATAACCTTTACTACAGGTGTCACAAACAAAAGAAGACCACATACCGTATATTTTTGACTGATAACAATTACATTCTGCACATGTTAAAGAAACATCTGAGTTTATTTTACAATTAAATACACCACTAACTTCTTCAGGTGTATATCTGTCAAAATACAAAGTCATCTCGATAAATATCTTTTCATCTATTTTTTT
Source organism: Legionellales bacterium (assembly GCA_002691585.1). Classification (GTDB taxonomy): domain Bacteria; phylum Pseudomonadota; class Gammaproteobacteria; order Comchoanobacterales; family Comchoanobacteraceae. The sequence goes on from NZIM01000091.1 coordinate 22,033, forward strand.
ACATAAATCTGTTCTTAAATCCTTGTAACGACTTTGTAAATCTGATTGGTAGGATATATGTTTGGCTTGTACACATTCCCATACACCACCAGTACCACATGCATAAGTTATTTGCTTTGTATTAAAAAATATTCTATTTGGTCCACTTGAACCTGTATACAAACTACAACCTGTTGGTCTATCGTCCCATTCTGCAGCTTCTGACCATGTATATGTTGCATGATTGTCTGCATAAGCCTTACATTCAGCTTCAGTCATGCTTAAATCAGGATACCCTGATGATATTGTATTGACTTCCATAGGATAAGCTTGGTCTGTACAATTTTTGTCTTGTACCGTCTCATCACATATACATTCACCTAATTTAGAAACAGAAAACCCATTATAAAGCGTTGCATTTTCATCTTTACAACTTTCTCTACATGCATCTCTACAGGCGTCTTGATTACATATTTCCCTACCAATGCATGTTCTATTATCTGAACAAACATTATTATCTATTACAGTTTTTTTATTGTAATAAACAATATTACTATTCTTCTCATCTTGTTTTACCATATAACATCTTGGTTCTCCTGGAAGTCTCTCCATCGATTCAAACGTTTTATTATTATCTGCAGCATATTTAGAACACTCTGATTCTTTCATTACTGGTGCGTTTCCTTTATTAATGGTGAAAAAACAATTTTGATCATAACACACGTCCGTATTTTCACGTTGAACACAATCCATGATTTTTTCGTCCTTGAATATTTTACAAGTATAATCGGTTTTTACCAAACAATCATATGATCCTCCACAGTTTGCACCATTACCTGTTGTTGGATTAAATCCGTAACTACTAAGACCTGATTTATAGCACCCAACAGGTCTCTCTCCATAAAGACTTGAAGCAATAACTTCAAAATTCCAACCACTTTGTGTATTAAAGGAATTGGCATACGTTCTACATTCTGTCTCTGTCATCATTTCAGCTGCTGATGCAGTCCCAGAAGATTTTTTAACCACAATAAACGATGCTTTATTTGAATAACAATCGTTGAAATATACTTTTGAATTTTGTACAAAACAACCTTTTGGATAATTATCACATGTTGGACGCTGACTGTATTTGCAGATATATTCTCTGTCTGTATCTGCCCCTAACAATGGTGTCATAAAATTATTGTCATAATATATTAAACTTGATCCCTGCACAAAACATCCTCTATGAGCATCTGTACCAGTCTGTACATCACATTTGGTAAATGAACCAAGATTAAGAGCGATTGCTGCATTTAGGCATTCTAAGGCGCCGTTTTTTACGTCAATTATGTGTATTTCATTATCACACTGTGTATTATCTTTTTTTGTATAAAAAGTTTTACCCACTTGAAAATCATCTTCAAATACCATTCCATTTAAACTTGCATAATATTGACACTCCGTTCTATTCATATTCTCAGTCGGTGCCGTTTCAGTGTTGACTATTTTAAATGTTGTACCTTTAAATTTTTTAAGAGAAGCTCCGTTTACATTTTGACATCTTCCATGGACTGTATAATTTTCTTGCTTACATTGATTTTTAAATTTGTTCATAGAGTCAACGACGGATCCTTGAAAATCTGTATCTTCAGTACCACTATCAATCAAACACTTTAATTTCTCATCGTTCCATTTTTCTCCNACTGGACATGGCAATGGTAAACACTCATCTCTTTCTTTNAAATAAATCATACCATTGATACATCTTACACAGCCACCATCTTCACCACATTCTGCACATCGTTTNTCATTTTCATTACANCATCTGNTTTTACATATATCCATNCCTTTGTTGTCNGNATGCATACANTTATGATCAAAATTACATATTTCNCCTATTTTNTTATCTCTGACAATAGAGTACANNTGNGTAGANTATAATTCATCNCCAGTNATAGTNTTATCAGATTCCAAAATAGTTCCGTTTAATTGACANCCAGAATCTGCCTTNGTCATGTCTCCATACCCTTCATAGCATTTGCATANACCAACTCTATACAATGAATCATCAGGATTAAGACANATTTGATTAGTNTGTTCNATANT
>NZIM01000091.1:24107-42830 GCA_002691585.1 Legionellales bacterium
TNCATAAANGTAAAATCAAATTCAATTGTATATGCATTTTGTATTCTTGAACAGAAATCAAAACAATANTGTTTTTGTTCATCAATCAATTCAATTTGTTCTGTTNNTACNGTATAACATTTGTGGTAAAATTTNGTACTACCAANTTCATTTGANCAATGACGNATAACACCCTGACTTANATCAGTNAANGTAGATCTTTGTTGATTTAAANTNTACAAACTATGTAGACCGCTAACAGATGATCCNAATTTAGGTTTGCAGATGCCATTACTGTATGTAAAATGTTTTTTACACATACANCCAAANCCTATATCAAATGCATGTTTTTTACATTTTAAACATTGATCACCGCTNCATATTTCACATAAAGGATCTGTACATGCGTTTTCTAAACATTGTACNCGTTGTATCAACGGNGGACATTCTATTCCACCATTTTTAGGTTGTCTTGTAACAGTAAAATTTCTNTAATGATATCCCAAATGACATACTGACCATTCTGAATAATAACCGTCACANCCTACAGATTCATGTGTACAATTTAAATAATCTAACTTTTTTGGACAATTATGACCAATCCATTCNCTTACTCTNTAAGTACCATCACAATCAGAATAAGGACCCCATTCNCCAGGACAATGGTGAGANGATTGTAATTTAATGGTAGGTTTTACAATTTCAGTTGTACTCAATGTACAAGTACCATGACCAGAACAAACATTTANATCACCATCTTTAAAATCAGGGCATTTGTATTCACATTCAGGTCCAATNTAACCTAAATCACACTGACATTCNCCATTGTTATTACATATACCATGACCAGAACATACGTATTCCATAGATTCTGTTTCTAAATCATAGCCAGGNCACTNNATATCACANGCTTCACCTCTCCAACCCGTTTTGTCGTATCTAGATACAATCATTTTTTCGTCTTGTATAGTAGTCAACTCATTCAGTCGAACAAAAACAACTGTCCCGTCAAGATTTGTACCTTTATAAACTTTTGCTATATCGCATATACATTCGCCAGTTATACCACATCTACCATGACCACTNCATGGTATTTGATGTTCTATGGTACCTGGNCACTNTCCTTTACAATCAAAATTATATCTTGCCGATGTTTCGTCATAATCTGANAACATNACTACATCATGTTGATTACATGGAAGACCACCTTTACATCTAAATTTTTGNGGNGTTAAAATAAAATCATCAAATACAGTTGTCCANTTNGANATANTAGNAGTTTCGTCTAAATANCCTATANTNAACGACTCTTTNCCCTGCATTTGACGTATTTTATATTCAAGNGCATCTGTTACATTTGGNGGCATNGCATAAACNCTNCNTATTACTTGATACTGACTACCTTTCCATGACGTTACATTGAATTCTCTAAATCCAATATATGGTGGTAAACATTTGCACGCTGCAGTTGTTTTATCACAAGATGCATGATATAGATCATACATATTGCCTGCAATAGTAACATTTCCATATGTAGTATTGTCACAAGCCAAGCANTCAACATCACAATTTGTACCTTCAGAGTTAAAACAATCACATATACCCTGTAAGAAAGGCAATTCTTTACTATAAGCCATCAATTGACCAGAACTAGGATCCTTTAAATCCAATTTTTTAGCCGCTTCAATAACAGAAAATTGTTCATCAGTATATCTACAAATTCCCATACCACTACCTTCTGCACATGCAGTTCCATCTGCTGCTATAGGACAGTTTCTTTCACAACTTCTACCACTGACACCTATGTTAAATTCCTCATTACAGTCACATTCAAGTGCAGAACATACACCCGTTAAATTATTGGTTGCAAATTGATAACAATGATCAATCCAGTCACATGTAGAATCTTTTAATTTAGTATCTGATTCAAATAACTTGTTTCTATCAGTGCAGTTTGTATAATCTTTCAACTGGCTCCAACAATCTTCTGAACATGGACTATCTTGGATATCTTGTGGAACTAATTTAAGTTCAATAGTATTACACTCGGTAGTCCAATTATAATCTAGTGCATCCAAAATACATTGTTTCTGATTTGTTAATGTTGAATTACCATCGATTGGACGGATTATATCTTCACAATTGTCAAAATCTTCCAAGTCTATGTATGTTTTTGATTGACAATCATAATTATAATCTATCTCCTCTACAAAATTACAATAATTTAACCAATCTAGGGCTAAAATTTCATCTTCTTGTATATGTGAAGCTTGAATATCAATAGTCTTTGTTTTAAAATGATCTACACATATATCAAATATATCCAACTGTGGTTCCAAATTTAAAGGATATTGTGTTTTTCTTATAACGTCTGAACATATCGTTCTGTAATTAACATTGAAATTACAATATTCAAAGTCAATGCACGGTTTTAAACTAGGAGGAATCTCTAACTTTTTTTCAAATACTATCTCGTCATAATACGTGGTCGCAGAATGTTGAACGATTTTGAAGTTATTTATACTTGTGACAGTATTTATAAAATCTTTCGTCTTTCTATCCGATCCTTTGACGAGCGTGACTTTGTTATTCGTCCAATCTATCTCGATAGCCAGTCTATACCATTCATTCGCTTCATAAGACCAGGTGTCATGACATGTTGGGTTATCTAATGTACATGCTTCCAATGTTGTTAAAGAATTTAATTCCATTTGACCCTTGTGTAAGAAAAAACTAAATACCAATTCTTGTGTTCTATACACATCTAAGGAAGCTGACGTTCCATAAAAATTAGTGGTTTTGATCCAAAAATCAATGTATTCCACTTGAGTTCCTAAAAATGCGCCAGTGACATCTTGTGAACCTTCTGATAATCTGATATCTCCAAAATTTTCATAATAGACTACTGGGTTATTATCTTTACAATAACTTAAAAAGTCAAAATCTCGTTCTAGATTGTGACAATTGCTACCAGTTGGTCCAGTTTTAAAGTTACCTTTGCATTTGTACTTGGTAAAACTCAATCTCTCGCATTCAAAGCCGTATTTGCATGTACAATTTAGTTCTTTTTTTGTTTCACAAATACCGGCAGTTGATAGAGGATCTGGTGTACAAGTATCATCTCCATTGCATACATCTATATCGCAGGCAGAAACTGGTTCAGCACATGTTGGAAATAAACTATCCGCCTTATCACAAGTTGCATCAATTAATGCTATTGCATCTTCTATATTTTCAATAGGACTTATACATCCTTCATTCTCCACCCATGTTTTGTCACAGTTTATTGTGTTACAAGTCAAGCTAAACCATGCCTTACTAGCACCAGCAATACAATCCCTACATGTAGTTGATTTTTGTACGCATTCCCATACACCGCCACTACCACATGCATAAGTTATTTGCTTTGTATTAAAAAATATTCTATTTGGTTGACTTGAATCTGTATACAAACTACAACCTGTTGGTCTATCGTCCCATTCTGCAGATCCTATCCATGTATATGTTGCATGATTGTCGGCATACATTTTACATTGTTCCTCAGTCATACTTTTATCTGGACTACCTGTCGTTTCCATGTATATCAAACTGTTACAATTCACTTCTGCAGAGCAAATATTTCCTATACATCTGTTTTTACAATGTTTATCTGTTGTACATGTAGCACCATCATCTTGGTCTACACAACCAACTCCATCTTCCCAGGTACCCTTGCATATTTTATATATTCCATTGCTAGTTATTTGTCCAACAGTTGAAGTCTGTTCTTTTATTGTAGTTAAACATCTACACTGTGTTTTAGTTGGATATTTTACTCTATTTGAAAAAATATTAGCAGACGTATCCTTGCAGTAATTATAACAAGATAAATCAGTCCGAACAGTGTCCAGTTGTGTGCATTCACCATCATCATCATCGCATTCAACCATGGTAGCGACATCAGACGAATATTTCAAATGTTTATGTAAATAAGCTTCACAATGTTGTCCATTCCATAAACTTCCATGTACACATTTTGAACATATACCTTGGGAATTGCATTCAGCACAATTCAAGTCTTTTTCCTTACAACATGTACCATGACAGATTCCACTTTTGCACTCAATATGGGCAGTGCAAGTTTTTCCCAAATTTAAATTTTCATTCAATGTATCTCTTGGTGAATTTTCATAAATATAACACCCTATTTCTTTGTTTTTTATAGCAATTGTTAAATTATGATATTGTGTTTCAACGTTATCACATACAACAGACCAAGGTGTCCACTCATCTGATAATTCTACTCCTGTTTTAAATCCACATGTTGATTTAAGTTTACCATTACAAATGTATCGAACATTTTCAGTCATCTTTAAGACATTTATTTTCTTGGCATCCAAGTATGTATTACAATAATTTGTTGAATTAAATGAATCCAAGTTTAAAAGAGGGTATTTTTGATCCATATTGATGAATTGATCGACCACTTTTTCATGCAAATTTGTACCTTGACTCCATCTGTATTTAAATGACATCAAAAATGGATATTTTGATTTATCTTTTTCATAGCAATAATGAATATGAGGCAAAACTTGACCATTTGTCATATCGACAAAAACTTTACAAGACTGTAGTTTTTCTCTTTCTTTTGCAGGACAAAATAAATCAGCATAATCTCCTTTACAATTTTCAAACTTAGTAATAGTTGTTGCACCAACAAATGTGTTGCACCAGTTATGCCAGTTGTAGTTAGATAAAAAACTTTGACACTGTGAGTTTGATGTACAATTTAAACTCCTTGTTGCTTCTGGTTTTTCTAATTTTAATATATTCAAACAATCAGACTCCTTATAATTATCGGTACATGTATCTTTTTTTATGCACTTTTGATCTGATTTACATTCTTTTGTATTGACATCTGTGTTAAAGTATACCTTATCTGCTGCAATGTAACACCCCATGGGTCTATCAGTGCTCTCTGTTGATGATTGATATGTGGTGGCTAAAAACAATGCAGCCTGTTTACACTCATCTTCTGTTGTTATAACCGATTCTGCGCCAGACCCACTTTCTTTAATAGTGTAAGAAGTTGCCTTGTCCGTTCTCTTACAAAATGGACCTTTTAAATCAGACCAATCCATGTCCACCGATATAATTGCATCTATATTTACATTTGTTTTACACTCATTGTCATCATGACATTCAAATACTTCACCGGCTAAATTTTTCATAGGAGTTTTGCTACACTCACCCAAATCATTACATACTGCAGCATTTTTCCATGGAGGCAACGGACATGTAAATTCACAGTATTCACCAAAATAATTGGGATCAAAATCTTGTTCTACCGTACCCTGTGGGTCACATTTACAACGATAAAGCGCTTGTTGTCTTTCACCTTGTTCAACATCATTTTCTATTAAATATTGAATCTCATCAACGACACATTTACCATGTCCACTGCATTCAACACCGTTTATTATACATTTTATTTCACAATTCTTACCAGTATAACCATCAGTGCATTCACAAAAACCTTCATCACTGCATGCGCCATGACCGTTACATGTAGTATCGGCTCTACAGTAAATGTTACAACTTGCAATATCCTTGGATATAATTGCTGGGTACCAATGATCCTCACATTCTGTACAGTAAGAAGAATCTTTTATATTACCATCACAATTGCATAATTCCTGACCAGGGACACCAAAATTTTCATTACAAACACCATAATTATTACATGTATGAACATTACATTTTACTTGACATTCAACAAATATTTGCAAATTATTGAGATGAGCTTTATTTGCTACAAAAATTTCTCTAGAAGGAAAATACTCTACATCACAAACTCTACAGTACTCATCTTGTGAGTAAACAGATTGATAAGCTTGGAAAAAACCATCAAAATATTTAAGTTCAACATTTTCATCACATTCACAAGTAATTTTTTCTCTAGGTTGTGCATAGTGTTCAATAATACATTTACCATTTTCATAACAGCCCACATTTTTATCATCTCCAACCCATGGTCCATAAGTATCAAGTTGGATCCAGCCGCCTTCTTTACCTTGATATAATGGTTCATCTTGTCCTTTGACTATCAAAAAATATCTATTTGTTGTATCTGTAATTTTTAATGTTGACCTTGTAGCAGCTGTTGTGACGGTTGATATTGTATCACTATAAATTATTATCAAATCATGTTCATTGGCGGATGCTACAACTTGATCCAAGTTGGTGTTCGTTTGAGGAATCAGTTTAAAGAAATTGCTAGTGTATCTATAAACATACATTGTATTTGTTTTTTTGGTTAAACCATCATATACAGCAAATGTTGGGTCTAAATGTATTCCAATTGCATACTGATTATGTGTTGGTTCATCATCTAATAACTCTATTTCAGGTAATGGACCGTTTGGATTACAAGTAAACTGACATTCTGAACCATAAAAATGTTTTCTACATTCTAAACAATAATTTACTGGATCGTATTCAAATTCACATTGACATTCACCGTTATCTTTACAAAAACCATGACCATTGCATGTGACAGGTGTAGAACAGTTACATGCCTCTCCTTCCCATTTTATGGGAAAGACATCACATGTACACTCACCTATTTCGTTACACGTTCCATGACCATCACATGCTAAATGTTTTCCTGGACATTCAATTTCGCAATTTGTTCCTCTAAATTTTTGATTGCATTCACATGATGTGGTCTCTGTATCTATATCAAAAAGACATACACCACCATTATTACACGCTTCGCCATTTTCCAGCATGCCAGGACATGGTATGTCACAGAGATCTCCTTTCCATCCATAAGCACATCTACAACCAGGTTTTTTACCATATAGCATACATGATCCATGACCATTGCATATTTTCCCATCTACTGATCCGCAGGTTTTTGAACACTTGGAATTTTGATAATCGTACCAATGTTCATCACATTCACACCCATCTCCACCACATGTACCATGACCATTACATACGTCACAGAACCCACCGTTTATTATATTATCTCTACATATTTTTGCTTTGCCAGTTGCAGCATCTGTTTGCGTCTCGTTAAATCTAATATCTGGAAAACATACTTTATCACACAGTTTACCATAATATGGAGTGCTACAATTTCCAACACAATTAGAAGTCTTTTGAACGCATTTGTAAACTTCTGGAATGTCCTTTCTCTCGCAATCGACATCATTGTTTTCACTATAACAACCATTGTAAAAAATAACATCGTCGTTTCGAACATAACATCCTTTAGGGTTTTTATCACATACGTCTGCTCTTATTGTATCTGTAATAACAGTGATTTGAAAGTACTTGTCAAAAACTTTATTATTTATTTCAGCGTACAATTCACATTCAGCCAAATTCATGCTTAAATCTGGCTTTCCATCTCTAATTTCTACTTTATTATCTATGGTGTTGCAGGTGTCGCAATAGTAACCCCAAAATTTAGTACCTACAAGACATTGACAACCATATATGCTGGTAGAAGGTGTTGTTCCTCCTCCTAACACACAGTACCCATCATTTTGACACACACATGTCTCACAATATTGACCTGCAAATGGAGTTCCTAAACAACTGCATTTACCATTAATAAATTCAGTTCCATGTTGACAAGGGACTAGCATTTCATCCAATGAACCTATCAATTGTTCAATTCCTATGGATAAGATAACAACCAAGCCCATTGTTACCACTGACAAAATACCAAATTGTACATAGTTTAACATATTTATATTCAACATTTAATCAATATATACTACCAAAAAAACTCTTTTCAGTGAAATATAGTTTTGATATCTTACTATATAAGCGAACTCAATGCATTGAAATAGTTGGTCGACAAACACTTTCATAACGTTAAGGATTTTTATAGATAAAAACATCTTTTTTAGATGCTGCGTAATGTTAAGTGCTACAGCCATGTTATTTATTAATATTTAAACTGGATTTTTCATGATACGTACCTGGTAAAAAATGTTAAAAAGTAAGTACAGAATATTTATAAACTTTTTGCTAGCGGTACACATTATGATTTTCTATCAATGCTAAATACCTACTAGTTTATCTAAGGGAAAAAAAACATAAGATAAACCCCTACATTTCCTTACGATTTGAAAAAGTACTTTTTTTCTGATTTCAAAATTAGGAAAATCGTAAGGAAAAGTGGTGGTTTTCCTTACGATTCTGAAAAAAAAATAAATTTCAAAAAACACTTTTTTGAAATCGTAAGATAGATTGCAGTTTTTTTAACTTTTTTTTTAACTTTGTTTTTATTAGGATAGTAATAGCATTAACCGAAAAATCACTAAGTGCACCGCTATCAAGCTCGTAGTGTGTTTGTACTTGGATAATGTTATTCACTTCCTATTTTATGCACACTACAATCTCATCTTTACTTATTTGATAGGAATGGGGAAAAAAGTGATTTTTTTAAGCATTTTTTTAGTAGTCTAAGAAAGTGAAAAATAACGTGACTAAAAACAGTGTTTTTTGACCATTTTTTATATTGTCAGCATGAAATATCATTAGAAAAAGTGTGACATTTCAAGCCAAAAAAATATATTTTTCATTGACAATTAATTTTTATTTTACCGTTTGTCCAATAAAAAACTGGAAAAAAAATTTCCACAAATTTTCATTGTTTTTCTAAAATTAGCATTAAATAGTTACTTTGTTAATTTTCTTTGTAAGGTTGGTGTTTTTCACATTCTCGGATGTTTTATTTTTTTGACATTTTGGGTTTTTATAAAAATTATTTTTAGCTACTTCATAAATTTTTTATATGACATCTACCTTAGCATCTATTAGCATCTACTGGTCTACATTCACAAAAATAAAATCAACATCACCACTCTTTTTTTTTACTATATAAGTGAATAAAAAATATACAAATGAGTTTTAAAGGATACAATTATAATAATATTAGTACACTGGTAAAGCATGTGGGATTCAGTAAAGATGTGAAAAGTGTAAATAGTAAAAATGGCTTAACTTCAAGATTTTGTGAGATAAAAGAAAAAGTTTTAATCCAAAATAGAAATTTGTTTCAATTGAGATTTCATAACACTGATATCAAAGACATTGTCAACACAATTTCAATTATAATGTCCACAGAAACATACTGTCATTTTGGTAGATGGAGAATTGGCAGAGATAGAATCTCTTACACATTGAAAATGCCAACTGATGATTATAGAAGAATTCAAAAGGGTTTTAGTGCAGAATTACTATCATTGAGAAATCAAAATAAACTTAGAAATTATAAAAAAAATCCAAAATATCCATGGGTTTTTAGATGTTTAACTGATTTGGATGATGTTATATACTCTAAAGGGGTAAGATGTTTGTATTTTGCATTGACAAATAAAATACAAGATAGCATGCATTCTTATTTAATAATAAAAAGATGGAAATCATTAACCTCATTATTAGCTCATATTAGAAGGTGGAGAACAGTTGCATTAGATATGAATAGTGGTTTTATGAGGGGATTAATAACATTTTTAAGTTCTTCAAAGGACAAACAAGTGATTTTTGTATCAAAAAAAGCATGTCAATACATGCATAATAATTTTGGTTGTCCATTTGAGTTACCAGAAAATAGAGATAAGTTTCATGTAGTTGTTCAAAAAGGAGATGATTTAACAATGAATTTGTTTTATGACTGGTTAATGACCAGACCACCTGAGGAAGCCATGAGTATTTTTTGTGATGTTTACAATGATATTCCATATAAAGTATCCAAGAAAAGGAAAAAAAATAGTTTAACAAGTGAAAACCAATTAGATAATGAGGTATTATTATATTATAAGAATGTGACAAGCCAGGGAAATGCTCAATCAATAACTATGTTAGATCATTTAAAGACACACTCATTGTTAGATTTAGTTTATATAATATACCATTTGAAGGAATCAACAACATGGGAAAAGATACATAAAGAAGAATTATACCATGTTATGTGTAATATAGTTAGAAATGGTGTTGCAGGTAAATTTACACCCATAGCAACCACAAATAAGATAGGGGAACCACATAAATGTCACAGACAAAATGATATTTTCCCAATAATTAATTTGCCAAATACAATAGCAGAGAAATTAAATAAAATTTGTATTGATTATACTAAAATATTTTAAGTATTTTAAATGATTTTTAAAATTATGCTGCTTCTTCTTCTACACCAGAATTGATGGCTGGATATTTATATTCAACCAATACTTCTGCTACAATTTTGTATTCTTGATCTTGACTAGGAGCGTTTGCTTGGAATCTAGCTTGGAAGGAATCAAAGGATGTGTATGGAATCTGACAGATAACTTGTTCATACAATTGTTTAATAACATTGTTTACAACGGATTTTGAGATCTTGATGTATTCGCCTTCTCTACGTTTTTCTTGATCAATAGGAACGCCCAACATTTCCCAATTGTTTTTAATCACTTTGAGTATGATGTGCGAATTTTCTACATAAAAATAATCCTGTTTAGGGAAAGGAACAATGCCTTCCCAGAGCTTATCCATTGTGTACCCACCATACTGTTCAATAAATCTATTATTCAAAAGATTTTCTGGGGTGTAAATACTAACATTTGGACGACCTTTTTCATATGGAAGAACAGAAACCAAATTAATAAATCCTTCATCTTGAGAAGAATGTTGTTCTCCCATATCAGTCACTTTTGGAGTGTACAAAAATCCATCTTTGTTAACAATGTTTGGTTGATTATCATATAGTTTAACACCTAGTGTGACACTATCATCAACATTAGAATAAATAGATTTCAATTTCATACCTGTAACAATACCCTTGGAGAAATCAAGTTTTTCTAGGGATGCCTTTTGTTCTTCATCAACTTGTGACATATCATATTGAGGCTTGAAAACATCCAATGCATTTTGAATATTGAGTACAGCACCATGTTTCAGTTCTTCTGCAGACCCGTTCCATTGAATTACTACTCTTCTAGCATGAGTAGATCCAGCTTGACTGTCTTCTGCGGTAATGTTCTGTGTTTGAATTTCTTCTGGCATTTCCATTTGAGGTTGTTCTTGTTGAGGTTGATTTTGTTGTGGTTTAATTCTGTTTACTTTAGACATTTATGATAAATTTAAAATAATATATATTGAGATATTGTTGTTTCACATAAACATTTGAAGTATAAATATAATTTTATATCTATAAAAAACAATGAGTGATTTGTTATCAGTACCTTTAGAATCTTTTGTCAAATTAAAAAAAACGAACGAAAATAGAGTTCCTGTGAAAGCAACAAGGAAAACTTTCCTTCAAATTGATGATAAAGATATTAAAGTATTAGACACAAAGAAAAAAGTAGGCGATGAAACTTTTCTTTCCGAGGTTTCATCTTTTTTAAATAGATCTGATTATAAAAAATTTGAATTAGATGCACATATCAATGAAGCATATATTGCATTAACAAGTCGTTTTAAGCATTTAAATGGTTTAAGTAAAGAGTATTTTTTAGAAACACCTCAAGTAAAAACCATGTTTGCTAAATTAGTTGCACTGTGTGTGAGAAGTTCTATGAATTTAGCAGGAGGAACATATGAATTGGACAAAATGTATTTAAGATTAAATTTAGAAAAAAAGAAAGTGATGAATTGGTTTAGAGTTCATACAGTCGATAGAGATTTTTCTGAAGAAAATTATGAGGCAAATTTGGAAAGATTAGTAGATGTAAACTGGAGACAAAAATATAAAAGAGAAATAATTAAACAAGAAAATAATAGAATTAGTATCTAACTAAAGTTTTTTAGCCAAATCTCTACTTATAACAAAGTGTTCACCCTCAATGAAATTTTCTTTAAACAATTGTTTGTAGAATGGAATTAGTTTACTAAGAGAATCGTCTGTAATTTTCATTCTAACAAGATTATTTTTTACGTCTGTATGAAATTGAGCAGATCTTGATTCTGGAATATTTTTGGCTTCTGGCGTTAAGAATAGAATGACATCTAATGGCAATTTATCTGCTACTTTGGTATCAGAAAAAGATCCTTTTGACATCCTGTAAACTACAGAATCTTTTAACATTTTTTTGTAAGGTTGAATAGGTTTTCTCATGGTGAATGTGTTTACAGCACTTGAACCAACCCAGTTGCATGAATTGAATACTCTTTCTCTTTGAGGCTTTCCTAGAGCATTAATATTAATATATTCAGATTGTGATAACAAATCAGAAGGTAAAGGTGATGACGTTTGAATTTCTGAGAAACCTACGAGGGGAGAAACATGAACTAATGCTTTTCCTTGAACTGGTTTTATAACATGATTGTAAAAATGATACTCATTTGCTCCTTTATACAACATATTATAATGATATGATGCCAATACAACTGCATTTTCTACATATCCCAATGCTTTATTTAAAGAATATGCTTGTAAACTTTTTCCATCCAATTTACTAATATTTAAAAAGTCATATACTTCCTTAATACTTTTCTTTGAATCGAAGAAACCATTGTATTTTTCTTTAAGCACGTCACTGATACCCGTATCTACAATAAGAAAATGTTCTTGCTTGATATCTCCCAATTCATCAACGGAATTTTTGTAGTAAGATGCGGCAGATGAAATACCATCTGAAAACGCTTTATTAGTAATTTTTGAAGCAGTATTCAATTTAAACATTACTCTTGTCCTAACTAAATCTGGGTGAAACCATGCCTTATCCTTTGAAGATAATTTATAATTAGATTTAACAGATACTTCTAGACCTTTATATATTTGTTGTTCATTTGACAAAGATTGTTCTACATCTTTAGAAAAATTAACATGCAATTTTGATTTCAAGGAGTTACTAGTTAACTTCTCATACTCATTTACATTTGTTTGAACCAAAGCAGGTGGTTTTTGATTGTACAATTTTTTAATAGATGAAGAATCCATTGTTTTAAAAATAATCTATTATCATATATAGTATCAAAAAAATAATCACTAAAAAAATAGGTTGGTTCTTTACTTTCAACAGTTTTTACAAAGTATAAATAATAAAGAAACTATAACAAAATGTCTTTTATTAAAAAGAGAACACTTAAACAAGATTATGTTGAAGAAGCTACACCCATTCAGAATAATACAGAATCCAAATTGTACATGCAATTTGATGTCGTACCAATTCCAAAAACCACAGATAAATATGACTCGAGTCAAAAAGCTCAGCAACGTGCAAACATTGCTATGATTGAAGCAAGAGGAAAAGATTTGTTTACACCGAATAATACTAGGGTAAGTTTGAATAATGGAAAAAGATTGTATCAAACTCAGATGTTGTATGGTAAATTTTTACCAATTGAACATCTTATTCCAATGCTTACCAATTCCGATTTGACATTGAAAGTAAATGCAGTTAGGACTGGAGCTGACAGTCACTCAACTTGCATGGAATTGAAGAGTGGAATGATGGCTGATTTGTTAGAGGAATCGGCAGATGTAAAGGGCGATAAAGTAACTAAAATAGAGCTTTCAAATGAAGAACATGGTGCCATGTTTGTTGCTGTAAAACAATTGAATGGTTTTCATTACATCCAGAAAGTAGATTATGAGGTTAATAAAGAGAATGATGATAAAATGCATATTTAGATAAGACCTTTATTTTTTATAATATTTATTTATTTACCTTCTGTTTCTTTTTTGCAGGTTGTTGTTCTGTCGATTTCTTTTTTGGTGCATCTACTGTTTCTTCTTTTGGTTTTTCAAATAATAACTCATCAATTTCTGGTGGTCCTTTTTCTTTATCTTCTATAGGCAATGATACATTCATTAAAGCATATGTTGCATATTTATCCCATGATATAACGCCTTGTTCATACAATGTTCTTAATGTATCATTGCTAACAAAAGGTGTGACAGGGAAAAACACTGTCACTGAATGTTTCTTTTTTGCTTCAAAAGCATCTGATTCTTGATTAAAATTAACTTTTTTCTTTAATTCCTCAATATAAATAATATTATATACGTCTGATAATATATTGCCTAATTTTTTCTTCCAAAACATTAATGTGTGCATAAAACTCTCATGAATACTTTCTTCATTATTACCACCAGATTGAAATCCTCCACCAGAATCAGAAATTATCATTGATCTAGGAACACCAATTGTTGCACAAACTTCTTCTTCAATTATTTTATGTAATGCTACTAAATCATTTCTCCCAGTGTTCATAGGAGGAGCTTTCATAATATGACCCAACGGAAGTGGAACAACATTCGATAAAGATTTATGAGCTATTGCAGCGTGTTTTTTACCCAAAAATTTATCATAAAGATCTTTTTGTTGATTTAATATACCAACTGCATTTTTATTCCTATTATATCTTAGATTCATATCTGTTTCAGCAACACCAGCGTTTGCATAAAAATCATAATCAACACCTTCTTTTTCAGATTGGTTTTGACCTTCTTTAATTTCTGAATATACAGTTGGAAAGGCTCTATTCTGTTCCATATTCACTGCACTTTCTCTCATTCTTTTTAAAAATAATAACCTTGGAATAACTTTGTAAACAGGTGAATTTATAGTACCATCTGTCATTGGATCATATATTGGAAAAACATAAACATTTTCCATTTCTTCATCTACACTTGCTCGTTTATAAACTTTCCATTCATAGCCATGAGGCTCTACAATTACTTTGATCCAATATGTTCCTAACTTGAGAACACTTGGAAACTCACCAATATGTACTACTACAAACCCGTAGCATAAAATACTATCTATAACTTCACAGCAGAACGGAACCCATTTTTCTTCAATTAATAACTCACGTTGTGCCTCCATTTCCACTCCTCTGTCTTTACAACCCCCATAACAAAATTGAATTCCATTATTTAATAATTGAGAACTAATTAAATGTCTGCACATATGTAATACTGGTGATTGGTGGTAGCATCTCCAAATATAATCCATATTCAGCGAGTTGATCCTGAATGTCTGTTTTTCTATTGACATTTTAATACTATAAATATCATATATATAGTAAGTAAGAGTAAAATGTCAAAAAGAAAAGCAGAAACGCTCGAACCAGAGGATAGAAGAAAAGAAGCTTTTAATAAAGAAGAAATGTTGATCGAAACAGTTCAATTAGTAATAAAATATAATTTAATGAACAAGATACCGTCAAATGATATTGAATTGATTTTATTTGCAAAAAAATTAAATGTAGAAGAATTAAGAACCTTTAATAGTAAAATGAAAAAATTCACTACAGTATAAATGATTAATAAAAAATATATTAAATGTGTGACTCTACTCTATTTTTTGACAGCATTTTATTTATGTCTGCAGGCTTTTCAATTATGGCAGCAATGACTATTAATTTATATGCCATTGAATTAATAGAGAAAAAACAATTAAGTATTAATAAAATAGCATCTGCTAAAACTTACAAGAATGCAGTGTGACCGGCTTTTCCGATAATATATCATTATTTAACATAACTAGTTTTCCATTATCATCTAATATCCATGTATGTAATAATCCTACTCTTTTTATTTCACCCTTTACACCATTACATTCAATAACCCCTGTTATTCTAGTGCCATCAAAAACCATTCCGCTAATTATATTTTTAAACAATGGATTCAATCCTATACCCATACCAACTGCCAAACCATTTATTAAATAATTTACTACATCTTTTCCAAATATATAAGAAATTGAAATGGAAATTCCAAGAAGTAGTATTACTAATAAAATCAATTGAACGACATGTGTTAAATTTTTTTTAAATATTTGAAATAACATAAAATTAACAAAGAATGTTAAAATCAAAATTACTATGCCAAGTAAAATATCCATTTCATACAATATAATGAACTATTTATACTATTTTATAACTCAACAAATGGATAATCTGCGCGTGCAATATACCCCACGCTTAATGAAAAACAAGAACAAAATACTTATAACTACGTTTATAAACAGACTTTCAAATAATTTTTTAATCATTATGTTTCTATTGGTAGCATTTGATTTGAATACATGTAATAATAATTTTCACATTGTTCTTATTATTTCATTGTTATCATCAATATTTTTTGTGCAAAAATCTTATAAAAAATTTGTGGCAGATATTATGTATATGGCGGAGGAAGAAAAGGAAATAAAAATAACAGAGAAAATAAGTTTATGGACACGGGAATTTTTTATTCAGTTTGTGTCTTCTTTACTTATGTTATGGTGGGTGGATAATGTTCATGAATGTTTCTTATTTTATATGACAAAAATTAATCAAGGTTATACATGGATAGTAATATTTGTATTAAATTTTATACTACACGTCTCCAATGCAAAAATGAATTTAAATCAATCTGAAAAAATTATCAAAACTGTGTATCAACATGTTGAAACTACGGGGGAGGTATAAATGGTTTTTTTCTTAACAAATACGGTGTTCCTTCTTTTAATGTATAATTTCTTTTATCTACTTCTGGTTTCATAAACGGAATCAACTGAGCAATTGATTCCACGTTTACATCTTCATATGGAACTTTGCTGACTATGCTTTTATGGTCACAAGGTGTACATCCATTGCTAAATGCTTTTACTGGACTAAATGATTGATTCCATGTAAAATAACGACCAACATCATTGTAATTAGAAGGGTTATGTAATTTCTCACCACAACAAGTCCATTCATCTTTATCATAATCATATGTACCTGGATGATATCTACACTCCCACGTCCCGACATTCAATAATTCAGTATAAACTGCGTTACATACACTGCATTGCAATACAGTTGTGTACTTATTTATAATCTTTTTTCTGTCTTTTTCAGAAGCAAAAAGTGCCATTTAATAAAATAATTAGTCATATTTATACCCATTTTGAATTCAAAATATCTATGGCATGCTGTATTATACATGCTTCCTTTGCATTTTTTGATTGATATTGAACAATATCCCATTGATCAATGTCAATTGCTTTTATTATGACATTGGATGGTCTTTTTACTTTTTTCTTTACATCTGCATATTGTTCTGTACAAAGAATATATTTATCTGAACGTTTAATTATCTCTGCATTTGCAATAATCTTATTTATAGAACATAACATGAATACATGGTCCTCAACTGTTATGTTGTTTTCTTTTTCTGAAAATTGAAACGCAAACAAAACATCATCTTTACAATGCAATTTCATTTTCTCACTTAGTTCCATGTGTTTTTCTTTTACATTTTCTGAAACAAAATCTAAACTTGAAATTCTTTTTGCAACATCTAAATTTAAATCATTGCTGTGCATTTCTCTGTATTCATACATCTCATATTTCAAAGATGGCATAAACCATGCTATTAATGTTAAAAATATTATAGTGCATGTTATCTTAACTCCTCTCATAAATTTATTATTACCTTTTTTATCTGAAAATAATCCATCTTTTGGCATGGAAGGTCTGCAAAAAATTTTTATCTTGGTACACATTTTATAATTTTCTAAACACTTTTATACCTTGCATCTAATAAAAACCAATATATATAATTTGATTATCATTAGAAATGACTACTTTGGCAGAAGAGATATTTAATTATTATGATAGTTTGTCGAGGCTTAAGCGAGGTGACGCAGAAAAATTCTCACAAAGGATGGTTGGTACAGCAAATGCCCATGCAAACTTTGATAATCTATTTCCTGATAAAATAAGATTACAATCATTAATTGTAGCTGAGTCTGCAAAAAGTCCCCTAGATCAAAACCTGGTCAACACATATCGACAAGAGCTTCAACTTAAAAAAATACAGGCATATCAAAAATTATACAAGATTCTAGATGGAATTAAAATGGATAAAAAGACTTTGTCTACACTTCATAAATACATAGAATCACAAAAAACTAATGTACCAGTGTCTACGGAAACATATGCTGAAAGAGTATGGAAGAAGTATTATGATGCTAACGCTTCCTTACAATTTAATCGTCCAACATTGGATATTAAAACGGATGCAAAATCCTATGAAGATGCAAAGTATAATATTGATAAATTGTTGTACCCTGTAACAAATCCTTATTATCTGTTGTACTATGACAATATCAGAAATGAAGGAATAAATTTATTAAAAGAACTGAATAAGGAATATGTCAGTAATGAAGCATCCAAACGACAAGAAATATATGACGAATTTGTTAAATTTATAAAAAAGGGTCATGTTGGTAAATATGTAAATGCTTTTAGTGCTCAAAGACTATCATCGATCAAATTAGATTTTGCTAACTGGACTGAATCAGATTTTAAAAATTTTTATGTATTTGTTGACAACAAAGGATATCAAAAATGGAAAAAATGGGCAGCACATAAAAAATTATTATTCATGTCATTTGAACCAAATTCAACGATTGCTCTTGGTACATGGGTTTTAATTAAAACGTCAGGGACATTTATTTTAAATGAAGTAGTTTCAAATACCTTGAATTCGGTAACTATTGATAAATCGCCACCGTATCCATTGGATAAAAATGTTAGAGCGCTATATAATGAGAATACACTGGATAATTTGAGCGTAGCACAGCAAGCTTATTTACTTGGTAAAAGTGGAGATAGAAGAATACCCTCTTTTATTCAAAAGTGGATTAACAAGAAAACTGCATCAGCAATCAATGCAGCAGCGGGTTCAACTACTCCGCAACAAACTAATGCACCTGTAGTTCAACAACCGCAACAAACTAATGCACCTGTAGTTCAACAACCGCAACAAACTAATGCACC
>NZIM01000070.1 GCA_002691585.1 Legionellales bacterium
TGGTGGAAGTCTTTTAACTAATACAAATCTTAATAAGGTACTAGCAACATATTCTCTCTTGGGAAAAGAGATAAGGGGTAGTCTTAATCCAAATGTTCTAAAAGCATTGAATGGCGATATACCTACTTTCATAGACGATGTCAGTCTTCCAATCAGCTCCATTAGAGAGTTAAAAAAAATAGAAGAAAATTCATTAAGCCCTAATCAAATAGAATCGATAAGGTCTGGTCCTCAAGATACTTATTTAAAGAGGATCTATCAAAGTTCTAATGGTGTTTCATTTAATGTACCTAAGAATTTTAATAAAGCGAACTTAATTTCATTCCCAGAAGATCCATCAAAAAATAAAGATGTGTCAGTCACAATTTATAATTCATATAACCCAGGGGACGAAGCAATAAGTCCCCTAAGTGTTGCTGAGAGTTCAAACATATCTAAAGTACTCATTGAATTATCTACAAATACTATTTATAAAAATTATATTTCACAGATTGCACAAATTACACAAACCCAAGGAGGGCTGGTGAGATCCTTAGCTACATTGGACTTAAATCAAATACCCATTGAGTTACTAAAGATACTTCAGCAAGAGAGACAAGATTTAAAAGCTATTTCTTATGGGCCTTCTTTATCTTCCCAAGAGATTCAAGAACGTTACACTATTTATAAACTTGAAAATAATAAATCGCGGGAATTGATGCAAGTACTCGCAAGCACATCAACAACTCAATCACTTGATATGAATGAAGGACTCATGCAGAGTTACAACTTAGACCCTGAATTGATAAAAGCATTAGAGAATATGAAACAAGTTGTGGATCAAGTTGATAATAGATTCACAGAGAATCCACAAGAAGGCCCTTTAGTAAACAGTGATACATCTCATAATGAGAATCAAAATGCAGAAGAAGGCGAAAAAGCATCAGCAGAACCCGAATTTAACATTGATCTGGCCTCATTATTAGGCATAGTTTACAACATAGTAGCACTCATCACGTTTGTGAGTGCTATTAGGGAAAAGATATCCAGTGCTATGGAAATTAGTTATTACGATGATAATAGCAGTGACTCAAATACTGTTTACTTTGGTGGTGATATGAGTGTTTCACCTGTTGTTACTAGAGAAACTCCAATTGATGATACAGGTTCCTTAAGTAATAACGTACTCTCTCTTGAATCTGATGATAATGATAGTGTAATTAGTGATATTACCGATCCCATGTGGGATCTTGATAAAGAATCTCTTGAAACAGAATATAATGATATCGCAGATATATACTGGAAAGTGAAACGACATGCAGACAATGTCCCAGAAGTCACAGATAGGCAAAAATCTATGATCCAATATATAATTAATGCCAGAGAAAATTCTGACGCACATGACGAGGGTCCCGTTCTAAAAGATCTTGAAGTGAGAATGAAGACCTTGAAGCAGATGATAGAGTCAGATGATAAATCCTATTTTGATAAAGGGTGCAGAACCGCAAATGGAAAAATCTCATTTGAGAAAGATGCCCTTATAGATAAAAATGATTCAAGTAACCCTTTTGGAGGAAGTCTTGTTGTAGCTACAAAAGCTCGACATCAAGTAGATAAATTCCTTCTAAGAAGTCCTAAGCAGCCTGTAAAAATCACCATTGGTAAAAATAGAATACAAGAAGCCGGGTATCTCATTGGAGCATTAAAAGAGAGAGGAATTCAGGTGGAAATTAAAAATTTGAGTCAATTTAAATCATGGAGCACAGAGTATAATGGGGAGGGAGGCTCTAGCAAACCTGCAGCAGATGCCTATAACATGATTCTTTCTGGAGAAGATCAATTTTTTCAGAATAATAATTCACCGTATACTCTTGGACTTGAGGATCAATACATTACAAGGCCTCGTACAGAGGAGCAAAGATCCTGGATACAATCAAATTTAGTGGGTGCAAACGGGTTAGCTAGTGAGGGAAGGCAGCCAGATCATTTAAAACAAGAATTATTTCTGAGAGCTGTTGAGTATAAAAATAATATGAATATTGAGTTTAATGATCAAGATAAAGGTAATATTTCTAATGATGCACAAGAAATTAAGGCCAATTCTAATCCAGTAGATAAATTCAATGAAGTAGTTGAAGGAATTACAACTCCTTCCCCACGCTCATCCATTACTCGTAGCATGTGATAACACATTTTCTTGACCTAGAATGAATCATCGGTTACCGTACAAGCATGCAAGATCTGATCGACTATGTTAATGCAACAGATAATTATTATAAGCATTATAATTTCTTTGAAGCCGTACAAGAGCATCCACTCATCCATTTAAAAGACGTAGAGTTTAAGCATTATCGTCGTTTTGAAGAAATCCCATCAGGTAGTGAAAGCATCTATAATGTTTTTTATGAGGGAACAGAGCGATTGTATCTCCTAGCCTTTAGGTTTATCGATCTACTCGCAAAAATCATGGTGAAGGTTGCTATTCAGCTTCCGTATCATAGTTTAGTGGCAGTATTGCAGTTACTAAAAAATTCTTACTTTATCGTCCATGTATGTTGTCAACTGATGTATGATTTATATTTTGATGAGGATCAATCTTTTAGATCATCCAATAATGTCAGTCAATGGTATCGTTTGTTTTTAAGCCAAAATGATTTGAGTCAAGATAAACCATTGATTGAATCAAATACAGAAAGAGCAATATGGTTTCAAAAGCTAGGATATTTTTTGGTGTATTCTTTTGGTAGCCGAATAGTACAAGCAATCATCGACCAACTCAGTATAGCGGCATCATTAATTCATGTGATTGTGATTTCGTCGTGTGATCTTTGTTTAATGGCATTGGAACTATTATATGGTCTCAATCAGATACTTCCCATCATTCCAAGCTTATATTGGATCATCCGAATGATGCAAACAAATGAGTATTTAGGTATACCATACATATATGGCTATTCAGACGAAGATGGTCATTTGGATCTTGATAAACACCCAGTTAGCGTAACATTCTCGTACGATGCAATGCGGTTTGGTGAGCTACAACGGTTTTTACATAATGTATTACTATGGGGGCCAAAGCATTTACCCACCATTTCAATCGAGTTTCCATCGGAGGAACCACTTTTTCAACTGGAGTTTACCATTCCTCATCAAACACATGTCGTATTTGATGAAGGTAAGGAAAAAGAGCTGACTAAAAAGCAAAAGAGCTCCTTAGGGTATGTCTTTCAAGTCTATGTGTATTTAGCTGGTATTCTATGGAAAAAAGAGAATGGGGTGCGTAGGGCAAATGCGCGCCGGATCATAGGGCAATTACATGAGTGGACCATCAATCCAACACCATCGTGTGTGATAGATCTTGATGGTAGGGAAGGTGTGACTGTAGAAAATCGCAACTTAGCACCTCGAGACTCCGAGCAAACATATTTAATGACTCAATTTTTTCACGATAACTTTTTTAAACACATCGATTTAGAGCAATTTGATGATCAATATGCTCAATACCAAGAACCCGATCAATACGATTCTGAATCCGAGGAAACAGGGCTTCTACCGCAATAGGTTATATTTTAAAGGTAAAACCCTAATTTAGGCTTGCGTATTTTAATGCGCTCATGTAATATAAGCTATTTAGGATACTAAATGAAAACTATTGAAACTAAACCGAACGAAAACCCGGAGTGGGTACACATTGACGGTGACCAGAAAACACTTGGTCGACTATCTACGCAAATTGCTATGATTCTTCAAGGTAAAAATAAACCTGAGTATAGTCGATACCTTAACATGGGCGATGGTGTGGTTGTGACGAATTGTGAAAAAATTATTTGTAATTCATCTGATAAGACATACCATTGGCATACAGGATATCCTGGTGGAATCAAACAAATTACTCATGCCAAGTTGGTAGAAAAGAAACCTGAGCAAGTATTGATGCTTGCAGTTCAGCGTATGTTACCAAAAGGTCCTTTAGGTCGATCAATGCTTAAGCGTCTACGTGTTTACGCTGGTCAAGATCATCCGCATACCGCTCAGATTAACAACGAAAAGGAATAATTTATGGAAAAACTTAAAATTGCTAAAGATGCATATTATGCTAAAGGCGGCCGTAAATCTTCAGTCTCTAGAGTATATATGCAGAAAGGTACTGGCCGTGTAGTGGTTAATGGTAAAGAAGCCAACGACTATTTTGGTCCAGATAATAAATGGATCGATGAAGTCTATGCCCCTTTACAATTACTCAGTCAAGATAAACAATTTGATGTCATATGCTTTGCCAAAGGTGGCGGTGTTACCGGTCAATCTGAAGCAGTTCGACTCGGTATTTCAAGATGTTTAGATGCTTATGAACTAAAGGTCATGGGTCGATCTGAACCAGTTGCAACCGATAGCGAAGAAGAGCAAGAGGGTGAGGGTGAAATGCCAGCAACATGGCGTAAACAGCTTCGCCAAAAAGGTTATTTAACAAGAGATGCACGAGCAGTGCTCCGTAAACGAGTGGGTTTCAAGAAAGCTCGCAAACGTCCACAATATTCAAAGCGTTAATATATATGAAAAAAAATGCAATGACCCTCTTTATTGCAGAGGACCTAAACAGCCAGCGCGTGCGTATGGCATTAGCAGAAAAATCAATTACAGCAGACGTTGTCCCCGTCGACCCCTCCGCACCACCTGAATTCTTAATGGAGCTAAGCCCAGAAGGTACACTTCCATTACTAGTGGACAGGGAGCTCGTATTAGACTTTGCGTCTGTTATCAGCGAATACCTTGATGAGCGGTTTCCACACCCTCCATTGTTACCTGTGTATCCAGTTGCACGTGCACGTTCACGGATGCTCATTGGTCAGATTGTTGATGAATGGTATCCAATGATTGAAAAAATGGGAAACACCGTCGATGATAAAATCATCACTGCAGTCACCAATGCAATTTACTCGATCGTTCCATTACTAGAAGATTCAACATATTTTTTAAGTAACGAATTCTCACTTGTAGACTGTGCCATGGCACCATTACTATGGCGTCTTAAAAGTCATAATGTATCAATAGAAGAACATTCACCATTATTGAAGCGCTACTGTCAAAATATCTTCTCAAGAGATAGTTTTCAGGTGTCTTTATCTGAGCATGACATTCATGCAGGTGTTCTTGATGAAATCGAGTAAACCGTATTTCATTCGATCAGTTTATGACTGGTTNACCGATAACAATGCAACACCACACCTTCTTATTGATGCCTCAGCACCTGGTTTAAAAGTTCCTGATTCGTGTGAAATCGATGATGACAATCAAATTGTTTTAAATATTTCATTCAATGCAGTTAGAGACTTAGTTCTAGGTATCGATGACATTATCTTTCAAGCATCTTTTAATCAAGTGATCTTTGAGGTACACATTCCAGTGTATGCTGTAAAGGCCATATACTGTACAGAAAATGGCCAAGGCATGTATTTTGATGAAGAGGAAGAGTTACCTCCTCCACCAAAAGAAAGTAAACCCGCCTCAAAAAGCAAGAAGAAAAAACCATCGTTGAAGATCGTTGAATAATATTGAAGTGCAACTACATCGTGGATTAACTGAACTGGGTTATCACCCCACAGAGACTCAACTACACGCACTGATTCAAACCATTGATTCACTTCAAAAGGCCAATCAAACTTTAAACTTAACATCAATTGATCAGCCAGATCAGATCGTTGATTTTCACCTATTGGATAGCTTAACAATCAAGCCTTGGATGGAATCGTTGCCAACCAATGCGGTGGTACTTGATGTGGGATCTGGAGCAGGNTTTCCTGGTATTCCTTTAGCCATCATGCANCCAAATATACGCTTTCAANTGATTGATGCAAGAAGAAAGAAAATCCATTACGTTCAACAATTAATAGATGATTTAAAATTACCGAATATTACAGCGAGTCATCATCGCCTTGAGGAAATCACTACCGCACCTGATATGATCGTTGTACGCGCAGTTTCAAGTTGTAGTACTCTTTTGAAATGGTCAAAACACCTTGGTAAGGTGCCTATGTTGATGATGAAAGGGAAGTACCCAAGTGATGAACTCGCAACCATTCAGTGTCCATTCAAATGCACTCGAGTACATATTCCGCATTGTGAAGCCATACGACACATCGTATGCCTTCATCCTAACAGTGATTTGTAACGATCTGGTCTTTATTTCGTAAAAACGAAGTATCGGATTGACCTGTAAACTCAATTTTCANGTTATCCAATGTATTGAACGCATGCTCAAATGACTCAATTAAATGCTGTACCATACTGTCGGTAAAGTTCGCTTTAATCACAATTCTAAACATCGTTTGATCACTTGGCTGATCATTGAATAATGGCATTTTTTCTCGTGTCAAAGGATTCTCTAAATACATACCATACGCACTGACATACCAATGGTTCTGAGCAAGTGCATTTTGTAAATCAATGTCATTGTATCCAAAATCACATTCAGTATTTAACATTGCAGCGACAACCGGTAAACAATGTTTATTGCCATCGTCTAAAATTTTAAATCGTGGTTTACCATTGTAAGTCATTGCTTTCAGCGCTTTTCGAATTCGATCGGCATAACCCATCATCATATCGCAATAATTAGTGTAGCCCTCAATACCTAAACGGATTAATTTATAGTATTGAACATACACACCACTTGCTGGTCGTGAAAAATTCAAAGTATATGATTCAGCTAAACCACCTAGGTAGCTAATTGAAATAGCAATGTATTCGCTTAAGTCTTTACGTTGACGCCATACCAACCATCCAGTACCACAACAGGACTCACCATATTTATGACCACTGGCAGATATGGATAATACATTATTTAAGCGAAAATCCCATGCAGGCATGTCTTTTTGAAATGGTGCTATGAATCCACCAGATGCTGCATCAACGTGTATAGCCACTTGATACCCTTTTTCGTTATTGACCTCATTGATAATGTCATTGATTTTATCCACTCGATCATAATGACCACCATAATGGTTTCCTAAAATACAAATAACACCCATGGTTTTATCATCAATGGCTTCTTTTACATGGTTTGGATCTATTTTAAAGGTGTCAACAGAAGGTTGGATTAACTTACAGTCAATGTCCATGTATTTAATTAATTTTTCCCATGCGGCTTGATACAAGCTTGAAATTACAATGTTTGGTTTGATACCAGCAACTTCATCAGCAGATAATTTATGCTTTTTAGCATACCATTTACGCCATCGAGCACGTAAAGCTAAGCCTGCAAGAAGACATGCTTCAGTAGACCCAACAGTACCAGCACCGGCTTGTACACCATACTTTTCAAATTCATCATTTTTAGGACAATGCCATAAATCTGCAATCATATTGATGATGGAGTTATGTAGCTTGAATGATTGTGGATAAACGGTTTGATCCGCTAAATTCACTTTTAATCCTAACATTGCAATGTCTTCTTCTTCTGGCTCAAACTCGACATTAACGTATGAAGAGGTATTAAGACGTGGTTTAAAATCTAGTAAGTAATTATTTTCGATAACTTCTTTCACAACACGAGGAGTACAACCCATTTGTGGAATTTCGTTTGGATGCTC
>NZIM01000092.1 GCA_002691585.1 Legionellales bacterium
TGAATAGCGTCGATTAATAAAAGCCTCCTCACCAATCTGAGTGACGCCATCAGGAATGGTGATGGATGTGAGAGCGGTACATTCGTAGAAAGCTGATCTACCAATTGTAGTGACGCCATTAGGAATGGTGATGAATGAAAGCGATTTACACCATTGGAAAGCACACTCACCAATCTGAGAGACGCTATCAGGAATGGTGATGGATGTGAGAGAGGTATATAGATAGAAAGCATGTTCACCAATCTCAGTGACGCCATCAGGAATAGTGAATTCTGTAAAATCACCTCTAGAGATTCCTAAATTATGGCAATGATCATCTACGTTTTTTTTTGTTAATACAGTCATCTAAACCCTTTTATTATCAGTGTATCTTAACAGATTATGCTCTATCTTTCAAATAATTGAAAAATAGGTGGTATATTATTGATGCAGATTATTTTATTTGAAGGTTTTTTCAAAAGTAGCAAGTACTTCGAATAGGTCACCAACATAGTGATAATCTGCTATTTTGAAGATTGGGGCATCAGGATCTTTATTGATTGCAATGATTACTTTACTATCTTTCATGCCTGCTAAATGTTGAATGGCGCCAGATATTCCAAAACAAATATATAATTGAGGTGCGATAATTTTTCCTGTTTGACCTACTTGGTAGTCATTAGGAACATAGCCTGCGTCTACAGCAGCTCTTGATGCACCAATTGCTGCACCTAATTTATCTGCAAATGTCTCCAATTGTTTGAAATTTTCTTTACTACCAAATCCACGTCCACCAGATACTACAATATCTGCACAGGTAAGTTCTGGTCTGGATGATTCAGGTGCCTCAGTCTTAATGAACTTTGAATGTTGTGCTTCAAAATGAATGGACAATGATTGAATGTTTGCTTTGTGATCTCTAGATGGTTGTGCTTTTTCGAATGCCGTTGCTCGAATGGTCAGCATTTTCTTCTTTTGTGTATCTTTAATATTAGCGATAGCATTTCCAGCATATATAGGTCTTTTATAGTGATCTTTTGATTTTATTTCAATGACATCACTGACTAAGCCTATGTCCAATAATGCTGCTGCCCTTGGAAAAATATCTTTCATTAATGTTGAGCTAACCCCTAAAATGATATCGTATGATTGAGCGACTTCATGGATTACCTGAGCAATGTTCTCAGCAAGTTGATGTTCATAGGCTTTGTGATCGCACACTAAAACATTTTCGACCATTGGGAATTCACCTAATGACTGTGCCATCTGACCTAATTTATCACCGATGATTAAAACATCACACTGCTTTGAAAACTGTTGACTTGCGGTTAGAACAGAAGCATTAAGTGGACTCAATATATTTCCCTGGTGATATGCAACTACTACTACTTTCATTCGGTAACTTCCTTAATTACTTTTATTAAATCGTCAATGGACTTCACTTCTTTTCCCGCTTTTCTTTGAGCAGGCTCTTCAATGGTTGCTTGAGTAAAGTAGGGTTTTAGTTCTAATTTAAATGTATCAATCGCAATGGTGGTCAGTGGTTTTGATTTTGCTTTCATGATATTGGGTAATGTTGCAAAACGTGGTTCATTCAACCTTAAATCAGTAGAGATCACTGCTGGAAGGTTGACCGCAATGGTTTCAAGTCCACCATCTACTTCACGGGTGACTTCCAGTCCATTCTTTTTTGGATGGATTTTCGATGCAAACGTTGCCTGAGACCAATTAAGTATACCTGCAAGCATTTGGGCTGTTTGGTTGTAATCGTCATCAATGGCTTGTTTGCCCATGATCACTAAATCATATGCTTCTTTTTTTATGTGTTCCGCTAAAACTTTTGCGACATGAATTGGATCCATCGTATCCTTAGATTCAATTAAAACGGCTTGATCTGCAC
This sequence comes from Legionellales bacterium, assembly GCA_002691585.1. Taxonomy (GTDB): domain Bacteria; phylum Pseudomonadota; class Gammaproteobacteria; order Comchoanobacterales; family Comchoanobacteraceae. Next base: position 1,880 of record NZIM01000092.1, read on the forward strand.
CTAATGCGAGCCCATGACGAAGTGTTGGAATGACGTCATTCGTGCCAATACTAATGCAATGGATTTCGGTAAGGTATTTTGCTTCTTTCAATTGTAGTGCAGCTTCAACTGCAATTTCATCAAATGGATTCATTGAATGTTTGACGTGGTCTTTTACCACTTTTCCATTTTTAATTTGAATCTGAACATTGTAGTCAATGACATGTTTCACAGGCACTAATACTTTCATCAAAATCTCCGTTATGCCAAGTATAGCATAGGCTTTTTTGTTTTGTGATATACTAATAGTATGGGAGATAGAGAATCAATTTCGTTTGATGTACTAATTGTTGGTGCTGGGCCTGCAGGATTATCAACAGCAATACGTTTAAAACAGAACAAACCAAGCCTTGAAATTTGTGTTATTGAAAAATCAGCACAAATCGGTGGGCACCTGGTATCTGGTGCAGTGATAGAAGTTAGTGCATTGGATATATTGATTCCAAAATGGTCTACTGATTCATCTAAACCTTTGATGGAGCCTGTTACTCGAGATCGTTTCTATTATTTTACTGAAAAAAAGAGTTACCAGTTACCCACTCCTCCCCAAATGAATAATCATGGTAATTTCATTATTAGTTTATCTCAGTTTTCTAGATACCTGGCACACCATGCCGAAAGTCTAGGTGTTCAGATTTTTCCAGGATTTAGCGCGGTCAGTGCCATCATTGAAAAAGGGAAAATGTGTGGTGTATTAACAGGTGACATGGGCGTTGATGAAAATGGTTTAAAAGGTGATAATTACCAACCAGGCATGGCTCTTAGAGCAAAAACCACTGTGTTAGCTGAAGGTGCTCGAGGCTCGTTAACTAAAGACCTCACACAGCATTTTAAATTAGATCAAAATAGTCAACCTCAAACGTATGCCATAGGTTTTAAAGAGGTTTGGGAAATTTCAAAAGCCAAACATCAAAAAGGCCACGTATGGCACTCCATCGGATGGCCCCTTGAACAAAAAACCTATGGGGGCTCTTTTGTATATCATTACGGCGAGCAAAAATTAGCAATTGGATATGTGATAGGTCTTGATTATGACAACCCATATCTGAATCCGTATGAAGTCTTTCAGCAGTTTAAATTACATCCAATGTGTAAATCTCTATTGAAAAAAGGAAAACGTACAGCGTATGGTGCCAGAGCACTTACTGAGGGTGGGTGGCAATCACTACCACAACTAGAATTTCCGGGAGGGTTACTGGTTGGTTGCGCTGCAGGTATGGTCAATACGCCCAAAATTAAAGGCATTCATAATGCAATGCACAGTGGTATCATTGCAGCAGACGCCATTACAAAACATTTCAAGAAAAACATTAAAGGTTATGACCAAGCATTACGATCCAGTAAAGTCGGAAAAGAATTAAAAAAAGTGAGAAACATTCGCCCTGGATTTCATAAAGGATTATGGCGTGGTTTATTGAATGCCGTTTATGAAACCGTTACTTTGGGTTACTCACCATGGACTTTCAAACATCAAACGGATCATGAAGCAACAAAACCTGCCAAAGAGTTCAAACCCATTAAATATCCAAAACACGATGGGATATATACCTTCGATATATTGACATCCGTTCGATTGACCGCAACTTACCATCAGGAAAATCAACCATGTCATTTGATTTTGAAAAAACCCAGTAAGGCCATTGATTTTAATTATAAAGAGTACCAATCACCAGAAACACGTTATTGCCCAGCAGCAGTTTATGAAATTGTGGTTGAGAATGGTAAACCAAAATTTCAAATCAACGCACAAAACTGCATTCACTGTAAAACGTGTGATATCAAAGATATGAGCCAAAATATTGATTGGAAACCACCTCATGGAGGTGACGGGCCTAATTATTCAGAAACCTAGGCTGCAAGTTTTAGTTCGATTAATGATTCTACAGTATCTAAAATACTTTCTTCGGCAGTTCTAAATTTAAATCCATTTAAAATACCATTTGTCACTTTATTATTTGCTACTACTTCAACACCAATATCGCCTGATATGTTTCTGAGTTTTGGATCGATATAAGCGAGTAACTTAGCGATGAACTCTGGCAGTATGGCGCGAGGGAGCTTGTTTTCAAACTCAGGGTATTTTGTTTTAATAATATCGCTGATTTCCATAAGGCTTAATGACTCATTACCAAGAATAAGACGCTGATTTGCTAGTTGTGGTTCTGTCATTGCCATGATGTGTATTTTTGATACATCTCGAACATCTACAATGGGCCATGATAACTCAGGAACCATTGGAAAAGAGCCATTTGTTAGCTGATTGAGATACAATGTAGAGAGATTTAAACGCGTATCCAAACAAGGGCCAAGCACAAGTCCTGGATAAATACATGAGATTTTACTTTCAATATTATTTTCTTTAGCAAACGTCCAAACAGCTGCATCTGTAATGGTTTTTGATTGTCCATATAAACCAATATCATTACTGCTAAGATCACTACGAGATTCTTCATTAAACGTAAAAGGGGATTTTCGATTGTCATTATATATTAAAGCAGTAATGGATGATGTAATGACGATTTTTGAAATATTTTTTTCAACTACTAATTTTAATAAACGAAGAGTGCCATCTTTAGATCCCATTAAATATGATTCGATGTCGTTACCACATGACATCGGAGTAGGGCAAGCAACATGTATGATAAAGTCGCATCCTTCGATGGCTTCCTCCCACCCATCATCAAGCTCTAAATCACATTCAAAAAATTGAATTTGATCTAATTTTTTGGTGTGAAGTGATAGATTCTGTTTAATAATATTAGAGACATTGATATCTCTTAACGTCACGTTGACAGAGTAGCCTGCTTCAAGTAAATCAACTAAAATTCTCTTGGCAATGAATCCATTGCCACCAGTTAGTAGAACTTTTTTCATAAAATGCTCTTAATTATTGTTATAGTTTAATTATAGATCACTTTAACTGAATGATCATAAAATTCTGATAGCTAAAAAATTATTATTCATTAAAATACATAGTATGAAAGCTGTTGTAATCATTAGACCTCAAAGCTTACAGGGTCAAGTTGGAGATCTTCTTATAAAGAGTGGATTTGCTCCAATTTTTTTACCTGCAGCAACGGTTGTGAAGCTCGATTATATCGATTCAGAAAGTGATATTGCGATCTTTGTCTCTCAACCCTCAGTTCAATATGGTCCATCGTCATTACAAACAACCACCGTCTTTGCGATTGGTCCTCAAACAGCGTTGTCTATAGAGAGGAGTCATCAGTCTGGTGTTGTGTTACCAACACGATTTTCAACTGAAGGACTGTTAGATCATCATTTACTTCAAAATATAGAAAATCAACGCATAAATATTTATTGTGGTCAGCATTCAAAAAACAAGTTATTTGAGACACTTCAGTCTCGAGGTGCCCATGTGGAAAAAAAGGTGGTCTACGCACTTTCAGCTCCATCTGCAGTGACTTTAAATAAAGAATATCCCAGCAAAGGAGTCATCTGGGTGAGTAGTTTTGAGCTGTTGAAACGATTCAAGACATATTATATTGAGAAGAGAGAGCTTTCATGCTTCAAAAATTATGATATGATAACTGCAACGTCTGTTTCCCAAGAGGACATAAGAGCACTTGGTTTTAAAGGGCAGGTGCATTGGTTAAACAACCCGTCGCAAAGCGCAATGATTGAGGGATTAAAAGCAATTGATTGGTAATTTTAAAAAAATATATTCTTGGTTGCCTCGTTTATTTTTAATTGTCTTGGCTCTTTTCGTAGTTTTCATGGCACATTCCAAAATGACTCAAATGCATCAAAGGGTAACTGAGCTTGAGAATGAGATGACAAAAATCCATGATTATGGNTTACTGGAGCGCAAACAACTGGTTGAAGATTTATCNTCCACGAATACAGAACAGTTGATTACTCGTATTAATTTTGCAATCAATGCCATTGATGATTCAAGGGACCTACAACTAGGTATCAATCAAGCAATAATCGCTTTGTTTCAAATTCGTGAATTGACCTCTGCTATTGCTGAAAATCACCACCTCGTCATATCACTAAAATCAGTATTAAGAAATGCAAACCAATTGCAAGATAGTATTTTTGACCGTTTGAANCGTATCGATCAACTAGAGTTCACGTTGACGCATCCAAAAGAGCCTGTTGTGAAAAAACAAAAACATGAAATCCACTCTAAATGGTATGAATGGGTCCGTACTTTCATATACATTGAAACAGTCCCCAAAGATCGTTCTACTCAATTAGGGAATGTTTCTTTAAGGATTTACATCGGGTTATTAGAGCAATTAAGGTACGATTTAATGAATGGTCGATTTGATCATTATCAAGTAGTGATTCGACGTCTGTATGAAACAGGTTACGCCAAACAATCAGAAGTTAANGTAATACTTGGTGCATTAAGTCAGCCACTTCATCACGTGGATGTGTCAGAACTTCAATCTGAGGTTGAACGATTTAAACGAAGTGGTATAAAAACACCCAAGATGAATGGAGNCAAGAAAATGCCTTCGTCCATTAATGAGCCAAATGAACAGGCCGAGCCAAAGAAAGAAAAACCATCGACCTCAGAGGAAAAACAACCAGCAAAAAATCCTCAGTTAGAGGTTAGTAACAAAATGGTGTTTGTCTGATGATATTTCGATTTTTAATTTTATTTGTTCCNAGTGCATTTGGTTTTTTCTGGTTATATTATCACCCCGGCACCATCATTATTGAAGTAGATCAATACATCATTCAGTCAACGGTGTTAGTTGGTGCAATGGTATTTGTTGCTTTTTATCTTCTTTTGAAGTTGTTTTTATGGTTGATGTGGATTCCTAAACAAATTAGTGATTCAAGACGACTTGCGACCCATAAACGCGTTATTTCTAAGGTCGAAAACCAAATATCAAATATTGCGACAGGGCGCTTTAGAGCGCTTTACACTAAGTTGACATCAAAGCAGAGTATCATCGAAACCATGATGGTCTTTTTAACACGATGTGCAGAGCGAACATTTGACCATGCGCTATTAAACCAAGCCATCATTAATGCCCCAAAAGAAGAGCTTTTATTACGCTGGGTTGCTGCAAATTATTTTTTAAACCTCGAGCAGTATTCAAGAGCATTTGATGAATTAAAGTCTGCGAGTGTACTTGATCCAAATCACCCATGGATCGTTCATAGCCTTGCAAACGTATTTTTAAATTTACAACAGTGGGACTCATTGTACGAACACGTGATGGTTCATAAATCTAGACTGGATAAGGAAACATATTTACATCTTTTAGAAGAGGCAGCATTCCATCAATTAGAGGGACAGATTTCAGATAGAAAAGCTTTTTATCAAATCTTCAATTATCTGCCACGCTCTATTGCTCAATTATCCCAGTTTCAAAATCTCTTANTGGAGATGTATTGTGCGACAGAAGATTATGTGAGTGCAAAAAAACTGATTGAAAGGTCAATTAAACAATCATTTGACGCTAATTTAGTGACTTATTACGAGAAGTTGCCTATTCTCTCTGAAGAGCAACTACTAAAGCAACTCAAAGCATGGCATCAAGTGTATCCACGTGAACGATGCATCATAAAAGCACTGATTGCCACAGCGTTAAAAAGCCAACAATTTGATCTTGCAGTTTCTCAAGCTGATTTACTCATTCAACTTCAACCAGAACTTCATGATTTAATACAGGCGCTTGTTGTATATCGCTCTCATGCACCAGAGAAGGCCAAGGCCATTTACTCTAGATTTGATCAAATTATACGTTCTTAACAAGTGACTTTAAGTAACGACCTGTATGAGATTTCTTTGATCTACTGACACTTTCAGGTGTACCAGTAGCGATTAAAGTGCCCCCACCTTGTCCACCCTCTGGTCCTAAATCAATGACCCAGTCTGCCGTTTTAATCACATCNAGGTTATGTTCAATGACTACGACTGTATTTCCTTGATCAGTTAATCGATGTAGGATGTTTAATAACTGTTGAATGTCATGAAAATGCAACCCCGTAGTGGGTTCATCAAGGATGTAAATGGTCTGTCCTGTGGATCGTTTAGATAGCTCTTTAGAGAGCTTGATTCGCTGTGCCTCACCGCCTGANAGCGTAGTAGCACTTTGTCCTAACCGAATNTAACCCAAACCAACTTCGTACAGTAATTTACATTTTTTTGCGATGAGCGGTATATTTTCAAAAAAATGAAGTGCATCTTCAACGGTCATATCTAAAATTTCGGCGATATTTTTTCCTTTGAATTGGATTTCAAGGGTNTCTCTGTTATACCGTTTTCCNTCACATTGATCNCAGGTGACATANACATCAGGNAGAAAATGCATTGCAACNCGTATGAGTCCATCTCCTTCACATGCTTCACATCGTCCTCCTCTGACGTTAAAGCTAAATCTACCAGGGCGATATCCTCTCGCTCTTGACTCTGGACTCATCGCAAAAAGGTCNCGAATGGGTCCTAAAAGACCTGTGTAGGTGGCTGGATTGGAACGAGGTGTTCGACCGATAGGACTTTGATCAATACGAACCACTTTATCTAAATATTCTAAACCAGTAATTTCATCGTACTCCCCAGGTTTAGACGTATGGGAACGATTGAGCTTTTGGGCACATAAAGGGTAAAGGGTACCATTAATTAGGGTTGATTTACCTGAACCTGACACTCCTGTAACACAAGTAA
>NZIM01000071.1 GCA_002691585.1 Legionellales bacterium
GATATTTTAAAAATTAGAAATTCTAGTCAATTTTGGATTAATGGTATCATTGGTTCTCTTTTATTTATGCCAACAAACGTTTTTGCATCTATGTGGGCAGTTATGTTTTTTAAACAAACATATTATTTGCCCTCAACTCAAGCTAATGCTGTTTCAAGCATGCTTTTTGCTGGCTGGGCTGTCGGAGCTCCTGTTGCAGGATGGTTGGCAGCTAAATATAACAAAACCGTAATCTTTATTCGACTTGGCGCATTAATCTCTTCTATATTGTTATCTTTTATTATATTTCATAAAGTTGATAGTATTAGCATGATCCACCTTGTCATGTTTTTTGTTGGTTTTGCAAGTAGCGTCCAAGTACTTGTTTTTCCAATTGCCACTAGCTTCTTTGATCAAAAGTTAGTTGGAACTGCTATCTCACTTACAAATATGCTGGTAATGTTAAATACTTTTCTAAGTCCATTTGTTGGTTTTATGTTAGATAAAAGTTGGGATGGCTCGATTCAAAATGGTGAAAGAATTTTTTCTAATGCTGGATTTGAACAAGCACTATTAATGTTGCCCTTGGGTTTATTTATTAGTTTTCTTTTAAGTTTCTTTTTAAGAGAGATATCCTTGCGTAACTCATAAACAATTGTTATCATAAACTTGTTTTTAATTGGAGGTTCATAATGAAATTATTTACACTACTTATTGCTGGAGCATTATTTACACTTGTTGGTTGTACAGGTACTGGTTTTGATGACACATCATGTGGCAAACCTAAGCATCACACCAATTACGGTAAGTAATCTTAATGGGTAGAGTAGATTATACTGCTCTGCCCTTTTAATTTTTATAAAAAAAAATTACAATAACATTCATGCACAAAAAAAACCTATTTATTCAAACCTACGGATGTCAGATGAACGTTTATGACTCTGACAAAATGTTCGATTTACTCAAAGAAAATATGCCAATTCAATTATGTGAAAATGAATCTGATGCTGATATTTTACTCATGAATACATGTTCTATAAGAGAGAAAGCACAAGAAAAGGTTTTTTCTGAGTTAGGTAGATGGAGAAAATTTAAAAATAAACGTCCAGATATTATAATCGGTGTTGGCGGATGTGTTGCCTCACAAGAAGCAGAAAACATTCATAAACGAGCCCCACAAGTTGATGTTGTGTTTGGTCCTCAAACCTTACATCAACTCCCTAAAATGATTTCAAAAATAATTCATAAAAGAGAAAAAGTAACAGATATATCTTTTGATCCCATAAAAAAGTTTGATCAACTCCCTCCTCCTGGACAAACTGGTCCAAGTGCTTTTGTTTCAATCATGGAAGGGTGCAGTAAGTTTTGCTCTTTTTGTATAGTACCTTATACACGAGGACCAGAAATATCTCGAGCTGTAGGAGATGTATTGTTAGAGATATCACAATTAGTTGCTCTTGGTGCTAAAGAAATTCATTTGTTGGGACAAAATGTAAATAATTACAATAGTACTTTTAATAGTGAAACATTTAATTTGGCTGGATTAATTCGTTTAATTAATCTAATAGATGGAGTTGAAAGAATTAGATTTACGACATCTCACCCTGCCGTATTCGATCAATCATTGATTGATGCATACCGTGATGTTGAAAAACTTCCTAATTATCTTCATTTACCAGTTCAAAGTGGATCAGATAAAATATTAATGGAAATGAAGCGTGGTTATAGTCATATGGATTATAGAGGTATCATTAGTAAATTAAGAAAAGTTAGACCAAATATTTCAATTTCATCTGATTTTATCATTGGGTATCCTGGTGAAACGGATTTCGATTTCCAGCAAACCTTTGATCTTGTGAAACAATTGAACATCGACCATTCATATAGCTTTATATATAGTCCTCGCCCTGGAACACCTGCAAGTTTCAAGGAAGATAACGTAACGTTAGCTGAAAAAAAAGATCGACTTTCTAAGCTTCAAACACTTATTCAAGGCAACGCCTTTAAGATTAGTCAAAGTATGGTAAATACCAATCAAAATGTTCTTGTGACTGGATATTCTGCTAAATCTAAAACACAGTTATCAGGTAAAACAGAAAATAATCGAACTGTAAATTTTGATGGACCCTCAACATTAATCGGGAATATTCTCCCTGTTCTAATTACACAAGCAAATAAGAATTCTTTAGACGGCAAGATTGTTGATAATGATATATAATAATAGCGTGAATATGTTATTATGCCTGTGATAAATCAAGTTGTTAAAAAATTTCATTTAAATCCAATCGATAATGATCGTTTAATTCTTTTATGCGGGTTTAATCATGAGAATATTAAAAAAATAGAAATTACTTTTGACGTTATAATAAATAATCGTTCAAATCATTTTAAAGTGAGTGGTCAAGTTGAAGAGAATGTTGAGATAGCAATCTCATTAATTATTAAGCTTTATGACTTAACAGAGTCTGGTCATTTAGACTCAGATCAAATAGAAATGCTATTAAATTGTCCTCAAAGTATTGATGCAACTGTTCATTCCAAGCTTCCAATCAAGGTTTTAAATGCTCAACAACAATCATTTATTGATGATATTCAAACTCATGATATAAGTTTTGGAGTAGGACCTTCTGGGACAGGAAAAACATACTTAGCAGTGGCATCAGCAGTTCACGCATTAAGAAATAACCATATTAAAAAGATCATACTTGTAAGACCTGCTTTAGAAGCAGGAGAAAAAATTGGGTATCTACCAGGCGATATGGCTGAAAAAATAAACCCATATTTACAACCTTTATATGATGCACTCTATGAACTAATGGGCGTTGACAAAGTAAATAAAGCAATCGAAACTAAAACAATCGAAATTAATATTCTAGCCTTTATGCGCGGCCGGACTTTCAAAAATAGTTTCGTAATTATAGATGAAGCTCAAAACTGTACATCACCTCAAATGAAAATGGCGTTAACTCGAATTGGTTATGGATCAAAAATGGTAATTGTTGGTGATCATACACAGTCTGATTTAGTCAATCAGTCATCTGGTCTTGATATCGCTATTTCAGTATTAAAAAAAATCCCAGAAATATCTGTTAGCTATTTTGATTCTCAAGCTGTTGTTAGACACAAGATAGTACAAAAAATTGTACAAGCATATGAAAAAAAAGATTGATGTTATTCGGGATGAAAATATAAATTATCATGAAGATCAATTTTTCATTGATGTCATATCTTATGTTATGAATTACCTATCAATAAAAAATTATGAAATTCAGGTTGTGCTTGTAAATAAAGATGATAGTGCTTACTACAATGGACAATATCGAAATAAATATGGACCAACAAATGTTCTCTCTTTTGATGATTACAAATGTGGTCAAATTATTTTGTGTGTTCCAATCATCGAATTTGAAGCTGTAAATAAACAGATTGGCATCGATAAATATTGGGCTTTTATATTAATTCATGGTACTTTACATCTATGTGGTTTTGACCATGAATATGAGGAGGACGCTCTTAAAATGGAGCAAATTGAAGATCAACTGCTTGATGAGTACTTTAAATAAATGATTCATAAATTATTAAATTTCATTCAAAAAAAGAGAATAAAAAAATTAATTAATAAACTCTCTGATGTTCAATCGATCATGAGCCATGCAGAGGAGAAACACATTATTAATTCTAATACCAATAAAATGGTAAAAGGTGTCTTAAATATATCAAACCAAAAGGTCCGTGATATTATGATAAGTAGAGCCAATATGAAAGTGATTGAGGAAAATGAATCATTTAGTGGAATGATGCGAATAATTAATGATACACGGCATTCACGTTATCCAGTTATATCTGAAAACAAGGACCATGTAGTTGGAATTTTGCTAACAAAAGATTTAATTGGAACTGACAAAAAAACTAAAGTTAGTGATGTAATGCGACCTGCTATGTTAACTCCTGAAGGTAGAAGAATTGATAATTTATTACACGATTTTCAAGAAAGACGCAGCCATATGTCAATTGTTGTCAATGAATACGGAGAAGTTAGCGGATTAATCACAATTGAAAATATTTTTGAAGAAATATTTGGAGAAATTGATGATGAGCATGATGCAGAATATGAAAAAAACGCCACCGTAATTTCTGTTCAATCTCCTGGTTGTTATATTGTTTCTGGTTTGACACCAATAGATGCTGTTAACGAGTTTTTTGGTGTAGATTACAGTGATGAATATCTAGATACTTTTGCAGGTTTAATTACTCAAAAGCTTGGTCGAATTCCTGAAACAGATGAACGTTTTAATTTTGATCAATTTAAAATTAAAATTATTGCAGCTGATAATAGAAGAATAAAAAAAATTGAGGTTAGTTTAGCGAATAAACCAAAGTAATGACTGTCAACAATAGAAAAGGATCATATTTGATATCTCCTATTTTAGGTTGCTTTACGGCTATCGGGTTTTTGTTTCCTCATTATTTCTTTGTTTCACTAATAAGTTTAGTAACCTTCATTAGGATTGAATTTATAAAAAGTTTTCCTAGTTCTACTAATTTTTTTCTTTTTTATTTATGTTTTTTTATAATAGGGTGTCATTGGTTGATCCACCCTTTAAGGGATTTCGCCCATATACCATCTTTACTTTCAAACATAATCATTATGGGCTTATGTGCTTATTTTGCTTTAATATATACTCTAGTAGTTTCCTTATATAAAAAATTTTTTGCACATTCATATTTTTCTCTATTATTTTTTTCAATTTTAATGACATTAGCTGAGTTTGTTAGAAGCCAGGGTTTAGGTGGTTTTCCTTTTTTAATGCATGGATATTTACTGACAGATACCCCATTCTCCTACTTTATTCCGATTCTTGGTGTATATGGTATGACTATGCTTTTGTTTTATTTTTGCTTATCTATAGTAGGAAAGAATTCTAGTTTAAAGAAAATGGGGTCATTTATAATTTTTATATCCTGTTTATTAATGTTACTTGGTCAGCAAAATTGGACTAAGCCAATTCATGATGTAAAAATTGGTATTATTCAGACGAATAATAAAAAAGATATTTTTGATAATGGCAAATTAAAAGATGGATTTTCATATATTAATTCGAGAATTAAAAGTATTGATAAAGCAAATTTGATTATTTGGCCCGAAGGCGCATTCTTATTAAGTCAACGAGTTGCTTTCAAAATGGTGAATGATGAGCTATTAATTGGAGGTGTGTTTACAATTTCTAACCAAAAAAACGTTTATAATTCAATGGTAGTTTTTAATGCAATGGGGACGCTTTTATTTACCCATCATAAATATTATCTAGCTCAATTTAATGAAACGATTCCTGAAGGTTTCATATGGCTTCTAAAATTGTTAAATTTACCACATGTTGGACTTAAATCAGGATCTGGGCGTGATGTTATTTATAATTCTGAATACGGTATTATAGGAAGTTTAATTTGTTATGAATTATTGTTTCCTCAATTTGTTCATCAATACGCAAATCAGGTGAATTATTTCATAGTTGTGAATGATTTAAGTTGGTTTTTGGGTTCAAGCTTTGATAAACAATATACTCATATCGGTAGGTTTATTGCCAAATCAACTCAAAAACCGCTTATGATTGCAAGTAATTATGGATCCTCACAGTGGATTGATTCTAAAGGAAATGTTGTAAAAGAGCTTAAGCCTCATACTTCTTCAAGCTTTGTACAAACCATACAGATCCAATCTGGCAAAACACCAATTGCTATATATGGAGATGGTGCAGTGGCTTCATTTTTATTTATAGTTTTGATTCTTTTGTCATCAGCTGAACATTTATATTTAAGACGATTTGTATCCCATGCTTTAAAATGATAAATTATCGGTTATGAACATACGTTTCATCTTTTCTTTATTTTTATTAGTTGTATTTAATGGATGCGGTTTTCATTTAGTAAATGTAGAAAATTACAGTTTAAATATTGATAAAATCAATCCAGCTTCAGAAAGACAAATCTTTTCTTCCTTTGCAAATGCTAGTGGTTTTAATATTTCTCACAAAGGAAAGTATGTTATCAAAGATTTGAAGTACAATGTAAAATACATTGCAAACAGGAATACTGGAAATGTTTGGCGACAATACAATGCAGACGCTAGCTGGGTATTAGAAATAAATAATGAAAAAATAAAAATTGCAGCATCTGAATTAATTAATCTTTCTTCTAATCAATCTCCAAATGAAATGACTTTTTCTAATCTGTATAATCCATTACGTAGAAAACTTCTTGATTTCACACATCTTGAAATAAGAAAAAGAGAAATCGAATCAGCTGCAAAGAATTAAAGAGATTGCTGAAGAGTTTTTTATTTTTAAATTGAATGATTCATATTTTTTCATGAAGAGAAATCTATCAAAAAATTTGATATAAATTGAGAGTTCTTTATTTGTTGTATTCTTATCTCGCATTAAGGTATAAAGTGCATTTCCTAAGTCATCAATTTTTTCATTTGGTATAGCACCGCCATTTTTGATGTAATTGATCCATTCTTTTGTAATGTCTAAGTCACTATAGAGTACTTTATCAGTTGCATGGTCTACTTTTACCCTACTGATAATAGTATTCAACAGATTAGTAATCATAGATGCCGGTGAATATAAGGTCCATCCTAAAGTTTCATTTTTATCTTCTAAGCTCTTAAGTAATTTATTTTGTCCAGCTTCTGTTATTAACTCAGCATTTAATATTGATATTAGTTTGATATCTGCATATTTTGGATATGTCGATGAACGTTGTATTATTTCATCTATTTGGTCAACTCCAATGGATGTAGATGTTGCTTTTAAAATCATCCAATCGGGATGTTGTTCATCATTCCATTGTTTACAGCTATTACATTGACCACAAAACGTATTTTCTTTACATAATACTAGCTTTGCATGTTCAATATGGTTTTCTAATTGATTGATGTATAAAGTAGGCCTAAGCATACTCGTTTAAAATAGCTGCAAGTTTAGACTGAATATTCGCATGTACTTCTTTGATGTCACAGTCTGCTGATACAATACAAAATCTATCTGGGTTAGCTTTAGCTCTGTCTAAATAGTTTTGTCTTACAGTTGAAAAGTATTTTACAGGTCGCGCCTCTATTCTATCTTTATATTTTCTATTATTGAGTCTCTCAAGACAAACAGATATTGGGGCATCAAGGTAAAAAGTTAGATCTGGAATGGGAAGGTCTTGTAACCATGATTCAATAGAAGTTATACGATCATGAGGTACGCCACTTGCTACTTGGTATGCGTGAGTTGCATCATAATATCTATCACATACAACCCATTGATTATTATCAAGGGCAGGTAATATTAACTTTTGAATATGTTGATTACGAGACGCAAATAATAAAAGTACTTCAGTATCGGTATGAATAGGTTCTACTGAATCTTTAGTAAATAAATCGCGTATTTTTTCACAAAAAAGTGTACCGCCTGGTTCACGTGTAGCAACAACATGGTGATTACTATGGTGTAGAATATAATCAGTAATAACTCTGATGGCTGTAGTTTTACCTACACCTTCTACGCCCTCAACTGTAATAAATTTACCGCGTTTCATAATTAGTATTATGATGAATGATTTTTTTATAAAAATAAAGGATTTTGATGATATTTAGTTATTCTTAAATTTATTTTTTTTATGTTCTGCAAAGTCCGAACTAAAATGATGTTTACCATTCTTTAGTAATGTAAAATATAAATACTCTGCATCATCTGGAAATGCTGCAGCTTCTAGAGATGGTTCACCAGGATAAGAAATTGGTGTTGGCGGCAATCCTCTATTGCGATATGTATTGTAAGGGCTCTTAATTTTGAGATCAGAGTAAGATAGTGGTCTTTTTTCTTTTAATATGTAAACAATGCTTGAGCAAAATTGTAAGGGAATTTTTTGATCTAAGCGATTATAGATTACTCTGGCAACCTTTTTTCTTTCCTCTTCTAAATTAGTTTCTTTTTCAATCAAGGATGCAACAATTAATAAGTCGTATTTTGATTTAATTGGTAAACCCAGTAAACGGTTTTTCCAATAGTAGTCTAATTTTTCATCCATGATATTTTTAGCCTTTTCAAATGTCTGTAAGAGAGAGAGTTTATCTTCATAATAATAAGATGATGGGAAATATATTCCCTCCTTTAATTCAAAACTATTTTTATCATGTATGTTTAGATTAGTATTATTGATAACAGTCCTTAGATCGTTAATATTTGTCCCAGGTATAATATTGAATTGAAAACTATAGTGAATACCTTTATAAAGCTTATAAAACATTGATATTAAATTATCTGAAGTGTTAAATTGATACCTACCAGTTTTTAGGTTTTTTGAAATAGATGAGTTACTTATGATGATTTCAGGTAAAAACTTTGACCTTATAAGTTCACTTTGATACAGGTTCTGAATGATTTTAAAGGCGGGTTCCCCAGAAGAAATTGTGAAGACTTCCTTTTCCTTAATTTTAAGATGAAATAAATCCTCAATTAGATAAAATCCCTGAATAAAAATAGATACTATTAATAATAAGGAACTAACAGCTAAGATAGAGAGTCTAGTAGCCATGTGACGGGTTGATTAGCATGTATTAGCCATTCTTCAAATGAAAGTTGGGATTTTTCAGATTGCCAAATATGGTGTTCAACACCAGAAGACACCAGTGCAAAGTCAATATTTGAATTTTTAGCGCCCATTCCATCTGTTCCTATAGTATCCCCTATCATGAGGATTTTTGGCGAATCTAATTGAAATTGGTTTATAGCGTAGTCAAAGATAGGTTTATCTGGTTTTCCCATTGAGTAAACATTGCCTCCATTTTGTTTATAGTTATGGGCAACTTGGCCATCACATAGAATGGCTTCATTCGTATTATTGATAGCGATCATGTCTGGGTTTAAGCAAAAAAGAGTTAATTTTCTTTCTGCTGCTTTTGTAAATATTTCTTTAAGATCCGTTTTAAAATTGCTGCTTGGATTATTTCCAGCAAGAACAATACAATCGGCGGTATCTACATCATCCACTCTATTAAAATTTGGAAGATCATTCACTACATGGCTATTACTACCTATGAATAAATAGGTTGAAGGATATTGAAGTGGAAGACGCTGTGTGATGATGCTTTGTCTAAAAAATTCTCCAGATGAAACAAGTTTTTCGAAATGTTCTCCTTTCTTTAATTCTAGAGTATTAAGAAGATCAACTAATGAACTGGCATTTAGAGATGAATTTGTCAAAAAGCATAATGGTGTTTTAATTGATTTTAAGCAATCTTTAACGTTGGGAAATAATTGATGCCCATTGTATATGACGCCCCAGATATCGCAAAGAATGAGATCATATTGATCAACTACATCAAGAATACTATTTATTTTTTTCATTATTAAGCCCTCTTAAAAATTATAGACCCATTTGTACCACCAAACCCAAAAGAATTACAGATTGCATACTCACAATTTAATGATTGTGCATGATTTGGTACTAAATTTAAGTCAATATCGATGTCTGTTTCATTTAAATTTATTGTTGGTGGTGCAATTTGATCATTAAGGCTAAGAATTGTAAGTATTGATTCAAAAGCTCCTGCTGCACCTAAAAGATGTCCATGTACAGATTTTGTAGAGCTAACTTTTAATGATTGGGTATGTTTTCCAAAATGTGATTGGATAGCTCTAGGCTCAACAATGTCTCCAATTGGTGTAGATGTGGCATGTGCATTGATATAACCAATTTCAGTTGCATCAATATTAGCATCCAATATTGCATTTTCCATTGCAATCATTGCACCACTTCCGGTTGGATCCGGCTGAGTCATATGATATGCATCAGAGGACATACCACATCCGCTAACTTCAGCTAAAATTTTAGCATTTCTATTTTTAGCGTGTTCTTCGGACTCTAAAATTAATACGGCAGCCCCATCACTTAGTACAAACCCATCTCGATCTTTATCCCATGGTCTAGAAGCACCCTTTGGATCATCATTACGAGCAGATAGTGCTCGCATTGCACTAAATCCACCTATACCTAACAGATCACTCCCCTTTTCTGCTCCTCCAGCAACAACAAAGTCAACTTGTCCAGTTTGAATCATCTGTGAAGCTAGCGTAATAGCATGGATACCAGTTGCACATGCAGTTGAGATACTTAAAGATGGGCCTTTTAAATTATATTTCATAGAGATTATGCCGGAAGCCATATTAACTAAAGAACATGGTAGGAAGAAAGGAGAAATCTTTTTTGGTGATTCTAAGGCTCGTTTGTGATTATATTCAATGTTTGACAATCCACCTATACCAGAACCAATTATGACTCCTGATCTCGAGGGGTTTAATTCTTTTGATGAGATATTAAACTCTTTAAAACATTTCTCAGTAGCCCATACAGCGTATTGTATGAATGGATCACATCGCTTTATTTGTTTATCTAATTCAAATTGACCTGTGTCTTTTACAACGCCACAAATTTTTGTACGAATGTTCTCAGTATCCATATGTGTGATCTTTGAAATACCAGAAACACCGTTTTTAGTGTTGTCCCAAATTGTGTTGAGATCAGAACCAATGGGAGAGACAGCTCCCATTGCAGTAACAACAACCTTTTTAGTCACTTAACCCTTTGCCGTGTCTGTTTGTTTTTCGATGTATCTAATTGCATCACCGATTGTAACAATTTTTTCTGCGTCTTCCTCGGGTATGTTAATTTCGAACTCTTCTTCCAATTTCATTATAAGTTCAACAGTATCAAGTGAATCTGCTCCCAAATCGTTTTGAAAAGAAGCAGAAGATGTAACAGATGCTTCATCAATATTTAATAAATCAACAACAATCTTTTTTATACGGTCAAGTGTTGGCTCTGACATAATTATCTCCTAAGTACAGGTTTATTTTAATCTCTTTAATCGAGATTGCAAGTATTAGGTGGTTAACATTCCACCATTTATGTGAATTGTCTGCCCAGTGATGTAATTAGCTTTTTCGCTGGCTAGAAAACTAATTAAATTTGCAACTTCTTCGACCTGGCCATATCTTTTGAGAGGGATTTTTGACTGAATAGCTTCAATCTGTTTTTCAGACAATTTATGTGTCATATCTGTTTCGATAAATCCAGGGGAAACAACGTTAGCAGTAATGTTTCTAGATCCGTATTCAAGGGCTATTGTTCTTGCTACTCCAGATAATGCTGCTTTACTCGCTGAATAATTAATTTGTCCAGGATTACCAAAGGCTGTAACTGAACCTAGAAAAATAATTCTTCCCCATTTTTTTTTCATCATTGCTTTTATAAACGTTTGAGATAATAGAAAGGAGCTCGTTAAATTCACTTTTAATACGTCTTCCCACTGCTCTTCGGTCATTCTAATAGTGAGTTGATCTTTAGTAATACCAGCATTAGCTATTAAAATGTCTGGTAATGTTTGAAATTCTTTCAAAATTTCATTTTCCCATTTTTTGACAGTACTAGCCCCATCCTTTAAATCGCCAACTAAAGCCAATCCTTCTCCTTGATGTGATGCTATTGTCTCACTAATTAAATCTGCTCCTTTATTGGTTGTTGAAGTGGCAATAGTAATATAGTTATTACTCAACATTTCTTTTAAAATAGCAAATCCGATTCCTCTGGAACCTCCAGATACAAACGCTATCTTTTTCATAATCTCTCCTCAATATTTAAATAATGTATGTGACCATGTAAAACCTGCTCCAAATGCAATGCAATAAACATTGTCACCTGTTTTAATTGTTTTTTCTTTAATGGCATGATCTAAGGCGAGTGGAATAGAAGCAGCAGATGTATTTGCATGATCTTGAATAGTTATGATGCATTTCTCAATAGGAATATTACATTTCTCAGATATTGCTTGAATAATGCGTTTATTTGCTTGATGCATGATAACCCAATCAATTGAATGTTCTTTTTTAACTTTTTGTATGAGCTGAATACCCGTATTGACTGCTAATTTAAATACTAATTTTCCTGACATTTCAAGAAATTCGTCATCTATTCCGCTACGGTTTGTTTTTAAAATATCCGCGTGTTCATTTGAGGCACCAATTTCAGAAAAGATAATACCACTGTGATCTGAACTTTCAATGATGACACTTCCAGCTCCATCACCAAATAACAAACATGTTGTTCGATCTGTCCAATCAATGTAATTTGAATTCTTGTCAGCACCTACTACCATTATTCGACTAAACATCCCATTTTTAATAAACTGATCAGCCATGGTAACTGCATATAAAAATCCTGAACATGCTGCATTAATATCAAAAGCTGCAGCTGAATGAATACCAAGTTTGTTAGCTAGCTTGCAAGCGACACTAGGCATTCTTTCTTCACCTGAATAAGTTGCAACAATTAAAGCATCAATGTTTTTATCTAAATCTTTTGACGCATTGTATGCTAAATCGAGTACAGATTCAGAGGTATTGGCAATATGTCTTTTTAAGATTCCCGTTCTTTTTTGAATCCATTCATCTGTGGTATCAACCATTTTTTCTAGTTGTTGATTGCTGAGTGTCTCCTTAGGTAGGAAGCTTGAAATTTGTTTAATCTTGGAGTACAGCATGTAATTCTTGAAAATTGGATTGGTAGTACTCTTTAAATGACATTTTTTGAGGTAGCGTAACACTTTTATGTGCAAGTTGGATGGCATTGTAGAATGCCTCAGCACATGCTGAACCATGACTTTTAACTACCATGCCATTTAAGCCCATTAAGACTGCGCCATTTCTAAACTTAGGGTCAATATACCTTAGCCGTGTTTTAAGCTGAGTTTTCATTAAATATGCAGTAATTCTTCCCATTAAGCTAGATTTAAAGGTTTCACTGTAAACAAATTTTAGAAATTTTGATGTTCCTTCACAAGATTTAAGTAATATATTTCCTGAGAAACCATCACATACTATAACATCTGCAATATCGCTGTATATCTGTGTTGGTTCTATGTAACCAATATAATTAATAGGAAGTTTTTTAAACATTGCATCGCTTTGTTTTATTAATTTATTGCCTTTATGCGGTTCATGTCCAATATTTAAAATTGCAACTCGTGGCTGTGATATTCCCTGTCCAATAGAGACATATGTTCCCATCATTGCAAATTGCATCATATTTAGCATATCGCATTCAATGTTTGCTCCTAGATCAAGAAGCCATGTATTTTTATCTGTTTTTGTTGGGAAACTTGAAACAATCGCTGGTCTTTCAATGCCAGGAATTGTGTCTAATATTCGTTTAGAAACCGCCATTAATGACCCTGTATTTGCAGCGCTTACGGTAACATCAGCACTGTGCTTGATTTGCGCTTCAACTGATTTCCCAAGCGATGAGTGCATATATCTTTTTAAAGTTGCAAGTAATCCATCTGTCATTTTGATGGATTTTTTACAATGCTCGATGGTGATGTTTTTTATAGAATCACTCATGTACCTTTGAATCACATTTTTATCACCATATAAGATGATGGATACATCTGGATTATTCTGAACATACCTGCATGCTGCAATGACAGTTGATTCTGGTCCAAAATCCCCTCCCATTGCATCAATAGCAATCTTAGTGGTTTTAATCATCAACTTGGTCAGAATGGTTAGGTATAATTATCTGTTTACCCTTGTAATAACCATTTGGAGTTATATGATGTCTTCGGTGTGTTTCACCAGTCTCACGATCAATTGAAGTAGTAGTTGATTTCACATTTGAATGAGCTCTTCTCATTCCTCTTCTTGAAGGTGTTACCCTACTTTTTTGTACAGCCATAATTTATCTACCTTTAAAATCAAACTTCATCTTAACATATTTTTCTAAAAAGTCTACTAAAATGACCGAATAATAAGGGAGGGTTATTGTTTAAACACGTCGGTAAGATCATTGATTGGAGACTTAACAGATAAACATTTCTTAGTAATTGGATGATCAAATGTTAATTGTGATGCATGTAAATACATTCTTTTTACTTTTTCTTTAGATACATTATATTTTTTATCTCCGTAAATTGGGTATCCTAAATGCAGTAAATGTAATCTAATTTGATGTTTTCTTCCAGTAATTGGTTGAGCTTCGACCATAGTGAACCTGTTTCCTACTTTTTTTCTTTGAAAATGTGTTGTGGCTTTCAAATATTTTGTTTCTCCGTTATCCGTTTTGGTAATTGACTCATTGACAACTTTATTATTCCATTTCGGTTTACCCTCGATGATTGCAATGTATGTTTTTTTAATTTGACTGGATTTGAATTTTTCTGACAATAGTTTGGCTATTAAATTATTCTTTCCAAAAATAATCAATCCAGAAGTTTCTTTATCTAAACGATGCACTGGGTATATTTTTGAGTTCATTGAAAACTCTATTTGTTCGATTAAATTAGTTCTTTGTTTTGAACCTCCTTGAACGGCTATCCCACAGGGTTTATCGATAATAATTAAATGATCATCTTCGTATACTGTAGTAATTGGAAGTATGAACAGCGGTTTGATTTGTGGAATATGATCTATAGATATATTAGGTGTTATTACTATATCTTCAATAGAAACACGACTATCTTGTTTCACTTTTTTCCCATTTATTTTTATTGCTCCTTTCCTGAGAAGTTTATAAATCAGTGAATACGGTACGTTAGGAAGTTGTCGCTTAAGGAACTTGTCAATCCTAGCGTCATCATCTATTTGAGTAACTTTAAATTTCAACATGGTTTTCTAAATGAATTTAGCGTACTATATATGGCATAGTATATCCATATTTTAAAGTTTAATGTGCGATATGACGGAATTTTAACTAACTAAAATGTAGAGAAATTAATTGTTATGGAAACTATTTATATAAATGCTCAGTGGCCTGAAGAGCTAAGAGTAGCCTCATTGAGAGATGGAAAATTATTTGATTTAGAAATTGAGATAGCAAATGCTAACCGAAACAAAGGAAATATTTACAACGCTAAAATTTTAAAAATTGAAACAAGTTTAAACGCTGTATTTGTNGATTATGGTCAAACTAAGAATGGTTTTTTACCANTGAAAGAAATTCATCAAGGATATTTAAAGAAAGATGATCAGGGTAAACCCGACTTCACATCACTTAAAGTAGGTCAAAAATTACTTGTTCAGGTTGAAAAAGATGAACGTGGTGATAAAGGAGCAGCGCTAACAACGTATGTCTCACTTGCTGGAACATATTTAGTATTTATGCCATTTAGCTCAAAAAGCAGCGCTATCACAAAACAAGCTGAAGCGCATGAAAGAGCTGAATTAAAAAACATTATCGATTCTTTTGAAATTGAAGAAGGTGCTGGCATCATTGTTAGAACTGCCGGAATAGGTAAAACTAAAACTGATTTACTTTGGGATTTTGAGTCATTAAAAACTCATTGGGAAACAATTGTAAATGCTAGCCATCAAAATCCAGCACCAAGCTTAATTTATCAAGAAGCTAATACGATGATTCGAGCATTACGTGATAATTTGAGACTTGAAACTGAGAAGATAATTGTTGATGAAAAAAATGCTTACGATCAGCTTAGAGGTTTCATTTCAAATATTCGGCCACAGTTAGTAGATAAAATTGAACTAAATGACTCCTCACTACCTCTTTTCACACAATATGACCTTGAGGAAAAAATTAAAACAATATATGAACGTGAAATTAGATTGGAGTCAGGCGGTGCAATTATAATCGATACTACAGAAGCTCTAACAGCGATAGACGTGAACTCTGCCCGTTCTACGAAAAGTGTTGATATTGAATCTACAGCGCTTCATACAAATTTACAAGCGGTGCAGGAAATTGCTCATCAACTACGTTTGCGAGATATTGGTGGGATTGTCGTGATCGATTTTATCGATATGTCCGATAAAAAGAACCGTCAAATAGTTGAGGAGAAAGCGAAAGAAGTATTTTCACATGATCGTGCCAAAATAAAAAATGAAGCTATATCACCACTTACTGGTTGTATGTCCTTATTAAGACAACGACTACGCTCTTCAGCAAATAGTATAATGACTTTTAAAAATGTTTGTAACATTGATAATCTCTCATTTCATCTTATGCGTCTAGCTCAATCGATTGCTTCAGAAGCTCAAGTAAAAGTCATTCAGCTTCAAGTGTCTGTAGATATTGGAACTTTTCTACTGAATGAATGTCGGGAAATTGTAAATAGAATCTCAATTGCATCGCAAGCGGATATTCAAATAATACCAAATCCAAATTTTGATCAGACTAAATATTCTATTAAATCTATAAGGGGCGCAAATTCCCAAATGGACAAATCATATAGCTTGAAAGAAGAAATTGAAATACCTCTTCCTGAATCAAGATCTAAACAAAGACCAAATTCTTCGACACCTGTAGTCCAGCAGGACCTTTACAAAAATCCTGCACCAATTTCAAAAGGTGTTTTCTATCGCTTGTTTCTATTTTTAAATCTTTTTTCAACAAAAAATGAAAAAGATACGAAAAAAAATCATAAACATCGATCCAGAGGTGGTCATAATAACGTTCATCATTTAAATAAAAAGGGGCCTAGAAAGAATCCTAGACAAGGTAATGCGATTCGAAGAAAACGTGGTGGACTTAATAGAAAACGAGGTAAACCTACAGGCGATCAAACTGAATGATTCTTTCATTGTTATCTTTTGAAAAATGAATTGAAATCTCAATAGTAGGTTNTAAAAATCCCTTAGGTAAATGTTCAGCCCATTCGATCATATATATTGTGCTTATGGGATTGTAATAATCGAGACCCAAGTTAAACGCTTGATCAGGTTCTTCAATTCTATATGCATCAACGTGAATGATTTGATGATGGGCTGCAAGAGGATAAACATTAAAGAATGAAAATGTTGGACTTGATACTTCAATGTCACTGTTGAATTCTTTTACGATATTTGAAATGAGCGTTGTTTTTCCAGCGCCCATCTTACCGTTAAAAAAGAGTACATCACCATAAACAATTGTTTTTTTTACAGTTGAAGACCAATTCTTTAATTCGTTAATNTTTAGAGAGTATGACATTGTATTATATGTGCTATTGCTTTTAATAAATCAGATGCAATTAATCCGTTGCCATATTTTTTATCGACTATTCTTGATGCTAAACTATGAACAATTATCGCATTAATCACACTGTTTTCTTGAGCTCCGTATTGTGCGATAAAACTAGCTATTATACCTGATAACACATCTCCAGTACCTGCAGTAGATAATGAAGGATATCCAGGAATAATGAATTTTGCTTTTGCATCATTACAAAAAATTGTAGTCGGACCCTTTAAAACAATCATTGTTGAGTATTTCTGATTTAATAATAATGCAGACTCTAACGGGTAATTTGAAACTTCTTCAACGGTTTTATTTAATAGGTGAGCTGCTTCTTTATAATGTGGTGTCAGTACATCAGTCGTATTCAACGCCATTTCTGGTTTAATCATATAAAGGGCATCAGCATCAATGATTTTATTTACATCTTTTTCAATCATTTTGTTGATAATGCTATCTATTTCAGAATTTCTGCCCATTCCTGGTCCTAAGAGACACACAGGGTTTTTTAAAATGAGTTCTTCAATGACACTCCAATTATATTTTTGACACATAATGCATGGATCAATTTTTAGGTGATTTATGGATGATAAATAATATAAATAGGAATAACCTACTCCCGATCTCAATGCAGCCATACTTGAGAGAATTCCAGCTCCCTCCATACCATAATTACTACCAACAACACAGACTCTTCCTGCTTTTCCTTTATGAAAATTAGAGGATCGTTTCGGTAGTTCTAATTGATCAATAAATTCAAACCCATTTTCTCTTAATGTTTCATCAGGTGATATAACTTCAACTTTATTAATATGGTCCATTCCTTTTCCGATTAAAAACCCTACTTTTCGACCAAAAAAAGTAATCGTCAGTTGATTATTTACAACATGGTCCCCATGAGGTCCACTAATATTTAGGCCTGATGGTGTATCTAAAGAAATAACTGGATTTTTTTGTAGATTCAACCAATTGATGGGTAGATCAATCGAACTATTTTCTTTAGCTTGAAAGCCTGTTCCAGTAATTGCATCAATGTAAGCATCATAACTTTCAGTAGGTGGTTCATCAAAGATAAGTGAATGTTTGTTAAAGAATTTTTCTTGATTGTGTGTCATGGAAATATATTTTTGACACATCCATACATAAACCTTTAATCCCTTATTGATTGCTTCTATTGCAAAGGCTAAACCATCTGAGCCATTATTACCTTTACCAACTACAATACATACCGAATTTATTTTGGGAAAAAAATTTTTAAATTTACTATAGGATAATTGACCAAAGACTTGTATCAAATCATCGTGATTTTTATTATATTTTTTATACCAGCTTCTTTCTAAATTAGTAATTTGTTGTTTATTATAATATTTCATCTTGCTTTATCATATGTTTTAGATAAAAGTTTAATTCAGCAACAGACTCTTTTATATCATCCATGGCTCTATGTGTATTCTTTTTCGAAAATGTAATATTTTTATCCTTCTCTAATGTTTCATAAACAATTTTAAGAGATGTTACATCCAGGTGTCGATAATGAAAAAATTCTGCAAGTTTTGGCATATATTTTATAAGAAACCGTCTATCTTGTGAAATTGTATTCCCACACATTGGCGATATTCCAGGTGATGCATGCTTACGTAGAAACTCAAGAGTTTTTATTTCTGCTTCCTCGATAGAAATTGAACTCGACGTGATTTTATCCCAAAGACCAGATGTTTCATGCATAGTTTTTGCTACAGGTGAGGATTTTTTGAGAACGTTGGAAGGTTGATGAATAATTAAGTCGGGTCCTTCAGCAATTATTTCGAACCTCGAATTCGTAATTAACGTTGCAATTTCAACTGGATAATGAATATCAGGATCCAAACCAGTCATTTCTAAGTCACACCATATAAAGTTTGTTTCGTTCATAATTTTATTGTAGCGATAATTAATCTAAAGTAACATGATAAATATTACTTTAATTATAGGATATAATATGGTTTATTTGTTAGCTTATCTGATCGGTTCTATTCAGTCTGGGCATATGATTTCTCTGATATTTGATGTAAAAAACCCTTACCAACATGGTTCAGGTAATACTGGCGCGACAAACATGTGGCGTATAAATGGCATTTCATTTGGGTTAATTACATTTTTTTTAGATTTTTTTAAAGTATATTTTACTTTTTTATTACTAAATGTATTATCAGTTTCAACTACTGAAGCAATTAATGCATCTTTCGTTGTAATTATTGGTCACATGTACCCCGCTTTTCTCTTAATACGTGGAGGTAAAGGTGTCACTTGTTTGGTTGCTGTATTAAGTCTTATTAGCATTTTATCAATGATTTTATTTGTAACAATCTGGGTTGCATCATTGAAAATTATTAAAAACGTGGGGGTAGCATCATCCATTGCAACATTTTGTATACTAATTATAAACACACAATTATTTCATATAAATGATGCTATTTTTCCTATTCAGGTTTTAACAACTTGTTTAATAATTTATAAACACAAGTTAAATATTATTGAATTTCTATCAGGTTAACTTTAAAAATTAAAATACTGTTTGGTGGAATTACATTTGGAATACCATTTTGTCCATAAGCCAAATTTGAAGGGATTACAAATTCGTACTCATCTCCCTCTGACATTAGTTGTAAACCTTCGACCCAGCCTGGAATTACTTGACTAACACCAAATTTTGCTGGAACACCACGTGTAAATGAACTATCAAAAACTGTTCCATCAGTAAGTTTTCCTTCATAGTGGACTGTAACTACTTGGGATTCTGTTGGATTAACACTTCCGCTTCCCTTTTTTAAAACTTTGTAAAGTAAGCCGGATTTAGTTTTCACAACATCCTCGTTTTGTGCATAATCGTTATAAAAAGGTGAATCACTCATAAAATTGTCTCCAAAAACTACTAAACTTAAAAAAATTAATACCCACTTCATCATTTTGATTGCATCCTTTCAAAAATTGCATTACCAATTTCTGCTGGATTTTTTACAGTTGTTACTCCAGCTGCTTCAAATGCTTTATATTTACCATCTGCTGTGCCTTGACCACCTGATATTATAGCTCCAGCATGCCCCATTCTTTTTCCGGCAGGGGCTGTAACTCCTGCTATATATGCGACAACAGGCTTCGTAACATGATTTTTGATGTACTCAGCAGCATCTTCCTCTGCACTACCTCCAATTTCCCCGACAAGGATGATCCCTTCAGTTTGAGGGTCAGCTTCAAACATCTTTAATACGTCAATAAAGCTCATTCCTGGAATAGGATCCCCACCTATTCCAACACAAGTACTCTGACCAAGTCCACATTGGGATGTTTGATGTACTGCTTCATAAGTAAGTGTACCTGAACGTGAAACAATTCCAATTTTTCCTTTTTTGTGTATGGGACCTGGCATAATACCAATCTTACATTCTTCTGGGGTAATTATTCCCGGACAATTTGGGCCAATCATCAATGTCCCTGTTTCCTCTAAACGTCGCTTTATAGGAATCATGTCAAGTACTGGGATACCTTCCGTTATACAGATGATTAATTTAATACCACTATCAATTGCTTCAGATATAGAATCTTGACAAAATGGTGCAGGTACAAATATTACTGAAACAGTAGCGTTTGTTTTGTTAACGGCATCTTTAACAGTATTAAAAATTGGTACGCCAAGATGCTCTTCTCCTCCTTTTCCAGGAGTCACACCACCTACTAAATTAGATCCATATTCTAGTATTTGTTTACAGTGTAAAGTACCCTGAGAGCCTGTCATACCCTGACAAATAAGTTTTGTATCTTTATTAATTAATATACTCATGCTAATTCCTCTACTTTTTGTACAATGCATTTACTGGCTTCTAATAAGTCATCTACACCAATGAGATTAAGACCACTATCATTGAGTTTTTTAGCTCCAAGTTCGGCATTATTTCCAACTAATCGTACAACTACTGGTATATCAAGATTACATTGCTGACAAGCATTTATGATCCCATCAGCTATAAGATCACATTTAACGATACCGCCAAATATGTTTACAAATATTCCACGAACGTTTTTATCTGAAAGAATAATTTTAAATCCTTCAGTGACTCGTTCTTCAGTAGCACCACCTCCAACATCAAGAAAGTTAGCTGGTAATCCACCACAAACCTTTATAATGTCCATTGTTGCCATTGCAAGACCAGCTCCATTTACCATACATCCGATATTTCCATCTAAATGTACATAATTTAAGTCCCACTGTTTTGCATGGTTTTCTCTTTCGTCCTCTTGGCTGGGGTCTCTGTATGATGCAAGTGCCTTTTGTCGATATAATGCATTTTCATCAACACTTATTTTTGAATCTAAACATATGACTTCCTCTTTATCATTGGTAATTAAGGGATTAATTTCAACCAATGAAAGATCGTTATCACAAAACAATTTGTATAGCTTGGATAACATAAGGGTAAATTGTTTTATATGTACAGGTTTTAAACCAATTGCAAAACCTAATTCTCTAGATTGAAATGGCTGTAGACCAAGTGTTGGATCTACATCAATTTGAATGATTTTTTCAGGGTTGGATTCTGCTACAGCTTCGATATCCATTCCTCCTTCACTTGAAGCAACTATCTTAATCATCTGGGAAGTTCTATCGACTAAAATACTTAAATAATATTCTTTTACTATATTAGAAGGTGTTTCAATTAAAACCTGATGAATTGGTAAGCCATTTTTGTCAGTTTGATGAGTAACTAGATTTGAGCCTAATAAATTTTTAACTTCATTTTCTAGTTCACCCTGATTACTAACTATTTTGACGCCGCCTGCTTTACCTCTGCCCCCGGCATGAACTTGAGCCTTTATAACAACTCGTTCTGATTCTAAAACTTTATATGCTTTTACTGCATCACTTAAGTTACCAACTGCAACTCCATCTGGAACGGTAATGCCATTTTCTCTTAATAGTGCTTTACCTTGATATTCGTGTAAATCCATAGTTTTCCTCTTTTATATATCTAATAATAATCTTGTTGGGTCTTCTAACAACTCTTTTATTGTCATTAAAAATTGTACTGATGTTGATCCATCAATCATACGATGGTCGTAAGTTAGCGCAAGATACATGATTGGTCTAATAACAATTTCACCGTTAATAACAACCGGCCTTTCAACGATGTTGTGCATTCCAAGAATAGCTGATTGTGGAGGGTTTAAAATCGGAGTGGATAGCATTGAACCAAATCTTCCAGCATTAGTAATTGAGAAGGTACCACCTTGCATATCTTCCATTGTAAGTTTTGCGTCTCTTGCCTTGGTAGCTAAATCTTTTACAGAAAGTTCTAACTCTGCCATTCCCATTGTATGAGCGTCTCTAATAATAGGTACTACCAATCCACGATCTGTAGATACAGCAATACCAATATCTTGATAGTCTCTATAGACGATTTCTTGACCATCTATGCTAGCGTTTGCTTCAGGAAATTTTTGTAAGGCATAACAGACAGCTCGAATGAAAAAAGACATAAATCCAAGGCGCACGTCATGTCGATCTTCAAAATCTTTTTTATATTTACTTCTAATATCCATTACAGCCTTCATGTCCACTTCATTAAATGTTGTAAGACAGGCGGTAGACTGTTGTGCATCTATAAGTCTTTCAGCAATTTTTGACCTTATTCGAGTCATTGCAACACGTCGTTCTTTTCTTAGTACAATACTTTGTGCTTTGAGTATATCATTTTTCATTACTCTACCTTTTGGACCGGAGGGAACAATAGACTCTGTAATTTGACCTTGCCTCATTGCCTTACGGGCAGAAGGGCCAAGTTTAGTTTGATCTATTTCCTTTGATTCGGTGGGTGCAACGGATTTTTCTTCTATATTGGTTGATGTTTGTTCAATCACTGGTGTCGACTCTGTTGATGAAGCTGGTTCAGTATCAGCAATATTTTTTTCTTCGAATTTAATTAACAGTTCACCTGATTTAACTTGATCATTTACTTTGACAATGATTTCATTGACTAGTCCAGATGTTGGAGCAGGTACTTCAATCATGATTTTATCTGTTTCAAGTTCAATAAGTACTGTTGATTCAGTGACTAAATCACCTGCTTTCACATTGATAGATGCGATTGTTGCGTCAGGTACTGATTCAGGCAACACAGGAACAGTTATATCTAAGGTCATACGGATTTCCTTTTAAATATTAAATATTGAAGGCATCTTCTACTAAAAGATGTTGCTCTTCTAAATGCTGAGCATAATAACCTACTGCTGGTGATGCTGCAGGTTCCCTACCCGTATAGATTATCTTGTTTCCTTCGGGTAGACAAGCGTTAAATTTAGGGTTTAATCTATACCATCCTCCTTGATTTTTATGTTCCTCCTGGCACCATATATATTTTTTGTGTTCGCCGTAGAATTTGATAATTTTCTTAATTTCATCGCTAGGAAATGGATACAATTGTTCTACTCGAATAATTGCAACATTCTTATTTTCTTTTTTACGATATGCATCTAAATCGTAAAAAACCTTGCCCGTACAAAAAATGATTTTAGGAACATCTTTTTTGACAGAGTTATCCTTGAGTACCAAGTTAAATGTCCCTTTTGCCAAATCATCTATTGATGAGGAAGCTTCAGGTAAGCGCAATAGGCTCTTTGGGCTAAATATAATAAGCGGTGTTCTAAAAGATCTAATCAATTGACGTCTCAGAAGATGGAAAATTTGCGAAGGTGTTGTTGGCACACATACTTGGATATTGGATTGTCCGCATAATTGAAGGAATCTTTCAATTCTACCTGAAGTATGCTCGGGTCCCATACCTTCATGTCCATGTGGAAGAAGTAAGACTAATCCTGAGTGTTGGTTCCATTTCTGAGAACCAGAGGTAATAAATTGATCAATAATTACTTGTGCGCCATTTGCAAAATCGCCAAATTGAGCTTCCCAAATAGAGAGAGTATTTGGATCATCTGTTGAGTAACCATACTCATATCCTAATACGGCTTGTTCACTTAAAGTTGAGTTGTATATTTCAGATTTTCCAGGGTTTTAATCATACAGTACATTGTGCTGCGTATTCGTTTCACTACAGTGAATGACGGCATGCCTATGTGAAAAAGTTCCTCTTTGACAATCTTGTCCAGTAAACCTCAATGCATATCCCTCATCTATTAAGGACGAGTATGCAAGCATTTCTGCCATTCCCCAGTCTAATAAACGTTCTTCATTTGCCATTAACGAGCGTTTCTTATACTCGTTGATAACACTTTTATGTGGTTTGATATTAGCTGGAATAGTAGATATTTTTTTTGCTAATTGAATTAATTTATTTTTAGACAGGTTCGAGTTGTAGTCTACAAACCATTCTTTTCCTGAAAAACTATCCCACTGTTTTTCATCAATATCTTCACAATCATTCACTAATTTATCACCATTTTTAATGATTGATTTTATGTTTTGGTTTAGTTCATTATATTTTTCATTTGTAATTGTTTTGCTTGCAATAAGCTTTTTTGAATATATTGATAAAATGGATTCATAACTTTTGATTTTATTATACATCAATGGTTGTGTCATAGAAGGCTCATCACTCTCGTTATGTCCCAAACGTCTATAACCAATAATACAAATA
>NZIM01000072.1 GCA_002691585.1 Legionellales bacterium
ATTTTTAAATTTTTTACTTAAAATGCTAAAAGGGTTTTTAATAGTGTCTTTAGAGCCTAATCTCCCCCACCCAAGCCCTAAAGTTACATCAGTTTGTTTTAAATTTATTGTTGAAGCAATGAACTCAGAACTAGTTATTCCAGTGCCTGCAAAATCTTCAAACCCAATAACGGTATCTGGCATTGATTTAAGAAATTTAGGCAGCCTCCATCTAAATGCAAAACCTTTATCCTTATATGATTGATTTAAAACTGAAAAGTCATATCTATAACTATTAATATCAGTATAAAACAAGGAAGCTTCTACTGAATCATAAGGTGAAAAGTTAAATCTGTACTGCTGATATGGGTAAAAGCTTGAGTAATTAAAACTAATGTAGCCTTCACTATTAAGTTTAGCTGATGGCATATTTACCAAGCCCGATCCATGACTTAACGAACTAGACGTTGCACTTACATGAAACGAAAAAATTATCAAAGCAAAAAGCTTTAAATCTTTGAGACTAATATCAATCACTGACTGATAGCATTTAAAGAGGCAGCGGCAAAAGCAACATCTGAAAGGACTTTTGAAGCCACACTAACTAGAGGCACTCCTGAAAGCTTTTCTATGTCTCTAGGAACAACTATAGTATCTCCGGGTTGAATTGAATTTGCCTGTGAAACAAAAAGATTATTATTGAAAGGCACTGAAGTTCCATCGGACTTGATAATGTAAATTCCTCTTTTGTCAGCATTTTGAGAGTAACCACCTGCAAGATTAATATAATCTTTAGTAGTTGAATCAATGCTGTATGTAGTCGTGATTGGAGAAAGAACTTCACCTGTAATAGTTACAAGATTTGATTTTGCTGGGATAATAATTTCATCACCATCAGTAAGTATAAGAGCAGTTGCATTTTCAGAATTATACTGAAAATTTCCTGTAATCCTCCCCAAATAATCTGTAGATTCAGCAAATGATAGCAAGTTGATTAATGACCCAAAATTCAAACTGCTAGATGTGCTTCCCAAAGTTGAAATTGGATTAGCTATTTGCTTAATGACTGCATCTAAGATAATTGATCGCGCATTTTCAACAGCTTTTCTTTCAATCTCTTTAACTGATTCACGCCTAACCACAATTGATCTTTGATCAGCTTGACTGCTAAAACCACCAGCAATGTTATAAAGGTCATTCAGAGAAGTATTCCCACTTATTCTATATTCTCCTGGAGAATTGACTTGGCCAATAATCCTAACTTTTAAAAAAGATGACTTAGCAGAGGCGTTAAAAGAAATAATATCTCCAAAATTTGATGTCAAAACTGTTTTTGGATCTATCTTATCCCCGGTTTCATCATTGTTGAAATTTGATGTCTTTACTATAGATGCATATTCATAATCGATACTTGAAGGATTTGTTTCAATGTAATTAATAAGATTTATTGGCCTATAATTTCCGACTAATGGAAATATATATTCATCCCCTCCTGCTACAAGTGTTATAGAATTTTTTACAAGTCTTTGATAAAGCTCCGGCTCTCTGTAAATCATAGTCTCAAACTTCATTTTTTCATTTTTACTGTATGCAGACTTTGATAATATTGATATTTGAGACTCAATTTCTTCTAGCTTTTCGAGAAGAAAAATCTCCATATCTGATTTTTGGCTAAGAGTTTTTTTGATACTGACTTCGGCTGCTGTTCTATCAAACTCGGTTTCTTCTGTGGTGACGCTTTTTTCTGTATTAGGTTGAGCTAAACTTTGGTAGCCGCCTTGCATTGAAATAAAATTTAAGGTGTCTTTTATTTTTTGCTTTTCATTATTTAATTCTTTTAGCTCTTCAACTTTATCAAGAATGCTACTGTTTGATTCATCTCTCAAGATTTGTAAGTCAATAAAATCTTTATAAGAAAAGAATCTTACAGATGCATTTGACTTGATCTTAACGTTTTTAAAAGTTTCTTTATCAAGCAAACTAAATGAGATTAATTCTCTCTTTAGCAGAGTCTCATCAAATTGATTTAACTCAAAATAAAAGGGATATATATCAAATGAGAACTCAAGAGAATCTATAAGGTCTCTGACTGTTTGAAATGAGTTTTTGTCATAGTAACCTTCAGAAACTGAATTTCCAAATACTTTGACATTTAGATTGTCAACTTGCACTTTTTTAGGAACAAATACTTCATTTAAGTAAATATTTTCCAAACCGTTTATTTCTAAAAGCTTAACTGAACTAAGTATTCCATCAGCCAAAATATTGGCTGGTGAATTATCTTTATCAGCATCATTTTTTACGCCTCCACTAAAAGCAATAATGTCCTGAAAAGTATCTCCTTGCTTATACTCATAAATCATTTCTCTCTGTACAGCTCCAGATATCTCAAAGAAACTATCAGAATAGGGTACATTGATAGTATCACCATTCATTACAGAGTAATCTGTGGATCTATCTCCAAAAATTAAGTAATCATAAAGATCAACTTTTTTTGTTGTTTTTTTTGAATTAATAGAGATAGTTCGTATACTCGCATTTTCTAAAATGCCACCTGCATATGACAGAGCCTCACTCACTGATGTAAAAGGGTTCACTAGATAAGTTCCAGGATTTTTAACTGCTCCAAGAACAGTTATTCTCCTCAACGATGGTTTTACAACGCTAAGAAATGCATCAGTGCCAATGAACACTTTGGATATTTCTTGATATATTTTTTCTTGAGCTTCCTGAAGACTTAGATCTGCTACAGCAATATTGCCAAGACCAGGCACATTGATAGTGCCACTTAAATCAACTCTCAACTTGTACATCTTATTCTCACTTCCAGTCAAAAATAGCTCGAGATTATCGTTCAAAGAGATTATGTAGTCTGCTTGCAGTGGTATATCAACAATTGGAGATTTTGTGGTATTTATAGACCTAAGAATGTCAACGCCAAATACCTTTGAAGAGTCTTTTTCACCATAATATGACATTCTTGCCAAATTATCTTCGAGCTCAATTTCATTTACGCCAATGTTAGAGTTTTTATTTAAAAATTGACTTTGAATATCTGATGATAAGCCTGATAAACTTGCTAAGCTTGAGATATCAGATAAATCTTGTGACGAGATTGTATGACTTAACATTGCCCATATAAATAAAGCAAAGAAGTTTGTTTTTGATATTTTTTTTGAAAGCATTGATTTCATTTTTGGAATTTTATCAGTTTTCCATGAATATATCTCTAGTGAAGACTTTATTTTGCACATCCTTCAAATCTGCACTCAATCTATTTGTAATTATAAGGTTAGATTTTTGCTTAAAATCTTTTAGATTTTTTAGAATTCTGCACCCATAAAATTCATCCTGACTNAGAGATGGTTCAAATAGGATCATCTTTACATTTTTCCCATTTAGTCTTTTCATTATTCCTTGCATTGATGATGATCTGATATTGTCAGATTCGTTTTTCATAGAAAGCTTATAGATGCCTACAGTATCTTTTGCCTTATCGATCTTCGATAAAATAAACTCTGAAATATAATTTTTCCTACTTGCATTTGAATCCACAATTGCCTTAATTATATTTTGAGGAACTGTCTTGTAATTTGCTAAAAGTTGCTTAGTATCTTTTGGGAGACAATAACCACCATATCCAAAAGAAGGGTTATTATAGCCATCAGATACTCTAGGGTCTGCGCATACAGCCTCAATAATACCTTTTGTATTAAATGATTTACTAAGAGCAAAAGAATCTAATTCATTAAAAAAAGAAACTCTTAATGCAAGGTATGCGTTGGAAAAAAGCTTAACTGATTCAGCCTCACTTGAGTCTAAAAAAAATAATTCTGGATCATTTTCTGCAATATTTTTAAAGATATCAGCAATATTTTTCGCGAAATCTGTTTTTGAACCAATTACTATTCTTGATGGATATAAATTATCGAAAATAGCAGAACCTTCTCTTAGAAACTCAGGTGAAAAAACTATATCTTCATTAGCATACTTTAATTGCAACTTTCTTGTGAACCCTACAGGAACAGTAGATTTAATAATTATTTTTGGCTTATCTATTTTTGATTGAAGGATATGAATAACTTTTTCTAAAATCGAGGTATCAAAATTATCAGTTTCAGGATCATAATTTGACGGAAGACACAAAATATAAATATTTTCAGATGATAAATGCAAATCTACAGACTCATCAAGATTAATGCTTAATCCTTTGTTTAGATATGAATCTATCATGCTGTCCTTTATGGGGCTTTTATTTCTTTTTAACTTTGAAATTTTTTTAACATCTGAATCAATTAATGTTGTTTCATAATGCTTTGATAAAAGAACTGACAATGGAAGACCAACATAACCCCCACCTATGACAACTATCTTATTAATCATAAATATTAATCGAAAATTATTTTATCGAGTGTTTTAAAATATATATTTTTATCGAATTGCTCTAAAACTTTCCTAGAAATTTTATTTTTTCTTTCATCAAATAATTCTAGCTTTTGAGATATTATCTCTGCAGCTTTAGTTGGATTGGCAGAATCTACAGCAAAGCCACAATTATTTTTTTCTATATAATTTTTTAAAGGGTCTTCCCCATTTGATGAAACTATAACTTTTGTACCACATGATAAATATGACGCCAGTTTGGATGGGAATGCATAACTACCTAATGATTTTTCCATACTTACAAGACCAAATTTTGATTTGGCAATAATTGGTTTTATTTCTTTCCTTGAAATGTTTGGGTGGAATTTTATCATCAAGTCAAGCTTCCTAGATTTTTTGATTATTTCTTCTTTTTGTGTGCCCTCTCCATAGAATGATATTTTCAAAGACCTGTGATTCTTAATATTGGCTATCACTTCAAGGAAACTCATTAAGCCTTGACTAGGGCCATGATTTCCAGCATATATGATATCAATCAAATCTTTTTTATGACACAAATCATCACTACTAGTATCTAAATCAAAACAAAAATTAACAAGTACAAAAACTTTTCTTCTTACCAATGATTGATACTTTTCGCTAAAGTAGCTTTCTATCTCATATTTCATTGGTTTGGATAATGTTAAAGTGACATCAGATAAGCTTACTACTTGCTTAAGATAATTTTTAAATAGAAGCTTTACGATATCGTTCTTGATACGGTATATTACATTATCTTGTAAAATGAAAATTACTTTTGATTTTTTCTTTTTAAATCTATTTAATATATTTATGAATAAACTGACTAATGGTGGGTTGCTAAATACATAAATAAGATCGAATTTTCTACTTGATAAAATAGATCTTGCTGCAAGGAGAAGAACCCTAATGCTATTTAAAATTCTATTAAGGAAGGACAATTTTCTATCAATATCAGATATGAAGTAATGAAAATTAAGTTTTGATTTAAATTGTTCTTTCCAAAGATCTGAATAATCATCTTGAGATCCAAAAACAATATCGACTTCATGACCTTTACCAAGATGCCAATTTACATAATCCTTAAGCATTAGAGGCTCCTCAGCAACTGAATCTTCAGGCCAAAAGTATCTATGGACAATAAGAACTTTCATCGAAAGTTATTTTCTCCAAGTTTTGGAATTTATGTAATCAACATAGCTATGAAGAATCCTGACAACTTTCTTAGAGACATTCTTGGTTTTATAATCATTTACAATTTTTAAATCTCTATCGCTTCCAGAATTCTGGCTTTCAAGCACTTTTATTGATTGAATAATTCTATCTAAATTAAAGCCAACCATCATAACAGATCCCTCTTCCATTGCTTCAGGTCTTTCATGATTTTCCCTAATATTAATTGCTTTGAAGTTAAGTATTGATGACTCCTCACTGATAGTGCCACTATCGGACAAAACTACTTTCGCAGATTTCTGTAATTTATTGTATGAGAAAAAACCGAGAGGCTTTAACAATTTTATTTTTTTGCAAAGCTTGATTTTTTGATTTTCAAATTGTTTTCTTGTTCTTGGATGTGTGGATACTATTACTGGAATTTTATAATTTTCTGATAAATAATTAAGTATAGACACAAACTTCTTAAAGTTGGTCGTATCATCAATATTTTCCTCTCTGTGCGAACTTACCAGAAAAAATTCATCCTTTTTTAAACTTAATTCACTGAGTATATCTGATTTTTCAATTTCCTCTTGGAAGAAATCTAAAACTTCTCGCATTGGGCTTCCTGTTTTAATTATGGAGTCTGGTGAGATTCCTTCTTTAATCAAATACTCTCTTGCTATGGAGCTATAAGGGAGATTTATATCCGCAAGATGATCTACAATTTTCCTATTTATTTCTTCAGGAACACGCATATCAAAACATCTATTACCAGCTTCCATATGAAATATTGGGATTTTTTTACGTTTTGCTGCTAATGAGGCCATACAGCTATTTGTATCTCCTAAAACTAAAAATGCATCTGGGTTGACCTCACTTAATACTTTTTCCGTGTTAATGATTACTTTTCCTATTGTTTCTGTGCTTGAAGCTCCTGCAGAATCAAGAAAATAGTTAGGTTTTCTAATTCCAAGATCTTTAAAAAAAACTTCATTAAGCTCATAATCGTAGTTTTGCCCTGTATGTACTAATGTATGAGTGCATGTTTCATCTAGTTCTTTAATTACTCTTGAAAGTCGAATTATTTCTGGTCTAGTTCCTACAACAGTTAATACTTTAAGATTTTTCATTTATAGGGAAGTATATAGTATCGGGCTCCTCAGAGGAAAAAATTTCATTAGACCAAATGATTGCAATAAGTTCATCGTCTCCAATATTCTTTATGTAGTGTGCCCAGCCTGGAATTGTCTCAACAACTTCTGGGTTTTTTGAGTCAACTTTAATCTCAAATTTATCATCATATGCGATATTCTTAAATCCAAATAGAGCTTTACCCTGAAGGATTAGAAATTTTTCAACCTTGGTATGATGATAATGTTCACCTCTTGTAATGCCAGGCTTAGCAGTCAAGAAAGAAACTTGGCCACCATCTTCGGACTTTAAAAATTCAACAAAATTTCCTCTTTGATCTAGGTTTTGTTTGATTTTATAGGTGAATGATTTTTTGGGAATATAGCTTAAAAAAGTGGAATATAAATATTTTTCTAATCCACTTCCCACCTTGCGCGGTATCATCAAATTTTGCCTTTCTTCAGAAAAGTTTTTAATCATTTTAGCTAAAGCATTGAGTTTAATTTTGTGTGTGTTTTCAACCTTAAGAAAAATTTTATTTGTTTTATCAGTGAGAGTTTTTATTATTTGTTTGCATGCATTGTCAATGTAGCAAAGTGTAAGTTCATTATTATTATTAATTGAAACTTCTTCATTCCTAGAAATCTTATAACAAAATGTAGCAACAACCGAATTGTAATTAGGCTTACACCATTTTCCAAAAATTCCAGGAAATCGAAAAATTTTTACAGGATTTAAATTCTTTTTTGATAGATCAATAAGTATTTCTTCAGCATCTCTTTTACTCTTGCCATAATGACTCTCTTCATTTGCTTTTGTTGAAGATGAGTAAATTATTTTAGTTTTTAACCCATTTTTAATTAAAAAGTTGCATATCGTTCTAGTTAAGTCTACGTTTGATGTTATAAATTCTTTATCATTTTTAGGTCTGTTTTCTCCTGCAAGATGAATGATAGAATCACTCCATTTAATTTTATCCTCAAGCTCTCCTAAACTATCTCCTCTGTTATAAACTTCTAAAGAATGCAGATTTTGCTCTTTTAACCGGTGAGTTAGATTCTTTCCTATGAAGCCTTTGCTTCCAGTAATTAAGATATTCATTGATCTTCAAAAGTTGATGAAAGATCACCTTTTGACATTTTGGATATTGTTTCAAGCTTTAATAAAAGCTCAATTGTCTCCTTTTCGTTTAGTCTTTGCGTATTGTCAGAATTATATTCTACTGATTCATCTGCTTCACTTCTCCCTTTGTCAATATATTTGCTATAGTTCAAATCTCTTAGATCTGGAGGAACACAATAATAGTTACCTAGATCTATGGCTGAAATCATTTCCTCTTTGCTTAGCAAAACTTCATACTTTTTTTCGCCGTGGCGAGTACCTATAATATTGATTTCATGATTATCCTTATTTAAAAGTTTGCTAAGTGCTTTTGCTAAGATTTTAATCGTGGTTGCAGGAGATTTTTGAACATATATGTCTCCAGCTGTACCATTTTTGAAAGCAAATAAAACTAAATCTACTGCGTCATCAAGGGTCATTAGAAACCTTGTCATGTTTGGGTTGGTTATTGTGATAGGTCTATTTGAGAGAATTTGCTTCACAAAAAGAGGTATTACAGACCCTCTTGATGCCATAACATTTCCATATCTAGTTCCACAAATGACTGTTTTTTCGCTATTTCTTGACATTGCTACAACNACTTTCTCCATAAGCGCTTTAGATATCCCCATTGCATTTATCGGATAAACGGCTTTATCAGTACTTAAGCAAACCACTTTTTTTATATTATTTTGAATTGATGCTTGTAGAACATTCTCGGTTCCTAGAATGTTTGTCTTGACTGCTTCAATTGGATGAAACTCACAGGATGGAACTTGTTTTAATGCAGCAGAATGAAAAATATAATCCACACCATTAATTGCATTTTCAATTGATCTGTAGTCTCTTACATCACCAATATAAAACTTTAATTTATCAGAGCTATATTTTTTTCTCATATCGTCCTGCTTTTTTTCATCTCGACTAAAAATTCTAATCTCAGAAATATTTGACGATAAAAACCTTTTTGTCACTGCATTTCCAAATGACCCTGTTCCCCCAGTTATAAGAAGCACTTTATTTTTAAACATAATCAATAAAATTTAAGATAACGTAATTATAGTTTACTTGCAGGTATTGATAATAATTTTTTCTAATCTGTCTAGGTTTTCTTTTGTTGAAAAGTGTCTACGAGCATAGTCGTATCCATTTTTAGCTATTTTGTGCCTTAGCGAATAATTATTTATAAGTAATTCAATCGCTTGCTTTAACTCATTTTGATTTCTTTTATTTATTAAGAGACCATTTTCTTGGTTCTTTATATGTCCTGGTATTGTCCCAACATTTGTTGAAATGATTGGAACTTTTGATGACATTGCTTCAACAATTGAATTTGGGAAACCTTCAGACCAAGAAGGAAGTACAAAAAGATCAACAGATTTTAATTGTGAATAAAGCTCATCCTTATTTAGCCACCCTAAGAATAAAACTTCACTTCTTAAGTTTAGGTTGAAAGTTAAGTCCTGCATATCCCTTTTTATAGAACCATCGCCTGCAATTAATAATTTAAATTCATAGCCATCTGTTTTGAGCTGTCCTGAAACTTCGATTAATTCTTGAATTCCTTTATAACTTTCAACCCAACCCACAAAGATGATTTTGTAGACTTTTTTTTGTAAAATTTTTGTTTTTCCAATCTCTAACAACTCATTAGTAGCTGTCCAATTAAAGATTTCATGAATCATATTGCTCTCAAATTTCAAATCATTTTTTGCAAATAAAGACATTTCTTTTCCTTGGCTTAAAAATATGTTTGCAGTTGAAAATAGCATCCTAATTGACTTCCTAAAAAAAAATTTATTATGGTATTGGGAAATTAGTTTTCCTGCTCTTGGAAAAACTATAGTTTTAATTTTAAGTAACGATGCGGCAAGGTTCATCAATCCTTTCTCAAATGCACTTGCTCCATCTGAAAAAAATAATAGAACACAATCTGGCCTAAATAATATTAACTTATAAAAATAAATAATCAGTCTGATGCCAGCATAATAAAACCTTATGAAAATGTTAGGAGGTGGGTTTGAAATCTGTGTTGAATCTATTGTTGATAAACTAAACCCTTTTTTAAATCCTTGCGCAATAAGCAAGTCACAAGACGTTTTAATTCCGCCAATGATCTTGCTACTATCTTTTGGAAATGACCCAACAATTAATAATTTAATTTCTTTTTTTTCCATTTCTGATTGAATGATAAATCTCATCAAGACTATGATCTATTGGTTTAAGGGCATAGTCTCCAACTATCTTAAATAATTTCTCTGGTGAACCTCTATGAAATTTCATATTACTTAGATTTGAATTATTTCTGACAATTATTTGGTCTTGAAGCTTAAACTTTATTGCAGTTTCAATAATCAACTCTTGTAAGTTATGCATATTCCCAGTACATAAGTTGATGATTTGGCCGTGTGCCTCGTTGCAATTAGCCAACTTCCAAATTAGCTGAGCACAATCATCTACATCTATATAATCTCGAAAAAAATTAAGTCCTGTAATATCAACTTTTTTATTAGAACCTTTACAATAAAGTTGCTCTAATTCAAAAAAATATTTTCCAAGAGGTAGGGATTTAGGAGCCCTATACCCCAAAATATT
Organism: Legionellales bacterium; assembly: GCA_002691585.1. Taxonomy (GTDB): domain Bacteria; phylum Pseudomonadota; class Gammaproteobacteria; order Comchoanobacterales; family Comchoanobacteraceae. The sequence goes on from NZIM01000072.1 coordinate 10,366, forward strand.
AAAAGGCCGTACTATAACTAAATTTTTGAAATTATCTTTAACTTTTAAACTATAGCGGGTTTGCTTGAGCTTATTTATTCCATATTTAGATATTGGAGACCCTTTAAGTTTTTCAATTATTGGTAATTCGTCCTCTTTAACGATGCCATATTCTGCAGAACTGCCCACAACAACAATATTAATATTGCTTTTCTTATTTTTAATTAGTATTTCTACTACATTTTTAAAGTAAGAGAAGTTTATCAATTTTGATTCCTTCTCATTCTCTGTTGCTGATTTTCCTGATAAGAAAAATAAATAATCTGGATTTACTCTAAGCATCTCTTTCTCAATTAATTCTGAGTTATTGATATCGTTAATTAAGATATCTTTAGATAATTTTTTTTTTGATGATGTGAAACCAAAAAATTCAATATTTTCGTTTTCTAATTTTTTTTTTAGTTTTTCTGCCAGAAAACCATTTGATCCAATAATTAAAGCTTTCATGATTCAGCTAAAATTTATGTTTATTTTTAGCATAAACCTCTTCTGCCATTGAGTAGTCTTCGATTCTTCCAATATCCAACCATAAGCAATCTTGCGTAATGCATCTAACAATATTTCCATTGTTTTTGAGGTTCAGCATTAGATCTGGAATGTCCAAATAACTATTTGGAACAATAAATTTCTCTATATCTTTTTTTCTAAAAACATTTATCCCCATACTAACTTCATAACTGATAGTAGGTTTTTCATCATACGACTCTAAGACTTCTTGATTATTTTTATAAATCACACCAAAGTCTATATGCACGTCTCTTGAAAATGTTGCAATTGTAGCAGAAGCATTTGATGAAAGATGATCAGAAACAAGGTTTGAAAACTTGATATCAGTTAACAAATCACCATTTAAAACTAAAAAGTTCTCGTCTAACTGATCAAGCAAGAGACCAATTGGTCCAGCTGTGCCCAAAGGTTCATTTTCTAAAGAATATGTGATTTCTACTCCAAATTCTTTTCCATCGCCAAAATATGATTCAATCATATGATTCAAATAACCTACAGCAAATATTAATTTTTTTATCCCACTGGCTCGCAGTTGGTTAACCAGAATCTCTAGGATAGGTTTTTCACCAATTGGCATAAGAGGCTTTGGAAACATTGACGTATAAGGTCTTAGCCGCTTCCCCTTACCGCCTGCCAAGATAATAGCTTGCATAATTATTTGATGTAAGTAGATGTTTTAAAATATTCTAAGTTATTTGAAACAAAATCAATGGTTGACTTAAGGCCATCTGAAAATGGCACCTCAGGTGCCCAGTTAAACATTTCTTTTGCTAAAGAATTTTGACTTAATAATTCATAAACTTCGCTATTCTTGGGCCTTTTTCTGTCATAATCCTCTACAATTTCTTTTTCTGAATTAAGGGTTTTGGCAATTATATTCACAGTTTCTCTAATTGAATATGAATCACCTGTTCCAAGGTTTATAGCTTTTCCATGCTGTCTAATATTTTTAGCAGCTTGGATAAAGCCATTTACAGTATCACTTACATAAGTGAAGTCTCTAACAGGAGACAAGTCGCCTAAATTTATTGTATCGTTCTTTAGGAATTGACTAATAATTGTAGGGATAACTGCTCTTGCGGATTGTCTTGGGCCATATGTATTAAATGGCCTAATTATTGTCACAGGCAGATCGAAAGAATTAAAATAACTTTCTGCAATTTTATCAGCTGAAATTTTAGTAGCAGAATATGGTGATTGAGCTTGCAGAGGGTGTTTTTCGTCAATTGGAGTGTAAATTGCAGTGCCATAAACTTCAGATGTAGATGTATGGAATACAACACAACCATTCTTCCTTGCAGCCTCTAAAACGTTTACTGTGCCAGTAATATTTGTTGATACATAACTGTTTGGAGCATCATATGAGTATGGAATTCCAATCAATGCTGCAAGATGAAAAATTATATCGCATCCTTTTGTGCTCTTTTCAATAAATTGATAGTCCTCAACATTCCCTTTTACAACTTTTAATTGTTTTTTCTCTTGCTCGCTAAGGAATTCAAGGTTTGACCAATCTTCACGCGAATTGTAATGAAGCATAGCAGTTACATTTGCGCCTTCTTCAAGCAAAGATGAGCATAAATGGCTTCCGATAAAACCTCCGGCACCAGTCACCAATATATTTGTGTTATTAAGATTCATAGACCATTATGATAGTTTTATCTTATCTAATATCAAAATAATTTCTCATACCTCGTAACCATCTCTCTCATATTAAAATTCTTAATTGCAAATTTTCTTGCCTCATTTGAAATAGTTTTTTTATCAGATGCGGAAAGTTTACTAAATCTCTCCAATGCTTCGCATATTGACTCTGGTAAAAGAGGATTAAACAAAAGCCCTCTTTTTTCATTTTTGATTACCCTTGGGTGGTCACAGACATTTGAACATATTACAAAGCAACCTAAAAACATTGATTCACAAATTGTCATTGGCAATCCTTCGTATATGCTTGGATGTATGAGAGCATCTGCTTCATTAAAATATTTTGTTATATCTTTAACCTCTCCAATAAATTTAAATTTATTGTTAAGTTGAGGATTTTTCTGGAGATATGCTTTCATCATTTTCTGCATTTCAATAGATCTATGATCATTGTCAAACCGCCCCACCCATTTTATTTTTGGAGCCCAACTATTTTTATTTAAAAAAAGGTTAAGACCTTTAAGAAAATTCAAACCATTTTTTGGATAAGCTACGCGCCCAACAATAATTCCATTTGAAAATTTTTGGTTGAAGCTTATCTCACTATTCAAGTCAAACTGGTCAAGATTAAAACCGTTCCAAATCACATGTATCTTTTTTTTCTTTATCAAGAATTTAGACATTATCTCTTTTTCGTTATGGCTATTGACAATAATTTTAAAACAAAAAATTTTTACAATATTAAATAATAGTCTTCTTAGAGGAGATACAGGCGCCAATGAAGAGCTCTCCTCACAGATTATTTGTTTAGTTTTAGAACCAATGTTGGCAAAAAAGGAATAGATGCTAGGCGCATGTAATGAACTGATAATGTAATCATAATTCCCTTCAGCAATGATCTTTCTTAACTGGGATATTACGCCAACTGAGAACCCTTTTGTATTTTTCTTTAACTGGTATAAGTTGATTTTTGATTTTGTTATTGCATCTACAAAGAAAGGGTTATCATTATTATATGCACATAAATCAACATTGTATCCTTCTTTTTGAAGACCTAACGCTAACTCAATTTTTAACCTTTGTGCCCCACCAGAGCCTAGGGTATCAATTACTATAAGAATTTTTTTCATTAGTATGAATGCTGTTTATAAGCAAAACTTTATTCGAAATTATATATGCAAAAATAATCCAACATAATTTTTCACTAAGTCCCTGCAAAACAAAAATAAAGATAAAGGCAAAAGGGAAAAGCATAACTGCAAGGTTATTTTTCGTATTTATATATATACCTAGAGCCGCTTTAAACACTCTATATAAAAATAATAAATAAAGGGCTAAACCCATAATTCCTGAATACAATAATATCTCTAAAAATACATTATGGGGGCTTTCAATAGCACCAATTTTTTGAAACGAAATAAGCTCATAGCCTGACATACCATATCCCATTAACTTGTTGTCCCCTTCTAAAATAGAGGTAAAGAAAACACTCCATAGTGCAAATCTCCCACCTTCTCCGAAATCACGAGCTCCTCCAGTTGATACAAGTCTTTCAATTACAACGGATGTATCTTGGTAAATTACAAAGAGGATATATGACCCATAAGAAAGTAGAGCAATTAAAATGGAGCCTGTCATAAAAGCTAAAATTTTCCTTTCAGATTTAAATAAATTTATTAGAAATAAGTAGATGGCAGTAGCAAAAATTAGAAGCAAAGCTGTTCTAGAGCCAGAACTTATTATAGCAATTACAATGAGTGGACTTAACCATAATAAGAGAAGGGAAATATTTTTATATTTTTTTTCTTTGCTGAAAAAAAAGGAAAAAATAATAAAAAGTCCGCATAATAGCTTCAGGGCAAGCTCATTTATACCAGCATCAAAAAAAACTAATCTTCCCTCTTGATTAAAAGTTACCCCTACGTCGAAAAAAATTAAAAATGAAACAAAAATTGACCCTACTGCAAAATAAAGAAATGCATTATTTATAGCTTTTCTATCAATTATGGCGTGATTTATTATTGCAATAAAAATAAAAAAATTAAGAATTATTGAAAAATCAAGTATCTTTGAAGAGTAGTAATTAATATTTAATGCGCTCATAATTGTTATGAGAATAATAAGTGCTATTTTTGGCCAAAGGTAAGGGATCAATCTTGTTGAAAAAGCTAAATAAATTGCTGGAGATAAGGCTATTGACCCAAGATAAAAAATCCCCATCAATTTTGAGATTGAAAATAAACCTCCGGTGCTAAAAGGATCCCAATTTTCAATATTCAAAGAAAAAGCGTATGAGCTCAATAAAAAATTTTGTGCTTCTCTTGCTCTTAACCTCATAAAGTACCTAATACAATTCTAATTCAATATATTTTGAATTAAGCATTTCAGAATATTTTTTCAAAGATGATTGTGGGCCATATAATTTTTTCTGCTCAAACAACATTTCCAATTCAATAATTACGGTAGAATCACAAAAAGTTATTTCTTTGCCACTTTTACAATTGCAAAGTTCCAAGCTGGACTGAAGCTCTTTAACTGAAGATTCATTAAAATAAAAACTGGGATGGATTTTGATCTGTGAATTATTTGGAAGTATTGAAACTATATTTTCAATCATTCCTTGAGGACCATTTCTATTTACGTGTCTCTCAGCACATGTCACTCCTATATTATTTACTCCCAAGGTTTTTGGAATGTAAAATTTCTTAAGAAGTTCTATAGAGAAGATACATACCATCGTCTTCTTTTGATTTGGAAAAACTGCGTCATTTATTCCAAAATAACCGAGTGCGTCATCTCTAAACCAAAATGTCTTATCTTGTGACTGTTCAAAAGTACTAGAAGAATAATTTTTTTTGTAAGATATTTGACCCTCTTCAATGTAGAAATGCCCTTTACATTTTTTATGCTTTAATAGCTCTTCAATGCTTGGAGTAAATGCGCTCTCTTTATAATTCCATGTACAGAAAATATGAAACTTCTTGTCAATTATATTTAATAAATTAATCACTCTCCTTGTTAGAGGTTTCTGCCCAAATTTTTGAAGCAATCTATCAAATTTTGAAGCTCTTAATTCAATTTGATCTGAAAAAAACAAGGGCTTATAGCCTCGTAGAGGGATTATTAAGACCTGAGTTAAATTCAACTTAAAGCTTAAAATGATTAACTTTACGATTGACTCTGAAATTGGATTAGAAATAAAAAATAGATTTACTACCCTTTGATCATTTTCAAAGTGAAAATTCATGAATTTGAAAATAACGAAGAAAAGTGTTTTAAAATCAGTTTAATTTCATATTTTGTCCAAAAAAATAAACTATACAAGCAGTCGCTTATATTCCTACCTTTATTAGCAAATTGAATATCTAAAATTGATATTGAATTCCTTGCTATTTGTGATTCATCTAATATTTTGTCTAAAGCGTAAATTTCATCATATGTCATATTGTTTGGGTGTAGGCAGATTGTCCAAATCCCAGACTTTTTTTCCTCTACACTCCACAATTGCTGCGGCACAAACGTGAAATCTTGAAAACAATAGTCACTATATGCTATCCCATCTGATACTATTGTAATGTTTGTAACTTTCTTTAGTGCTTTAAGTGTATTTATATCAAAAGTGTGTCCTGGTGCAACCCAAACAGATGGTTCCACCCCATTGCTTCTGAAAATATCTAAACTTTTTTTCAATTTCTCCTCTTGTTTTTTCAAGCTTAATTCTGCAAATTCTGACCTGTTATAGTAGGGGAAGATTAATTTTTTTCTATTTACTTTATGAAAACTATGGCTGTAGCCATGCATTGCAATAACCCAACCTTTAGCTTCCCAGCTTCTTACTTTCATCCAATAATTATTATTTTTTTTATCAAAATTTATGCTTGGATCTTTGCTGTTAGGAGTCACTGCCACTAAACAATTAATAGAATGTTTATCAAAAATTTCTTCTAGTAAATTCCATTTGTTTGAATCCTGAAAATGAGATGAGTCGTCCAGCCTAAATATATATTTTGCACTCATCCTAGCCTTCCTCATTGTTTGAAGAAATTTTGATGCTGTCATTACTTGTCATCTCTATAAACGTGATTTTTTTTCCAAACATTCCATTTACCACGAAGGAATCCCACCAACTAGAAATATGACTGCCATTAAACATGTACAATCTTTCATCGTCAAATGATAAAGATCTAAACCTGCCTGGATTTGTAAGGTTTAGTCCTTCATTTTTATATGAAAACACTGGATCTCTTATTTCAGTTACTGAAACATTTGTATCAGATTCTGTTACTTTAAGTGTCTCTAGTGATGTATCAATATGCTCGCATGTTCTATTAATCGAGTGTAGATTTAAATAAGTCACTATATCTGGGTTATGCCCATAGTTTTCAAAATATTTTTCTGCAGCATTTTTCACTATTAAATCAAGAGGCATTTTTGTTGAATCTAAGAATTTTCCTCTTTTGCAAAGAAGGTGTTTTTTTACTTTACCTTCTTTCATTAGATTGGAGGCAAATGATATGACCTTATTATTTTCAGAACTTATTGCTATATCTGTAATAATTTGTGATTCTTCAGCAATCTTAATAATATGCTCTAGCAAGCTTACCCCATTTATTGGCTGATATGGGATACCCTTAAAACCAGGGTATGATTCCTTTACTGGTATAACCGCAAGTACTTTAAACTGATAATCTCCTTTGGTGTTTTCCGTAATTTTTTTAAAAATCTTTGCTCTGGCTTTCAGAAGGCGATCATTATCAGTACTTAATGAAGTTGGGTGTTGTCTGTAATAAAAAACAGGTGTTTCAACACAAGCAACCTCTGATCTTTTAGATACTTTATACCATAGATCCCAGCCATCTTGAGCATCAACATCTTCACTGTAACCACCAACACTTTTCAATGTTCTTGCCCTAATTAAAGTGCATGCTCCATGAGGTGGAAGTTGAACTGATTTGCTAGATGCTGTTAATTGCTGCCTGATTTCAACATCAATTATTTTGCCATCAATATCACAATAAAAGAAGTTCCCGTAAACTAGGTTATAGCTTTTTCTAGATTCAATCTTTTTATATAAAACCAGAAGCGCGTTTTCATCAAACCAATCGTCAGCGTCAAGCCTAATAATAAAACGTCCTTTTGCAAGACTTAAAACTTTGTTAGCGAGCTTTTGTAAACCTGTTGGTTTTTTATTATCTATAAAGAAAATCTTATCTGGGAATTTTTTTTTTA
>NZIM01000073.1 GCA_002691585.1 Legionellales bacterium
TATATTTTATCTCATGAAAAAATTACCCTACCTTATACTCTCATTATTATTTCTTTCATTCTTACAAGCTGACGAGGTTAATAGAAAATTAAGAAGCATATTAAATAGCGATGGATTATTGTCCCCGACGTTATACTCTGATAATTCATATTCCTATTCGAGCGATCCTAGTCAAAATGTCATCATCTCTCTTGGTGCTAATTCTAGTAATGATGGCTATCTTGCTGACGGATTAAATGCATCGACGGATTCAGATTCCAATGACAATATTGTTGAATGGTCATTCAATACAGACACATCTGGTGATTCATTTAGGGGCGACTTTAAGATTTCTAATAATTCTTCAGCTGGCGAACCTTTAAATATTCAGAAAATAACGATAAGAGGAAGCTGGTCTGGAAGCGGTAGTGCCAACTCTCCAAATATGAGATTAGTCTATCTAGACAGTGCTGCTTTGGATTCTCAAGGTATTGCTAGTACAACTGAAACCATATCTAATTTGATTAAAGGGACCACTCCAACTGTAGCTACGGAAGTTGAACATTTTGAGTCATTATTTAATAACAGCAAAAAAATTAGAATTACTAACCCAGGAGATGTCACCAATTATTCAATAGATCAAATTGTTGCAAAAGAGAGCTTCGATAATGCTAATGCTACAATATCTGCGAGTGGAGGGACTTTAGCTCAAGGGGTTGACCACAAATTTGTAAAATTGATATCTAAGGGAGACACTACATTAACAACGACTAGCGGTTACGTCTCAGAAAAAGCTTTTAATGATGCAAATTCAGCCCTTGCAAGTAATACTGGGGGATCTTACCAATTGGCGACAGCTGAGTCCACTGTTTACGATTTTGTTCCATTAGAAACTGATTTTGTGACTACGATTACAATCCCTCAAGTATTAGGTGGCAAGGCATGGCTAAATGAGGGAGATTCTGCATCTTTCAGACTTATCTTTAGCGAATACGGCTCAGGTAGTCATACAATAACTATAGACACTTTAACATTAGAAGGATTTTTATATTCTTCATTTCCAAGTGATACTCTTGAAGTAGATTATGCGAACATTGGAATATATGACTTCTTTCAAACCCAACTACCTGATGATTTTACCTCTGAAGGAGCCAATAAAACAAGTGTTACAGGTATGGGCATTAAGGTTGAAGAAAGTGATCTAGAGCTAATAGTTGGATCACTCAAAGGAAACTTTGAATCAGGAACTGATTTAAGTATGTCAATAGATGACTGGCATTCTGCTAATTTTTTAGATTCTTCAGAAACTGGTGCGTGGACTTTTGTTAATCCTCTTACGAAAGATATAAAAATTTTAGCTGGTAGCGCTATTGCGGGTACTAATCCATTTGCAGGATCTCATTATGATGGTTATGGAGCTGCTTCTTCCACTGATAACGGAATGGATGGAAGTTCTTTAAGGTTTGCAGGTGGTGAAAATTTTGGAAATTTGAAGTTCAGATTCCAAGTTGTAAATAACTCTGATGCCGAAATTCAAATTAGTAATATAAGTTGGAGAGCTAGAAACAAAAAAACTCTAAATCACCCAGATGATTTAGTGCTCAAAAGAATTGAAGGAGCTGGGACTAATGAAGTAGAGGTACAAATCGCTGGGCCATTTTCTTGGTCTGATATAGGCGAAGAGACTACCCCAGGCGCTAATTGGCAGAATCAGAATGCTCCAATTAATGATAATAATACTTTAGCTGCAGGTGAAAAAATAATGTACGAGCTGCATTGGACTACCAAACACGCCACTAGCACCGCACAAGTTCAAATTGATGATCTTTCAGTTACAATTGCGAATACTGAAGACATGTCTTACATAACTGATTCATCATCAAATCTAGGCTTTGATGGATACGGCTTAACCTATGATTCTGATCTAGACGGACTAAATGATGATACCTACGGAAGCAGTATATTGGTGGAAAATTTGACTTCTGATGTCACGGACACAGATGAAAACGAAACGACTCGTTCCTCAGCTTGGAGGTTTGGTAATAGCAATAATGATTTTAAAGGAGATGTTAGATTAACTAATAAATCTGATAAAGACTTTTTGCTTCAACAAATTTATTTCGACGCAAGAACGTCGAATACAGATCAACACAGAAATCGACTAAAATTAATCCACATTACCGGCGAGGGAACTTCCTCATATGATGGATCAGGTAATCTACTTGCCGTTTACGAGAGTGGCCTGGGTAAAGGAAGAGATACAAATCACTTAACAGATGTAGAAAATGAAAAAGTGATTTACGAAAGGATTTGGGATAAAGGAGAGCCAAGTATACCAACAAAACGAGGAATGGCATTTGGACTAGGTCCGGATGGTTCATCTGGAAAAAATGATTGGATATCTATAGCAGCCCACCTAAATCCATCTTGGCATTATGGTTGGAACCCTTTTTATGAAGCAGGCTACCATCCAGAAAATGTTGAATGGGTACCACAATTATGGAATTTAGGTCACGCATCATACAGTACTGCTGAAGCATTAGCTCCCCTAATCGAAGCAGGTACAGTTAAAAATATTATTTTGTTCAATGAGCCTGATCATGAGGGCCAAGCCTTTTGTCTTCCACAAGAAGCTGTAACTGCAGCCGAACAGTTCCAGACTTATCTAACTACCTTTTTTAATATAGATTTAGATGACGTTAATTTCATAAGTCCAAGTATGGCTATGAGTGCTATTGACGGTGATGGAAATACCAAACTCACAGTTGATCTCTCAGGAGATGGTAATAAAGATGCAAATTGGTTGAAAGAATTTTTGGATTTGGCGAGTGTAAAAAAAGTGGTAAGTGGAAACGATGTGCCTACGGTTAAGATTGATTATATTGGCATGCATAAGTACGGTGAAGGCTCGAACAGTGCTTCTAATTTCAATGCACAATTAAAGGCACAATACGAAGAAATTGCCTCTTGGGGATACACACAAAAGGTTTGGCTTAAAGAGTTTTCTCTAAGAAGGCTCAATGCTACAACAGATGGGGGCACCACCCAAAATAATACCCCTTATACTGAAGCACAAGTCAGTGCGTGGATGGAAACAGTAATTAGATTTTTAGAAGACGAGGATTGGATCTATCGCTATGCATGGTTCTCTGCGCATCCTGAAAGTACATATTTCGAAAACAACGGACAGCAGGATTCTACATTATGGAATTCTTCAAACAGCGATATGAATAGGGGTGGTGACTATGCTATAATAGCACCTCACTCATCAACTGCATTAGGTGATCAATATGCGGGATATGCCACCACTTATAGTGACACTAGATTTGTGGATACCAATAATGACCAAATTCAGCAGCCTGTAATATCTGGAACATTAGACACTCAAAGAGCCTTTGGTGAAGCTGTTGGGGCAAAGACCTGGTTAAAACCTGGAGAAAGTGCAATTTTTAGATTCGTATGGGACATAGAAGATATTTCAAATGACTCTGGTATTTATGATACAAATGGTGATAATATCTTAGATGCAACTGATCTAAATGAATTTCTTCTTGGAGAAACTCAGATCGACAATATCGCCTTTAGAGGAGTATTCTATAGTCGTACTGATTCTGATGGAGATACATATTTTGATTACGCAGACGATTTCCCTAATGATATTATAGACTTTGTCGATAATGATGGAGACGGCGTCGGTGCTAGTGCTAAGGTTCAAATTACGACACCTGGAAGTACTGGTCTTCAAGCAAACGATGTCTTGCCTGAATCAGTTATTACTTCGTTGAATTCATCACTTTCAGAAAGCGACAAAGCCACCTACTCTAGCTATGCTCTGTCTACAGATGCTCTTGATAATAATGCGGGAGAAACCACTGATACAGATGGAGATGGATATGGGGATAATTCAGACGCTTATCTTTATGATGATACAAGAAATTTAATACCAAGGCTTTTAATAGATCCAAGCGTTTCTGCTATTTATTCTACTGATGCCGGAGGCTACAAGTATACGTTAGATTCAGCAGAACTTGTAAACAAGTATGGACTTGGAATTGGAACTTATACCTTTAAAGATATCCCATCAGGACACCCATTAGGAATCATATCAAGTAGTCCAAATATTACCTACACAGGTACAACACTAGTAACAACCACAAACGGCGTTGATTATTATACTGGAGATATAACAGTAAAAGTAAGTGAAGACTTTGGTACTGCATCTTTAGATTGCGCTTACCACCCTAATATGGGTACAGATTTCCTAATATATGGCACTCAATATGCGCATGCTGAAATGCCTGATCTTTCAATTAATGGCACTGATATTTCATGGACCTCATCAGTATTCAAAGAGACAGAACTTTACTACAAATCAGCGCTAGCAGATTCTGAATCATTTACTCAGCACACAAGTGAGTCGTCTGATGCAAGTGATTTACGAACTGTCGATATAAGCAGTTATATGTCTAGTCTTGCAAGTGCCTTCTTCAGCCTAGTAAGAGTAGATGACGACGGAGATACGTACTATAACTACGAAGATGCGCTTAAGGATAACCCAACCCAATGGGCTGATTCTGATGGTGATGGCTATGGAGATAATTCTACTGGCACTAACCCCGATGCATTCCCCGCAGAGCCGACCCAATGGGCTGATTCTGATGGTGATGGCTATGGAGATAATCCTACCGGCACGACCCCTGATGCATTCCCTGACGACGCTAACGAATGGGAAGACGCTAATGATAATGGTTTGGGGGACAATGCAGATCCAGCATATGCAGCAAGAAATGTCATCATCGGTTGGACTAACTTTACTAAAGTTTCAAACAAAATAGACGAGAGGACACCTGATGTCTACATCGCTCCTGATCTCCCAAGCTACGGTGCACTTGCTGACTTCCAAACACTGACCGGACTAACCTCTTTTGTAGGCTTAAGTGCATCCCTAGATGGAGAAAGCGGAAAAGTAGGCGGAGGTACATCGAACGCTGTTAATTGGCCTATATTAGAGGACGGCCAAGGCGGACTTGGCGGTGATAATGCCAAATCTAATACATTAGGACCCCAAAGTTCAGATGTATTTGATGTCGATGGCATCTTGACTGAAAAAGGTGGATACCTTCATGGTCAAGATAATGCAGGCACAAATCAACATGCTATCTTCCAAGCCGGTCTGACAGGAGGGAAGAAACTTTCCGTAATGGTTACTAATACCAGCACTCAAACATTCTATATAAGAGATATACTATTTGATTATGCATATAATAAATCTGAATCTCTTAAAACAATCTCAATCGTAGAGGATGACGGCACAGAGAGTGGTATTACGTTAGCTTCATACGATACGGAAGATAACGATAACTCGAAAGTAGTTTATGAATACGCTGCAACCGTAAATAAACCTATTTTACCCAATCAGTCATACATATTCAACTTTGTTGGAACTGTTACTTCTTCGACAAATCCGGGATCTGGAGAGTGGTCGTTTATTGATAATATAGGTCTAGTAGGAGATTTTAAATAATAATGTGCTTTAGTGGGTGTCTTATATAAGACACCCACTAGAGAATTATTTATCTATACCAACTGCTTCAGCAAAGCTTTGAGTAGAAATTCTTACTTCATCAAAAACAACGGATGTAGTATTGTAGGTAAATGGAGATAAAAGAACTCCCTTGTACAAACTATATTTCGAATCTTTAACATTCATTCGTCCTATTTGCAGTACGTTAGAGGAATCTTCGCCGGACGCAGCCAAATTTAAATCACGCTCGTCAAAGCCATTTTCTGAAAAATGTTCTACTTGATTCTCATTCAATACCCACATCGCGATAGTAACCCCATCAGAGGATCCAATTTCAGGCAAGTGAGTCATTTTCCATAATACTAAATACTTTTTGTTTTTTTCACAGGGAACTCCATTTTGAATCTTAAAAACCTTTTTGCCCACCCCAACTGCACCATAACTGCTTCCCCATCGTTTAGGACATATTGAAAAAAGTGCATTTCTTGGATTGAATTCTGCTGCATTGGGAAGAGTAAATATAAGCCCGAATATTGAGTCCTCCATGAAGTGCGCCGGTAATACCCTAAAGCTTCCGTAGACAGTCCCTGTAAACGGGACACTCATTTGTCTAAGCAAAGAACCCTTTCCGATAAAATTTTCTTTCCTCTCGCCAATCACTTTAGCGGAGCCCCCGCTTGATTCCAAACCCCTAAAAACCAAGCTATCTTTAACATATTTTGCTGTACCATCGCCAATAGTCCAAGAACTCATCCAACCTGCACTCGTTAACCCGCCGATAAGGTTGCCTTCTCTGAATCCAGTGTTATTTTTAGCTTTTAAGTCAAATGCTTCATAGATTTCAATCGCATTCATTGAAGTAATAAAAAAAGATAATAAGAAAACTTTCAGGAGACTAATAGTAGATTTGTGCATTTTTATTTTCTTGCTATATCAATTGAAAATAGGCAAGTAATTAATTTTACCTATTCCTACACTAAGATGAAATTTCCTATTCTACATATACCTTATTATATTTTTAATACCATTTTAGTTTTAACGGTTTATGCTTCTACAGAAGCAACTACAGAAGATTCGGAAATTTATATTTTATCAGACTTTGTTGTCTCTGGGGAGGACGATAAAGGTTACTATTCCGCAAATAGTACCTCAGCTACAAAAACTAATGAATTAATTAAGAATACCCCTATCAATGTTTCTGTTATAAATACAGAGTTCATCGATGATTTAGGGATTAAAACAATTGAAGATTTGAGCCAGTACTCCGCGAGCATAGACTCGGATCCAACTGGTTACAGCCTAGATCAAATAAGAATAAGAGGTTTTAGAAATACAAATACGCGATTTGGTGGTTTTAGACGCACAATACCTAGGGATTCGTACAACGTAAGTCGATTTGATATTATTAAAGGTGCGAATAGCCTTATTTACGGAGAGGCTTCTCCTGGAGGTTCCGTGAATGCTGTTCCTTTAATAGCAAATTTTAGAAAAGATGCTGGGTCACTAATTTTTGGACTCGGAAATAAAGATTACAAAAGAGCAATCTATAACTATAATAAAGTTTTAAGTGATAATTTAGCTGCTCGATTAATGATTTTAAATCATGAGCAGGGATATGAACACGATTTCAAAAAATACTCTATAGACTCAAAAACACTTTCCCTTAATTTTAGACCTACAAGTAAGACAAGTGTTATTATTAATGCCGAAGACGTGGATGCTATGTTTAATTTCCCAGGTCTTTCAATGAAAGACAAAACATACATGGATGACTTGGACACCGACAGTAACGGACTAGATGATCAAAGCCCAATAAACATGATTGCGCCTTCAAACATTAATCATTCTCAATCAACTCGAAATGTTGATCATGAAAAGTATGATGGGATACTAGGCGTTGAAACTAATTCAAGTTCAAGAATCTATGAATACTATGTTCCTTATTCTCCAGATTGGGTTACACACGCACCAGATTCTTTGATTAATTACTTAATTACAGAGACCCAAGTAAACCCTGTAACAGGACCTAATAGCGTTTCGGGCTCATCTAACAGCGGTATACAAATAAATTCAAGGCAAGATCTTGCAAACTACTACTCGGAAATTAACAAAACAAACTACGGATATCAATCAGGTCCGGATAAGGGAAAGCATGTCGATGGTGTTTTTATCACCAAGGATATACAGCATATTTTTAGTGATTCTATAGAAGGTAATTTGTCCATAAATTATCAAGAAAATACGGGCAATAATTTGGCAAGAGATTATTATGGCATAAATAAAATTGTAGATAGTTATTCTGTATACGACCCCAACTACCCTAGAGCACATAGACATGTCTTTGATGATATAGAAAATTCCATATCCGGAGAAGATGACGATAGTCCAGAAAAATTCATTCGCACCTATTGGATAAAGACAGAAGCCGATAGTAAAAGATACGGTTCTAAAGCGACCTTACTAATTGAAAAAAATACAGGATTTTCAGAAAATAAAATAATACTCGGTCTTGATTATTATAATACAGAAAAAAACGAAATAAACTTTGATCAAATTCCTGAAAATGCTCTCAATAATGACGGCTCATATTTAATAGATGAATCTGATTTCTCGAATTGGATTGATGCAAGTAAGAGAGCAACTTGGGTTAGTCAAAACAAGATTACCGATAGAGAAAAAGCTTATGAATACATTTCCATAGATAAAGCATTTACGGCAGACCGCTCGATACTACAATTTAATGAAATAATTGAATCAGATTTTAATGTAGATACTGGTTATACTAGAAGTAATACCAATCCTAACAATCTTAATACGGGAAATAGTTCGTTGTTCGAAGATGTAACAGACCAAAACGGAAATGTTATTAATCGGGTTAGAAATGAGGCTGCTATTTGGGCTGAATCCCAGAAAAAAATCGCAAAAATTACTTCTGAAAGTCAATGGATTGCCACACAAAGTAGCCTTATGGATGGGAAACTAAGAACACTGCTGGGCTTACGATTGGATAAAATAAATGTCAGTTCATCTCTAAGAAAAATATCCATCTATGGAAGAGAAGATAACGAGGCTGACAACGGATTAGAAGCATACTCATTTGGGCCATATGAAGGACAAAATGAAAGAGTAAATAATAAAGTGAATGAAACATACGAAAAATACAGTCCAAGCGTTGGTATTTTATACTGGTACAATAAAAATCTAGCTATTTTTGGTAATTATGCTGAATCCATTAACCCTCCATTTGGACAAGAAAGAACCCCTGTAGGCACACTAGCTCCACCGGAATACGGGAAAGGTGTAGAATTTGGATTTAGATTTAATTCAGTCGACAACAAGATAGATGGACAAGTCACTTACTATTCAATCGAAAAAGAAAATGACAACGAGTTCAACTATTCAGATAACTTGCTCGCTTTAATATATCCTGTGGAAGTTTATGGAACTGATCCGAATGCAGATATTTATGTGCCTGAAATTTATCAAGCCAACGGAAATATAAGTAAGGCCGCTCTTCCCGGAAGGAGAGCTGAAGGTGATGTAACATTATCCTCTGGAGTTGAATTAGATTTTCATTATAATCCGACAAATACATTAAGCTTTATTGCCTCTGTAAACAAAAGTTTAAAAAATGAGATAACTAAACTTCATCCAAATGTTACAAATGCTCTTACAGTTCCTGTGAATGAAGTTATACTTTTGGGAAGACCTGATCTAAGGGCATCCTTAACTGGTAGATATTCCTTTAGACAAGGCAAATACAAGGGTTTAAGTTTTGGTGTTTCTCAACATTATAGATCGGAGTCTCCTCAAACATTATTTAATATAAATAATGAACCTATACTTCTAAATTTTGGTGATGAACATACTACTTCTGGATTTATTACTTACAAAGGAAGATTAAGTTCATTAAAAGGCTCTCCAAGATATTCTGTNACTCTAAGGATTAATAATTTATTCGACGATCAATCTTTTGTTGGCAGAGGTAACTATGGCTACTATAAGGAGTCATTATCTTATAATATTAGCACGAAGATAAACTTTTAGAAAAACTTAATACCAATAATAAAAAACTGTGATGAAAATATTTATTTTAATAACTTTAATTTTAGCTTTTAAGCTAAGTATTTCAGCTAGGCCTAACATCATATTCATTCTAACTGATGATCAAAGGTATGACGAAATTGCTGCTGTTGGAAATTTTCCATGGTTGGTGACCCCTAATCTTGATAAAATGGTTAATGAATGTATTCATTTTGAAAATGCATTTGTCACCACTTCACTGTGTGGACCATCAAGAGCATCATTTTTAACTGGAGTATACGCTAATAAGCACGGCGTTGTTGCAAATGAATATATAGATTACGATAAGAATCTCCCTACATTCGCAACTTTACTTCAAGAGTCAGGATATCATACGGCATATTTTGGTAAATGGCATCAAGCGATGCACAACAGACCACGGCCAGGATTCGACCGTTGGATGGCATTTTGGGGACAAGGCAAATACTTTGATGATACCTTAATGACTGAAAAAGGAGAAAACTTTGTTGTACCAAAAGGAAAATATCTAACTGACCAGCTAAATGAACTGGCAGTTGAATTTATTGATGAAGCTTCAAAGAAGGAAAACCCATTCTTGCTGTACCTTAGTCATAAAGCTCTTCATGAGCCATTTACACCACCGAACAGACATAAAGAACTTTATTCAGACATTCAAGTTCCCACTCAAGATAACCTTAAGGATGATATGGATTCAAAGCCATCATACATCAGGGAAATAGCTACAAAAAATAGACAGCGCGGCGGGGGCATAGCTCCCATACATTGGAAAATCCCAGACAAAATGAGAACCGTTACAGCGGTTGATGAAGGAGTTGGAATGATTTTTGAAAAATTAGAAACCCTGAATCTTTTGGAAAACACAATTGTTATTTTTGCTGGTGATAATGGCTACTTTGTGAGCGAACATGGAGGATTACATGATAAAAGAAAGGCATATGAACCATCCATAAGAATTCCTTTAATAATGTGGAATCCCTTTGAGAAACAACCGCAAAAGATTAATTCTATAGCACTTAATATAGATATTGCTCCATACATATGCGAGATCGCAGGAGTAATCATACCTAATCATATGGATGGGCTTAGCTTGAAACCATTACTCAGCGGAGAGTCTCTAAAAAGAAATGGTTTCTTATACGAATATTATAAAGAAACAGATTACAGGCCTGCAGGTGGTTTCTCTGGTACTCCGACTACCATCGCTTATAGAACAAGTGATTGGAAATATGTTACATATCCTGAAAATGAATACATCAGCGAATTATACAATTTAAGCGAGGATCCTGATGAACTATACAATCTCGTCGAACATCCCAAATATCTCTCTATGTTGGAATATATGAAAAAAGCTTTAAACACTCATTTGAAGGAAAAAGAATACAAATTTCCCGAAAAGTTATAAATTAAAGAAAAATCAAAAAAGTGCATTATTTATCAAAAATTACTTGACTCTAGGTCGTAATTGAGCTTANNTAATNGATTATATTAATTATTATTAACCCCATACCCCTATGAAAATNACTAAAATANTACTAATTTCTGCATTATTCTCTACAGTAAGTAGTTTGAATGCATCTTTCGATTTTAGCTTTGGCTTTCCAGCAGACNCAGNNAATCCACATGACTGGGCNAGCGTCAACAATGCTTCGGTAAACACCAATTTAACTGTAAATCAAGACTTTGCTACTGGTAATGGTTCTGATACCATCAAACTCAGATTAGGTAATGGTGCACATTCCACTAATTATGACGGTTATGGTACAGGAACTAATTCTGCTCACTTAGACGNAAACTTCATAAAATTGGGTAATTCTNNNAATCAGATGTTACTTGATATGAAGATAGTTAACAATACTAGTGACGCTATGATTCTTAAAAGTATTAAATTCAAAGCTAAGACACAAATTACTTCTGATCACAGAAATCAAATGGGCCTTGTCTACATTGCAGCTGGCGGAAATTTACTTAAAGGTACTGTAACTGATGGCGCATGGGATGGCGGAACTGGTGATGAAGTAGCAAATCTCAAAACAATGGGTTATCAAACATGGTTAGCGGAAGAAGGCAGTGGCGCTAAAGAATTCAGTATATCTCTAGCTGATCAACTTTCTAATGCAGACGCAGGATATCGTGCAATACTTAATGCAGGTGACTCAGCAGTATTTAGATTCGTTCCTAAGTACAATAGCTCTACTTCAGGTAGAACCGGACAAATGCAGCTTGATAACATATCATTGACCGCAACTGTAATTCCCGAGCCTTCAACTTATGCGTTGTTAGCAGGATTTGCTGCTTTCTTATTTATTGCTGTTAAACGCCGTAAGTAAAACTACTTATTAATAATTTATATTTGAAAGTGAGGGAATTTTCCCTCACTTTTTTTTTTGATGAAAAACGCTTTCCTACTTACTCTACTTTTATTTATTCTTAATCTATCACTTTATTCAGATGAGTCTGTTCCTAACATTATCCTTATATTTGTTGATGATATGGCTTACGGTGATGCCTCATGTTATGGTGGAGAGTTAATTGAAACGAAAAATATTGATAGTCTAGCAAGCGAAGGAATACTCTTTAACAATGCCTACAGCATAAGTCCAGTATGTGGCCCGAGCAGAGTTGGATTACTTACCGGTACATATCCTGGAAGATCGGGTGTTTATTGGAATCCTGACATGGGAGGCGTACAGCTGCTAGATGATAGACCCATACTTCCAGTTCATTTGAAAAAGGCAGGTTATAAAACTGCAATAGTCGGTAAGTGGAATCTAAACAATCCAAGCTGGAATCCTATGCCAGTTGAAAAATACTTCGACCATACTGCTAATACAATGGTCTGGGAAGGTGATTATTGGCCTGATGAGTCAGGTCATTACCATGGAGTCAACGATGATAAATATGGAAGTACAAAAACAAACAATATATGGGGTCCTACATCTCAAGGAGATATCTATCTTACTGACTTACTGACTCAAAGTGCCTGTGATTTCATTGATAAAAATTCCGATTCCCCATTTTTCCTGTACCTTTCATACAATGCACCCCACAGTCCCCTTCAAGGAAAGCTCTCTCATAAGAAAGAATTAAGCCATATCAAGAGTGAAGCACTCAAGCTGTATGCTTCTATGTTACTCGCTGTTGATGAAGGCGTTGGAAAAGTTCTAGATACTTTAGATTATAAGGGAATAAAAAAGGAAACTATAATTATATTTCTAAGTGACAATGGTCCTGCAAAAACAAATTTTAAAGGACTTCCTAAAGAATGGCCTAGAGGTGAAATGCTCGGTTCTACTAAAGGTCTAAGGGGCCATAAAGGTGAATACTTCGAAGGAGGTATTCGAGTGCCATTCATTGTGTCATGGCCTAGCAATATCAATTTAAGCGAAACTTCTAATACACCAATTTCATCTTTAGATATATACCCAACACTGTCTGCAATAGCTAGAATTGATTTACCAAATTCTGAACCATTTGAAGGTGTCAACCTCTTACCCTTATTAATGGATAAAGAATCAAAAATTTCTAGGG
>NZIM01000074.1 GCA_002691585.1 Legionellales bacterium
AAAGAAACGGTTTCGGTCATCAGTTTACGGTAGTCTAAACCACATCGATACCATTCTAATATACTAAATTCAGGTTGATGTAACCTACCAAACTCATCATTACGATACGCTTTGCATATTTGAAATATATCCCCAGCACCGGCTGCAACCAGCGCCTTCATTGAAAATTCTGGTGATGTTTGTAAACACCACTCTTCTTGGTGTAATTTAACTTTCAATGTATCAATATAGGGGTCCGTTACCGTAAACTTTGAAAGGGTTGGTGTCTCAACCTCGGTAACTCGCTTAGCATGAAAAAAATCTCTGATTTGTTTATAACATTTACTTCTCTTGATAACGTGATCTACTGAGCAAAAAGAATCTATCATCTATTTCACCCTAGAAACGTATTCACCAGTGCGAGTGTCAATTTTCAGTTTATCACCCTGGTTAATAAATAGAGGCACTCGAATAACCTTATCCGTCTCTAATTGCGCTGTTTTGGAGCCGCCACTGACTGTATCACCTTTTATGGAAGGCTCACATTCAATCACTTTTAATTCGACGAAATTTGGTGGCTCGACGAGCAGTATATCCCCGTTAAAAATCACGATATTACACACGTCACCCTCTTTGATCCAACCAATCGCACTCTGAGAGGCAGACTCAGTTGCGGGTTTTTGCTCATAAGATTTTGGATCCATGAAGTAATAAAAGTCACCATCGGAATATAAAAAGGACATTTCTATTTCAACCACATCCGCACTTGGGAGCTTATCTCCAGACTTGAGTGTTTTTTCAATAATTCGTCCTGTTTTTAAATTTCTAAATTTAACTCGATTGAACGCTTGACCCTTACCAGGCTTCACATATTCATTTTGAACAATACTGTACGGATCACCGTCCATTAGTACTTTTAATCCACCCTTAAATTGATTTGTAGCGTATTCAGCCATGTCACCTCCAATTCCTCGCGTTCATACTATCAACATTGTTTCAGTGACGCAATGTAAAATGGGCATGTTTCAAAATTTATATCATAAGGATTTTTATGATAATTTATATCTCTTAATCGGCGTGATTTATAACCAAAAAAGACTTTTTAAATATTGACTTATGAATCATTTATTGAGAGTATCTTAGGATCGGCTATGTAGCTCAGCTGGTTAGAGCGCGGCACTCATAATGCTGAGGTCGGTGGTTCAAGTCCACCCATAGCCAATGCAACATGAGTCAATCAATTATAGTGATTACACCACACGCGATTTTTTTTCCCGCATTACCGGATGGTTGTGAGACATAGTCATCTGGCCCATCATGTATCACAATGGTTCGACCACTAATATTTGTTAGTCCTTTTGATAATGAAGCATCATTAAGCCAAACTGTCTGAGTTACATCACCGCTTTCTGACACAATCAAATTAGGCAAATCCCCTAAATGGTACTCTTTATTATTCTTAAATCCATGCGGGTGGTTGAAAGGGTTAAAATGACCCTTTGTCTCACTAAAACTTGGTGGGTTACATTGCTTTCCTGCATGTATGTGAAAGCCATGGGCGCCTGGCTTTAACTCAGACAAAGAAACCTTTAACAGTACCCCTGAAGGCATTTCTGACAACTTGACGCTGCCAATTACCTTACCTTTGGTATTTATAATTGAAGCCGATGCCATATTTTCTGCATATACTGCGCTAGAGAATATAACTTGGAAAACCAATACTAGATAAGTAAACATTTTTGTTATCATGCTAATAATCATAGTATATTTCGCAAGTTATCGCTCTCACCATAGCACTTTCGATTGTTTTACCTTAATATATGAAGTATGAATTTTGAACGGTTTGATCGTAAACTCGTGTCCGAGTATGCCAGCATAAATTGCTGGGATATTATTGTGTTTTCAATGATTGTTGGAACATTCTTTTCAATGGCTTGGTCATTTTCTAAATTTGATATTCAAATCATCGCAAATCAAACCAATGAGATACACCTCGATCCGTCCTACCTTCCTTTCTATGCATTTAGAAGTATTTTAAGGATGCTCATAGGGTTAATGCTCTCCATCATTTTCACTTTAATATTTGGAACCTTAGCTGCAAAAAACCCTTACGCGGAGCGTGTTATTATCCCAATGGTTGATATATTACAATCCGTTCCTATTTTAGGGTTCCTCTCGTTCTTTTCCTGGGGGTTTTTAATGTTTTTCCCAGGCTCGATCATAGGTGCTGAATGTGCTGCTATTTTTGCAATTTTCACTTCACAAGTATGGAATATGACACTATCTTTATATCAAAGTATTAAAAGCCTTCCAAATAGTTATCATGATCTATGTAATCACTATCAATTGAGTCAATGGCAAAAATTCCTACGAGTTGAGCTGCCTTTTGCAATGCCATCTTTAGTAATGAACATGATACTCTCTTTATCTTCAAGCTGGTTTTTTGTTGTTGCATCCGAAGTCATTAATTTTCAACTATTCACCATCAAGCTACCAGGTATTGGTGCATACATACAGCAAGCCGATGATCTTGGTAGGGTTGATGCCATTGGATATGCATTATTTGCAATGTTATGCACTATCATTATATCCAACCAATTAATATTTGGTCCTTTATTTCATTGGCTAGGAAAATTTCAAGAAGATAAAGAATCAGCTTATAGATCCTGGTTAGTTATCATCTTTATGAAAACAGCGTTCTTTCAAAAAATAGGCGGCTTCTTAAAATCATTTTTCTCAAATTTTTATTACCCTTCCTCACTTCCCTTACTCAAAATACAGCCAAGACGTATTCACACGATTAAAAAAGAATATAAGGATTTCGTTTGGACTGTTTTCGAGGTTGTTACATTAATTATTTTTTGTGTGATTTTATCCAATCAATTATTACAGTATGTCACATTCACTCAATGCTTAGTAACTATGGAGCTTGGATTTTATACGTTTACACGCATATTTGTGATGCTAGCGATTTGTCTTTTAATTTGGGTGCCTATTGGCGTATGGATTGGACTGAGACCAAAAGTATCAAAGTGGACCATTCCAGTTGTTCAAATTTTAGCTGCATTCCCTGTCAATTTAGTATACCCCCTTGTCACTATTTTGATTATCAAATATCAACTAAACCCTGAAATATGGGTGTCACCATTAATCATTTTAGGAACACAATGGTATATTCTATTTAATGTCATTGCAGGCACTCAAAATATTCCAACAGACTTAAAATTAGCAGCCCGCTCACTCAATCTTTCAAGGTTGGGACATTGGAAATCACTCATTCTCCCCGCAATCATGCCGGACCTGCTGACAGGTATTGTAACGGCTGCTGGGGGAGCATGGAACGCAAGCATTATTGCTGAATACATTACATGGAACGGCAACGTTATCGTAGCTTCAGGAATTGGCTCATTCATTACAGAAGCCACTTATCATAATGCTTTTAAACTACAAGCACTTGGCATATTAGTCATGTGCTGCTATGTTTTACTTATAAACCGCCTTGTATGGGCGCCTTTATATCATTTTACAACTGAACGGTTTAAGTCATTATGAGGAAGACAAAGGCTATTTTAAGAGCGCAAGGAATTAAGAAAGTTTTCAAGACAAATGAAAACAGTGATTTCTTAGTTCTTGACCATATTGATTTATCGTTAAACAATGGTGAAATTGTTGCACTTTTGGGTAAATCAGGCTCAGGTAAGTCAACATTACTTCGAATCTTATCGGGATTAAGTGATCCAACACACGGCACAGTATATTGGGATAATCAACCCATCTCTGGCCCAATCAAAGGCATGAGTATGGTTTTTCAAAACTTTGCTTTATTACCATGGTTAACTGTGCTGCAAAATGTAATGTTAGGATTAGACTCTGAACCGTTGACTGAACAAGAACGCTTAACAAGAGCATTAAAAGCAATTGATGATGTTGGCATGGATGGATTTGAGTCTGCATACCCAAGAGAATTATCTGGCGGTATGTGTCAACGCGTCGGTTTAGCTCGCGCACTGGTAATCCAACCAAGAGTTATTCTAATGGACGAACCTTTTTCTTCTCTAGATATTCTTACGGCAGAAAATCTCAGAGCCGATCTTATGGATATGTGGCGCAAAAAAGAAAAAGCGCTCGAGGCTATTTTACTCGTGACGCATAATATTGAGGAGGCTGCCTTACTTGCAGATCGCATATTAATCTTTTCAAGCAACCCTGGACAAGTTGCAAGCGAAATCAAAGTTGATATTACTGGAT
Organism: Legionellales bacterium; assembly: GCA_002691585.1. Taxonomy (GTDB): domain Bacteria; phylum Pseudomonadota; class Gammaproteobacteria; order Comchoanobacterales; family Comchoanobacteraceae. Next base: position 4,228 of record NZIM01000074.1, read on the forward strand.
TACGTGATGAGTCCAATCCAGAATTTAGAATGGTCGTTGATAAGATTTATCAACATATGAGCCAAACTCAACAAATACAAAAGAAAAAAGGGGCATTTAAGAAGGCGACCCCTATAAACCACCGTCTCCCCAGCAGCTCTGTTTCGGAGGTTCTAGGGATTTTAGAAGCTCTGGAGACCAACTCTGTAAATGAGACCATTGAACTTGCAACATTTGGAGAGGAACACGGGCTAGATGCAGATGATCTTTTTGCAATTATGGAGGTAATGGAAATATTAGAATTTGCCCACATCCGTAAAGGAAAAATCAAGCTGACCTCCGAAGGAGTATCCTTTTCAAACGCAAACATCCAGATGCAAAAGAAGATATTTGCTACACAGCTTCTCACTCATGTTGAATTAGCCATGTACATTGTAAAAAAAATCAATAAGGCACAAAATAAAATCATTGAAAAAGATGATATCTTTAAGAAGCTAGAGACTTATTTTTCAGAAGACGTCGCAGAGGAAATCTTTCTAACAATAATAGAGTGGGGTAGATATGCCGAAGTTTTTGCATATGATGCAGATCTTGAGCAGCTTACACTTGAAGACGTTGGTTAGCACTTAAACTATAGCTTTCCAATACAAATTTTATTATATTAATTCGATGACACGCCGCATAATTGTAACAACAGCTCTCTGCTATTCAAACGGCCCTCTTCACTTAGGGCATATTCTTGAACAAACTCAAGCAGATATTTGGGTACGTTATTTAAAACAAAAAGGGCATCAATGTATTTTCCTTAGCGGTGAGGATGCCCATGGCACACCTATTATGGTCGCTGCTAAGAAACAAGGGCTTGATGTTGAAAATTATATTGCTTCAATTGCAGAATCTCATTTAAGTGACATCAAGGGATTTCAAATTAATTATGATTATTACCATTCGACACATTCAGATGAGAATAAGGAATTATGTGAAGACATATTTGATCGAATTCAACCGCATATAGAAAAACGCACCATCGAGCAATTTTTTGACGTGCATGAAAAAATGTTCTTACCTGATCGCTTCATTAAGGGAACCTGTCCTAAATGCGGTGCGAAAGAGCAGTATGGTGATTCCTGTGAAGTGTGTGGGGCATTTTATCAACCCACTCAACTCATAGACCCTCATTCTACATTGACCAATACAACACCAGAAATTCGAAAAACAGATCACCTTTTTTTCAAACTTTCTGAACTCCAACCCTTTATTTGTAAATGGTTAGAAGAATCAAATATTCAAGATGCTGCAAAGAACAAGTTATCTGAATGGACAAGTGAAACTCTCCATGACTGGGATATTACACGAGATGCGCCATATTTTGGCTTTTTAATTCCAGGGTACAAGGATAAATACTTTTACGTTTGGATGGATGCGCCAATAGGCTATATTGCGGCTTTAAAAGCATATTGTTCAACTCGTGATGAACTAAACATTGAAGATTTATGGTGGGAAAACACACAATCCGAAATTTATCACTTTGTTGGCAAAGATATTATGTATTTTCATGGCGTATTCTGGCCTGCAGTTCTCAAAGCTGCGAACATTCAAACACCAACTAGCCTATTCACTCATGGCTTTCTAACTATTAATAAAGAAAAAATGTCTAAATCTAAAGGGACTTTTATTTCTGCGGCTAAATATCTCGAGACATACCCCAGTGATGCATTAAGATACTATTTTGCCTCTAAATTAAATGATCAAATTCAAGACATAGATATTAATTGGGAAGATTTTGCACAGAAAGTAAATAGCGATATTGTTGGGAAAATTGTAAATATTGGTAGCAGGTGCTCTAAAATCATCATCAATCATTTTGACGGAAACATAAAAAGTAATTTTGAGGACAGTTTACCTGAAAACAAGGACCTTTTAATCGCTTTAGAGGAGCTCATTACTCAAGTCGATGACGCATACCATCAAAGAAAGTTTAGTATCGTTGTGAAGCTTATTTCTACTTTTGCAGATCACACGAACCAATTCATAGCAGACCATGCGCCATGGAAATTAGTCAAGGAAAATCAAATGGATAGAGCACATTCATTGTGTTCAATGGGCTTGTTTGCATTTGCTCAAATTATCGCACTACTTTACCCTGTTACACCAACACTTGCCAAAAATACATTTAGCTATCTTGGCCTACCTATCACTTGGCGTGTTGCCTTTCCTGATTATTTTTCGATATCTTCTTTTCCTCGTCTTTTTGAACGAATTGATGCAGATGCTATTTCCTAATTATGACCGTAAAACAAATCGATGATCTTCTCCCTCAAACTCAATGCCAGCTATGTGGTTATAATGGATGTCGCCCCTACGCTGAAGCCATTATAAATAATAATGAAGAGATAAATAAATGCCTACCTGGTGGATTAGAAGTTATGCGATCCATTTCAAAAATAATACAACGTCGCTTTATAGAGGAATATCCCGATTACAAAAAGCCTATAAGTAAGGTACAAATTGATGTCGAAAATTGTATTGGCTGTACTAAATGCATTCAGGCGTGCCCAGTAGATGCTATTTCTGGAGCATCAAAATCTATGCATTATGTGTTATCAGATATCTGCACAGGATGTGATTTATGTATTCCTGCTTGTCCTGTTGATTGCATTGATCCGATTGCATCTAGTTCACTTCCAGACCCATTATATTTAAAAGAAGCCTTTACACGAAGAAATGAGCGTGTAACGAATGAACTGCACTCTATTTCAAACGAAAGAATTAAATCGAACGAGCGTTCAGTTGTTGCATCTCTTGACATCATTAATCAGGCACTTGCTAATGCAAAAAAATTAAAGGGTCACACTCTTGAAGAAGTCTGAAATTATATTTTTCTTTGATTCGCTTAAACAATCAACACCAGCACCACGCACTGAACTTTCCTTCGAAAATCACTTTCAATTATTAACAGCTGTTATTTTATCTGCTCAAGCTACAGATATTAGCGTTAATAAGGCCACTACGCCTCTTTTTAAAGTTGCACCTACAGCTGAAAAAATGATTGCCCTTGGTAAAGAAAACCTAATTCAGCATATTAAAAGCATAGGCTTATATAATGCTAAAGCAAAAAATATAATTCTCATGTCCCAAATCCTCATTGACAAATACGACGGTGAAGTCCCTTCTTCATTTAGTGCACTTGAACAATTACCAGGTGTCGGACGTAAAACGGCGAATGTTGTTCTTAATGAAGCTTTTCAAATTCCAACAGTTGCAGTAGACACACATGTTTTTAGAGTTAGTAACCGAACCGGCCTAGCACTTGGAAAAACACCACATGAAGTAGAAGCTAAATTAGTTAAGCGTATACCAAAGGAATATTTACTACATGCACATCATTGGTTAATTTTACATGGTAGATATATATGTGTTGCCAGAAAACCAAAATGCACACAGTGTTCTGTTTCTTCTGTGTGTAAGTTGTATCGAAAAATCTCAGTTGATTTTGTAAAATCCAACAATGCAAAGTGTAATAATGATAAATAAGATCATATTATTATTATTTATTTTTTCGTTCGTCTCTTCTAATTCATTTTAGTTATCATTCATTCTTAAAACAGTTGTATCGCTCTGTTTTAAATAGCTTTCCTCATTCAACGAAGTTATTACCAGCTGGCATGATGCCTTTCTATATGCATTTAGGATAATCTTCTGATTACTTTTATCTAATTCTGCGCCGAGATCATCTACTAAAAATAAGACATTTTTATCGACTTTTTCCTTTAAGAACTTACATTGACTTAATCGTAATGCATAGTGTGTTAATTTCTGTTGTCCCTCTGACAATTTCAACTTACAATTGTACCCTTTCACCTCTATTTCTATCCTTCCTTTATGTGGGCCAACTGATGTATATCCAACCATTTGGTCTTTTCCAATATTTTTTTCAATCGCAGCCATTAAACTATCACTCTCATTCCATCCTTTTACATATTTAAGATCAATATTTAGTGCTTGTATGTTCAATGCTTCAATGGCATCTTCAAAATGCTTCATTAAGCTACTAATGTATTCCTCTCTCATTATGTTAACTTTTTCTCCATATTCACTTAACTGCTTATTCCATGGCTCAAGCTCTCTTTTCAATCCATTATTTTTTAATATAGTATTTCTTTGCTTCAATATATTTTGATATTTGTTCCACGTGGAACCAAATGCGTCATTTATGTGATAAATACCCCAATCAAGCAACTGCCGCCTATAAATGCTTTGATTCGTAAATAAACGATGGGAAGAAGAATCAATAAAGAGAACTGGATCATAATGAGAAGCAAAATTTAATAATGATGTCGACTTAGAATTAAGAAGCCTTCGTATTGTACCATCATCATTTCGCTGAAACCCAAACACGTTCATATTTTGATGAATAGATCGAATGACAAATGAAGATAATCCATGAGTCGCTAAATGAGATAAAAGATTAGAACGGAATGACCGCCCATAGGCCAAAAGATATATAGACTCTAGTATTGATGTTTTACCAACACCGTTATCACCAACAATTAAATTACATTCTGGTGAGAATGAATATGTAGCACTATTTATATTTCTGTAATGAGTAAGCTCTAGCTTTGAGATCGGCATTAAAGTGTTAAAGGCATAATTATGAAAAGAACAGACTCAACATCCGTTGGCTTTAAAACTACAGCCTGCTTAGGCGTCCCATATGATACACTGACAGACAAAGACTCTAAAACATTTAACACATCTAAAAGATAATTTAAATTGAACGCAATATCCCCTGATGAAGCAGATTGATCAAGATCAACCTTCTCATGAACTTGCTCCCGCTGAGAATTTTCTGCATAAAGATTCAATGTTGCAGCTTCAAAATTCAAACGTACAGCCTTAAAACGCTCTTGAGATAAAATTGCAGCACGCATTAAAGCTGACTTTAATGGAGCCACGGGCACAAGAGCAGCATTTTGCGACTCCTTAGGCAACAACCGAGTGTAATCTGGATACTGTCCTTTAATGAGTGTTGTGGTTAATGCAAATCCACCAGACTCAACACGAATCATTTTCTCTGAAAGCTCGACGTTAAAGGAATCTGAACCGTACCGTATCAACTTAACCAGCTCATTCACGGCCTTGCGTGGCATTATAAATCTTCCAGAAAAATTAGTGCTGATATTATCAACTTCGTATAACGCAAGTCGGTGCCCATCTGTTGACACAAAACGCAACGAATCAGATTGTATATCAAGAAGCAGTCCATTTAAAAACTGACGAACATCATGTACAGCCATGGCAAAGGAAGTATATGTTAACGCTCGAGAAAAAACTGTAGATTGCAATGAGAGAATATGATCTGGCTTAAAATCATGAATAGGAAAGTCTTCAGCAGACATTGTAACAAGCTTAAATTTTGTATTTGAAGTTGACACTTGAAGCCAATCTCCAGCCAACTTGAATGTTAAAGTCTCACCATTCGGCAATGATCGGCAAATCTCAAATAACTTTTTACCAGGAACGGCAAACGAAACAGAAGCATCTAAATTAAGTAAATCATCCTCAACTTCACATGTAATCTGAATATCAGAATCAGAGGCAACCAACATAAATCGACCAGGCGATAACGTAAATTTAACACATGATAATATTTGCATAACCTGAGCATTTTCAATAACACCTGAAACCTGCTTTAAACCATCAAGTAGTTTTGAGCATTGAAGCTTAAAAGATAATGTTGACTCTGTTGTTGTTGACATAAAAACCTCCTACTGAACCAAATTCCTTTTAACTATATGATAATCCTCNTAAAAATCGCCTTTCTCTTGAAGAAAAAGCTCAACCTGTTTACACGCATGAATCACTGTCGTATGATCCCTACCGCCATGGTGCTCACCAATTTCCATTAAGCTTTTTGTAGATAATTCTTTAGATAAATACATCGCCATTTGACGTGGCCTAGCAATACCTCTCGCTCTTTTCTTAGACTTTAAATCTGCAACCTTAATATTAAAGTGNCCGGCGACAACACGCTGAATACGATCGATTGTTACCATCCTCTGCTGCATGGATATTAACTCCCTAAGCGCATCTTTAGCAAAAGAAACGTCAATGGTCGCTTGAAGAAATTGTGCATTAGCCATCACCTTTCTCAAAGCACCTTCAAGTTCGCGAACATTTGATTGAATATTAGAGGCTATAAAGAANGCAACATCCTCAGGAAGCTCCTGTTGTGAATACTCTGCCTTAGCCTTCAAAATAGCCACCCTTGTTTCAAGATCGGGAGGATCTATACTAACTGTAAGGCCATAACTAAATCGCGTCTTTAAGCGTCCCTCAAGCCCCTCAAGCTCTTGAGGAAATTTATCACTTGTCAAAATAACCTGCTTTCCTGACTCTGTTAATGCATTGAAGGCATGAAAGAACTCTTCTTGCGTACGAAGCTTTTTCGAAAAAAACTGCACATCGTCAATTAAAAGAGCATCTGCATTTCGNTATTTGGATTTAAAAGANTCAATGTCCCCAGTCTGAAGAGCTTTNACCATCTCTGTAACAAAACGCTCAGATGGAACATATATGACATTTGGTAACTTCTTACGAATTACATGACCTGCAGCTTGCATTAAGTGCGTCTTACCCAACCCTGAATCACCAATAATAAATAATGGGTTATATTTAACTCCAGGACGATCAACAATCTGTTTTACCGCTGCAACCGCAAGCTCATTTGATTTACCTGGAACAAATTGATCGATGGTATAATTAGGAGATAAAGTACAATGAACAAAATCATCTGCAGCTTTTACTTGGGCCTTTACAGTCTTAGAGGAGGAAATCGCAGGGGCTCCTGATGTAATCTGTAACACATGACTCATTGACACGCTAGAAAGCACTTTATCGATCATTCCAGCATAATGAGCCACAATATGATCCTTCACATGAACGTTAGGCGCATATAGCGTTAATTTGTCAGAAGACTCCTCAGCTTGAAGAGGTAAAAACCATAGCATATATGCTTGCTCATCGATCTCATCACGAATCTTTTGCAAACAATTTGTCCACAGCGTATTGTCACTCATTAATAAAATTCACCTAAAGTTTGAGCCATCAAGCCATTGCTGAAGGATGATTGTTGCACTTTCAACATCTACAGCTTCTTTTTTAATTGCTCTTTTTCCACCCTTCGAAAATAATTTAGCTCTAGCTTCAACAGTAGACCATCTTTCATCTTCAAATACAACCTTTACAGAATAGCGATCCTGGCATTTTGATCCAAATAATTCAACTTTATCTGTCAGCGTCTGCCTAGTACCATCTGCATTTAGAGGCAGACCAATTACAAACAATTGAGGAGACCATTTTTGCACCTCTAAATCAAGCGCATCAAAAAAGTCACCTTTTTTATTGTAAATACTGGTCAGTGGGCTTGCAAGACTACTATCCGTATCTCCAACACTCAACCCCAAATGTCGAGTACCAAAATCCAAACCTAGCACAACCATCAAGCTTCAGCGCAAAAAGACATCATCTTAAAACTATTTACTTCACCTAAAGTACTCATCACCAGATCATATCGCTCCTCAAGCGGTGCGCTCATAATGGTTGATAAAGAAACTTTTGATATCAACCAATAGTTTCGTCGATACTCTTCGAAAAAACGCTTTAACGTCCATTGGCAAATACCTGTAAAAACATGACTCACCAATGGGCCATTACCTGTAGCAATATCAAGTAATAACTCTGGAGAGGAATTAACGGTATACTGCTTTTGATCGTCATCATAGCTACACACAAAAACTTCATCGTCTTTTGATGGGCCACCCGACAAGACGGGAGCGTCATTTATAACAGCAATAGTGTTTTTTGGCAAACAAGTCTTTATCACTTGCTGTAGCGAGCTTTGTGCTGGCTTATTNAANGTGAGTGCTTTAATACCTGAGTCATTGTGCTCATATATGTACATCAAAGCACCTTCATANCATGGGTGACCGTCTAACGCTGGGAGAGAAAGTAGAAAGTAACTTGATAGATCATCATCTATAAACATAAATGCGATTATAACCCTATGCAAATTCATGTTGCAATGATTGAAAAAAAAAACGTTATTGATAATTTAAATCATTGCGAACAAATCATAGCAAGAATCCTAGACCAAGATAGTATTGAATTATGAAGGGCCACAAAAGAGCCAATGGATTCCAAAATATTAAAAAAAGGAGTATAATAATAATATGTTTGAAGAAACAATTAACAACATAGATAGCATACTAAAATCTTTATATCCTAAATCATCGAATAGGGATTACCCCCAAAAACAGANGTATTTCATTCCTGATCGAGANAGGAANCACGCGGCACGCCTTATGAGGGTTGACCATGTTGGTGAAATTTGTGCACAAGCACTCTATACAGCGCAAATCATGACNGCCACCGATCAATCATTAAAAGAAACTCTTGAGCATGCAAAAGNGGAAGAATTAGANCATTTGATGTGGTGCAATAGGGCGCTTGTTAGGTTAAATAGCACACCCAGCTTTTTAGTCGGCTTATGGGCATTTGGAAGTTTTATGCTGGCTTTACAAATGAGTGTTGCCGGCAATGATCAAAANGCAGCATTTTTAGAAGAAACAGAAAAGCAGGTTGGGCTTCATATTGAGGGACATCTTAAAGAACTGCCTTGGTATGACATCGAATCCACAAAGATACTAGAACGCATGTATGTTGAAGAAATAGGGCACCAACATACTGCACAATCTTACACTGAAAGCAGACTAAATCCATTNTTAGCGACNATCATGAGATACCAATCTAAATTCATGACGTACGTTGCTCTCTATATTTAAATCGTGAACTAACCNTTAAAGCTCATACGCATCATATCCCAGTTTGCTTGATTCTGGAGATGAAGCTTTAATTCGGAGGGTTTAAGCTGACTGGAGTGCACCACCTGTGAACGCATAGGATCNATTGGNATGTTATTTANACGGATTTCATAATGCACATGAGGACCAGTTGAAATACCCGTCGACCCCACAAAACCAATTAACTGTCCTGCTTTTACATACTCTCCTNCCTTGAGATTTTTAGCAAATTTGTTCATGTGTGCGTATAAAGTCATGTAATGACCTTTGTGTTTGATGACCACTGNATTCCCGTAGCCTCCCTTCTTACCGCAATNCGTTACTTTTCCAGCAGCTGTTGCATGAATTTTTGTATTCATTTTGGCGGCAAGATCCACGCCATGATGAGGCTTTACAATTCCATAAACAGGATGCTTTCTACCCTTTGAAAAAGGGGAACTGACGTATGAAAATTTCACAGGGAATTTTAGAAAACCTTTTGTTGATGATCTCCCTCCTTCATCAAAAAAGTAGTTCCCATGCCCTGGAAATCTCGATAGATGAATGGACTGCCTTTTACCAACATAATTTACATCTACAACATAACCAACTGTTTCGAAACCCTCATCATAATGTTTTCTTTCATATAAAAACTCTAAATGATCTCCTGGCTGAATAGCATAGCCGCTTTTCACAAAACCATTTAATGCTAAATTAATTTGGTTGAGTAAAGAATTATTAAATAAGCCACCATCTTGATAAATTGAATTTTTAATGTTTATTCGCCCAAAATCCAATGATTTTTGAGGATCTGCAGCCTTTTTACTAATTACAACTTCATCACCAGATTTTGCTAATGTAATAACCTGATCATTCGGAATTAAGATATGGCAATATTTCCAAGATTCAGAGGGATCTGAACAGATGATCGGATCTTCCGTTGAGACGCTTGAAAGATTTCTTTGTTGTAGTTTGGGGTTTTTCCAAATTGTCTTTGCTAATTTATGAGTAACACCGTGAGCCTCTAAAAAACTAATAATCGTTTGTTTCTTTTGTAAAAACAAAGTTCCTGTGTCTTTATTTGCAGCATCGTCCCTTTGTGACGTAATTAAAAAATCTTGATTATCTGCAGAGACCTCATCTAAAAACATTGACAATCCGAGTATGGATATAATCGACGAAAAGAATATGATTAATAACGATTTCATAGAAAAAACAAATAATTCATAGGCTACAGCATATCATTTCCAATACAGAAGTCCAGCGCTCAAATCACTTAAGACTGGCTTTAGAATCAAATTTCTGTTAATATCATACGGATGAATACACAAAATCCTGCTAATAATAATTTTACTCCTATAGTCAGCACCCCTATGGGTTCACTACAGGCATATATTGATTTTGCTAACAAAATATCAGTGCTTTCAAATGACGAAGAAACCCAACTTATTCAGCAAATGAGAGATGGCGACATTGAAGCAGCACGACGACTCATTTTAGCCCATTTGCGTTTTGTCATTCATGTGGCTCGCTCTTATCAAGGCTATGGCCTTGGGTTAGGGGACTTAATTCAAGAAGGAAATGTAGGTTTAATGGAAGCAGTCAAACGCTTTAATCCAGATGCAAATGTACGCTTAGTTACTTTTGCCGTCTATTGGATCAAATCAAAAATCAACGACTTCATTCTCAAAAACTGGCGCATTGTTAAAATTGCAACCACAAAATCACACAAGAAATTGTTTTTCAACCTTAGAAGTATGAAAAGAAACTGGTTTGATGAGAAGGATGTACAATACATTTGTGACACTCTGAAAGTAACTAAAAAAGACGTCAACACAATGATTGAACGACTGTTTGCCAATGACACTCAAATTGTAGATGATTACGAAGAAGAAGCTCTTCCACAAACACTATCATTGCTTGGGGATCGAAGTTACGCCCCTGATCAGGAAGCACCTTTTGATTCAAAAACTGTAGACGCAATGCATCAGGCACTCAATGAGCTTGATGAACGTAGCGAATTAATTATACGAGCTCGCTGGTTAAATGAAAGCGCAAAAGCCACTTTAGTTGATCTTTCAAAGCAACTAGGTGTTTCACACGAGCGAGTACGTCAGTTAGAGCAAGAAGCTCTTTCTAAGCTTAAACAAAAACTTAACCGAGTATAAATCATGAAGAAATATCCGTTTACCACCAATGGTTTTAAGCAACTTAAAGATGAATTGGTCCAATTAAAAGAGAAAAGGAAAGCCGTGTCAAAAGCCATTGGTGAGGCACGTGAGCTTGGAGATTTAAAAGAAAACGCAGAATACCATGCAGCAAAAGAAGAACAACGCCTAAATGAAGAGCGCATTAACTTGCTAGAACGATACCACTCTCAAGCAGAAATCATTGACACCCTAAAACTTAAAGATGACGGCGCTGTAGTTTTTGGCTCATTTGTTGAAGTGGTTGACCTTGATAATGAAACAACCATCAGCTTTCAAATTGTTGGTGAGTACGAGGCAAATATTTCAAAAGGCCTCTTGTCCATTTCTTCACCTATTGCACGAGCAATTCTTAGAAAGGAAGAGGGCGACATTGCGCTTGTAGAAACACCTAATGGCCAAAAAGAATACGAAGTCACTAAAATTTCTCTTCATCCTTTGAACGCTTAAATCTATCAACCTAGATTCTGTTAATTGCACTCTAGCTGCTAAAAAATCATTCTATTCGCGTGAGAAATTTGATATCATCTTTTAAATCATTAGGAGATTACTTATGTCGAAACTTGAGAATACGATGAACGCTTTGACTCGATTAGGTACGGGTATTTTAGCTGCAGATGAGAGTAATAAAACAATTAGTAAACGACTTTCTAGTATAAAATTAAAATCGACAGAAGAAACACGATATGCTTACAGGCATTTATTATTATCAACACCAAATCTAAAAAAATATATCAGCGGTGTAATACTCTACGACGAAACAATAAAACAAACAGGGTTTGCAGGTCCATTAAGGGAATGTGCTATGGGATACGAAATTGGAATAAAAGTGGATTTAGGATTAGAAGATCTTCCCTTTTGTGAACAAGAAAAAATCACTAAGGGGCTTGATGATCTTGCAGAACGCTTGAAAGAATACCAAAAGCTTGGTGCTACTTTTACAAAATGGAGAAATGTATTTAGCATTAGCGATTCAACCCCTTCTCAAACTGCAGTTATTGCAAATTGTGAAGTATTGGCCCGATATGCTGCGATAGCTCAACAACATGACTTTATTCCAATTGTAGAGCCTGAAGTACTTTTAGATGGTGACCATTCTATAGAGGATTGTGCAAATGCCACTTCCAGAGTCTTGGACCAACTCTTTACAGCACTTAACACGCATAAAGTAGACCTATCGTTGATCATTTTAAAACCAAACATGATTGTACCAGGGCTTAGTTCAGGAACAGCATTTAATGCAGAAGAAGTCGCACAATGGACTCTAACTACATTCATGAATCATGTCCCTGCTGCTGTTCGATCAATCAACTTTTTATCAGGGGGCATTGGTCCTGAAAACGCAAATGCAGCTCTAAAAGCAATCAATGAGCTTGGCGGGTGGTTGCCTTGGAGGCTGAGCTTTTCTTTTGCTAGAGCGCTTCAACAACCCTGCTTAGATACATGGCTTGGTTTGGAAGAAAACGTTACTGCTGCGCAGAAAAAACTCATTAAATTTACAAAAATGAATTGTGAGTGTTTGGCAGAATTAAATACTGAAGAAGAACCCGCTTAAAACCATTAAGCCAACTTATAAGTTTTCTATTTCTGTATGGGATTTAGCAATCTTTTTAGACTTTTTCTTATTCTCTTGTCGAGAACGACCAATTGCGAGCTGATTTTCTTGAACATCTTCTGTTACACAGGTGCCAGCAGCAACGAATGCATAATCTTTTACATGTAACGGAGCAACTAACTGTACATCTGAGCCAACAAAAACATGGTTACCAATAATGGTCTTATGCTTTTTCTGACCATCGTAATTACATACGATCGTACCTGCTCCAACGTTGACGTGTCTACCAATGTCAATATCACCTAAATAACTTAGGTGTTTTGCTTTTGAATAATGACCTACATACGCTTGTTTAGTCTCTACAAACGCACCTATCTCAGCATGATCTGCTAATACGGTGCCTTCTCGACAATAAGCATAAGGACCTACCGCCGTATTTGCAGCTAAAAAAGTATGCTTTAGGTAACTATACGGATGTACTATAGAAGCATCTCCTAGTTGAGCACTCTCAAGTATGCATCCAGTTCTGAGCGTACAGTAACTACCAATTTGTGATGGTCCATGAATACGTACATCCCGCTCAATGACAGTATCTCGACCAATTTCAACTTCTCCAGTACAAACAAATCGATCTGGATCCTCTATCTTTACACCTGCAGCTAAAAAGGCTTCCGCTCTTCTCTTAAAATAATGCTTTTCCAACTTCACCAGTTGGCTCATGGTATTTACTCCCGCTATACAGGCATCATCTGTCAATTTTAGCGCTTTTACCGAGCTTTTCTCAGCAACAGCACACTTGACTATATCTGTAAGTAAAAACTCCCCTTGAACATTTTTATTATCAATTTTATTTAACCAAGATTTTAGTCGATCTACTGGAGCGGATAAAATACCTGTAAATACTTCATTTATAGATTGCTGCTCCTCCGAAAGATCCATCTGTTCAATGATCTGCTGTACTTCTCCGGATTCAGTTCGGATTACACGCCCGTAACCTGTAGGGTCTTTTGCTTCAGCACTTAATAATTTTACGTCACTATCTAATTTGGAAAGTGAATTTAAATGATCACTTTCTATAAGAGGCATATCAACATAAATTACTAAAGCATGGCCATCTAAAATATTCTCAAGTGCACATCTTAATGCGTCACCAGTGCCACAAATTTTCTCCTGTTTTATCCACAATACTTCTGGATATGGTATTAATGGAGCGAGCTCCGTTTGATTCCTATCGTTATGAACCACATGAATGAACTTGGGCTGACATGTTCTTGCTAAATCATAAGCCCATTTAATCAATGGTTTTCCGGCAAAGACTTGAGCTGCCTTAGATTTTTGACTTCTCATACGAGAACCATAACCTGCAGCTAGAATAATGACATGCTCCATCACTTACTGCTTCCTGCTTTTTAAAAGCTCTCTTAAAATTGCTAGTTTGGATGTTGATGCTTTAATGTCTGATAGCGCTGCAGAATAGTCGATATGACCCGATTGTTTAAGAATCTCTTGGGCCTTCGATATCACTGCGAGCTCTTTTTCCATATCAATTTCAGAACTTAAAATTGCTGTATCCAACACTGCAATAACACCTTTTGGAGAAGCCTCCAACAGCCCCCCTTCAACAAAAAGACCTTGTCTTTTTGTATTACCAACTTCATCGTAGTAAATATGGCCTGTCTCTATACGCGTCAAAAAATGCGAATGTCCTGGTCGGATTTCAAACGCACCCTCACTACCCGTAGCAAACACAGCATCTACTTTTCCTTTATAAATCGATCGCTCAGTTGAAACAATCGTTAAGTCCATACTCATTAGCCTAACTGCTCTGCTTTCTTAAATACCTCATCGATACCTCCAACCATGTAGAATGCTTGTTCTGGAATATCATCACATTCTCCTGAGATAATCGCTTTAAAACCTCTTATTGTGTCAGCAAGCGAAACATATTTACCTGGAGTACCAGTAAATACTTCTG
>NZIM01000075.1 GCA_002691585.1 Legionellales bacterium
TCAATAAAAACAATATCAGGTTTAAATGACTTTTTAAGAGAAAGTTCATTTAAAAGTGCCCTACACCCTGGAATTAATCGAGAAAACTTTTCATCACAATGAGCATCTTCAAAAAGGATCTCAATCGTTCCTTTAACTATATTGGATGTTCTTTGATGCATTGATAAAGAGCTTACAAGACCATGTTGAAAAGCCAATGTTTTTATTCTTTCTTTTGAATAAAAACTTGGAGACAATATTTCAGGTAATAACGGGTTTATCACTACAGGAATTTTCGTGGACAACCACATCATCACACTTAACCAACTTAATCGTTGATATTGGTGATCATGATGCTCAGTATACAATCCACTAAAATCTGAACTTAATGGATTCATGTACAAAACCTTTGTTTTAAATAATGCACTATTTAAATTTGTGGAATGCTTTGTCATCTGATAAAAAATGGGGGATTTAATCCACTCCTCCCAACTAAACCACTGTACAGGTAATTCATTTTCTTGCTGTAATCTAAGAAAACACTCATATGCGAACGGATCATTATTTGAGATAAAGATAATCATCTAACTCTACCTCCTAAATAATTGACTAATGATGAGCTAATTTGATGATGGGATAATTGTGATTCGAAATAAGAATACCCAGGACTTGGATTTGCCTCAAGAAAATAATATCGACCTTTTGAAAAAATTAAATCAATTCCACAAAATACTAGTCCAATACGATTCGCAAACTCAATGGCACCATGGACCAAATCTAAAGGTAAATCATGATAGTCAAAATAATGATTATCTATTTTATTGTAACGATAATCCACACTTGAAGATTCAATTGCAGTTGCTGTATACGATTGGTCACAAATGTGTAACCGAATATTCAGTCCGTTTAAATGCTCCTGTACTAACGCTGGTTCATAAATTTTTAAATGTTGTTGATAATAAACATTATTTACAATTGACCTTGATGAACTAATCGATTTACAAATGCAGGGATCCTCAACTCTAATTTTATTAAAACTTACGATCCAACTATCTGGTATTTCCCAAAAAGAAAATGCACTTGCCCATTGGAGTTGAAGAGGTTTTGATAAGTTACTATAGGTAGATTTAGGACGGTTCAAAACTTTAGGATAAATTGTATCCATCCAATTAAACAATCGAATCAATAAGTCTTTTTGTAACTCATGATAATTAGCCCATGAGAACAATACTCGATTGAAGACCCCAGTTATGCTTTTATGTGCTAATGGTGGTGAATTTGGAATGAACCAATGCGTTTGATCAAAAAATATTTCTTGCCCTAATAAATTCACATCTACAAATGCAAAATCCACTTTGGAGTCCATACAGTAATCCATAAAATAACAAATCACTGGGTCAGCCAAAATCCCCACCATTAAAATCATTTATGCGACCTCAAATACATCTGAATAGGATTGAAAAGTGACCGGACAAATATCATCCTTCCCCTCTTTTCCGTCTTTTCCATCTTTACTATCTTCTTTAATACACTTTGACAACAGTGCATCTTTCATCTCTTTTGTATAACCGTATGCTTTATTCATCTTTTACTCCTTAGTTAATTTCAATTACATCACCATTAATGACCTGACCATTGATAGACGAGCCACTCTCTAATCGAACTTGCCCTCTACCACCCTCAAAACACACATTCCCACTCACTGTTGCACCATTTCTCAATACAATAAGCCGTAACCCGCTTTGAGATGGTTTTACTAGAATTTGATGGATCGATGTGTGATCTAATATCATTTTGTCTGCCGAAATCTCCATGTTTTGAATATCAGAGTTCATTGCTTCTAAGAAACCATATACTTTTGTTTCATCATAGATCTTTACATCTTTTAAATATGCATTCCCATAAACAAATAAGGATTTAAATGTAGCATTCTTAGCATTCAGTGATCCTTTGATATCCGTCATACCTAAGACATTCGTCTTATTTACATTGACAATCCCAGAAGCATTTATTTCATTTACTTCTCCAGCATCGCAATAAGTTGAACCATATGTTTGCATACATTCTCCCAAAGCCATTAGTGGCAACATAGTGATCATTGTTTTAATTGCATTCAATTTATAACCTCCAATTTTTAATCCATCATAGTCGAAGAAAACATAAACAAAAATACAGGTTTTAAATGCGTATTGGACTTAAACCATTTGACTGATTAAATGGCTTGAGGCATCATTCAGATATGATTGATAAGTCTTTGTTAAACATTTTGGTATGTCCAGTGTCCGGAGGACCATTGAGGTACGATAAAAAAAATGATGAACTGATTTGTAAAGCAAGCCATCTTGCCTATCCAATTAAAAACGGAATACCGATCATGCTCCCAGAAAAAGCACGTCATTTAAAACCAGAGGAATAATCTTATGTCTATTTTTATGAATATCATCAATAAAGAGGTTCCAGCAGAGATTGTATATGAAGACGACCTTTGTATGGCGTTTCATGATGTCAATCCGGCAGCACCCATTCATATACTTCTTATCCCAAAAAAACCAATCGAGAAGCTATCTGATGCAAAAGAGGAGGACGAGAAGATCTTAGGACACTTGATGCTAAAAGTTGGCGAGATCACTCGAAAATTAGGCTGTGAAGATGCATTTAGAATTGTGATTAATAATGGCAAAGACGCACAGCAGACTGTTTTCCATCTCCACCTTCATATACTAGCTCAAAGAGGGTTTAATTGGCCTCCTGGTTGATACTATTCAATATCCAATACCCGATTAAAAAACTTCATTTCATCTACAAGTGATCTAACTTTATTCTCTTGCTTTTTAAAGCCGTGTCGTTCGCCCTCAAACTCTACATATTCAACATCTAAACCTGCTTGTCTCATCTGTTGAACAATACTTAAAGATTGCATTGGTGGTACAACCTGATCAAGGGTGCCTTGAAAAAAAATAACAGGACTCTTAAGCATATTTATATTGTGAATGGGGGAGCGTTTTACGTATCGATCGTGATGCAGTGTGTAATCACCTATCAAATAATCCAAGTAATTACTTTCAAAACGATGAGTAATCTTCACCAACCCCTCTAAATCAGTAACACCATAGTGACTTGCGCCTGCTTTAAAACATTGATGATGTATTAATGCATTTAATGTTGTCAGTCCGCCTGAGCTCTTTCCTCTAATCACACATCGATCTTTATCAATTAAATTCTCAAGTGAAAGAAAGTTCACAACGTCTACACAGTCTTCGACATCACGAATACCCCATTGATACTTCAACGCATCTTGATACGCTCTACCATAACCTGTCGACCCCCTATAATTCACATCCACAACAGCGTATCCTTGGTCATTCCAAAAAAGAATATTAGCATTAAATATGGGACATGTTCTTGATGTGGGTCCACCATGCGAAATCACTATCAACGCCGGTTTTTTTGATATTTTCTTTGAAGGTGAATAATAGAAAGCATATCCTATCTCCCCACT
This sequence comes from Legionellales bacterium, assembly GCA_002691585.1. Taxonomy (GTDB): domain Bacteria; phylum Pseudomonadota; class Gammaproteobacteria; order Comchoanobacterales; family Comchoanobacteraceae. Next base: position 3,479 of record NZIM01000075.1, read on the forward strand.
TCGTGTCTTAAATTCAACGGGTATTGGTTGAGTGGGTTGATAACCAGACCAGCTAGTGAGTTGCTGACTGATCAAGTAGCTTATTTCTCCAGAGTAAATATTTAGTTTTACAAGTGCTTCAGGTTGATCAGAAAAATAACCAATAAATACAATATGTGATGAATCAACTTTTGCTAACCACGGACCATATTCCACAAATGGCAAATCAAATGGTTTAAAATCTGATCCAACTAAATGTCCTAATTGTCGATTATGAGGGGGGCCCAATACCACAATAAGTGAGTTAGGCTCCATTACTATGAAGTTCTGTCCACCAAACTGCCAACGATCATACCCACAATCCTTTTGAATATCCAACACCAGCTCCGTATTCACATACATAGAAGACCAGCCTGTTTTATCAGAAGAATATACAAGATGATTATTTGAATCCCAATCAAATTGACTGATTACTTCCATGGTTTGAGTATTAATACGTCGGATATTTTGTACCTTACTTTCTGAAAAATCTCCAATAGACAAAATACACTCATCCCAAGGCATGTTGGGATGATTCCAACTTAAGAAAGCAACTTTCTGTTTGTCAGGACTTAATTTTGGAGCAGCATAAAAATCCTGCCCTTCAATAAGTGTACGTGTCTCATTATTTTTGATAATGACAATAGACTGAATAACCTCTTCATTGGGTAGATGTAACTCTTGTACAGCCATAACCCCATATGGTGTTTCATGCATATCTGCGTATCTCGCATTATTCGTTTGAGTTATTCTAACCCATGAAGAAAAATTATCGGATCGACAATAAATCTGTTGATCAGATTCATTCACGGTATAGATGGCTCCACTTGAGCCTACATGTAAATCTCCCCCACCGTACTCATTCACTCTACTACTGATATTAAAGGGAACCTCTTGCTCACACAGCTGGTCGTCATACATGAATAGCTGATCTTTATCTGAGTCCCCAGAACCCTCTAGCCAAAATATATTGCCATTACAGCTTGTTAGTTGACGTCTTTTCGCACCAGCGATAATGATTGACTCTTTGGCTATTTGTGTAATACGCTTGTTCATATTTTCATTTAACAATGAATTCACTCATTTGTCTATGCCATCAGGGTTGGTTTTATATGCTATAATATCAATATATAAGGAGAATAAACTATGCCAGATCAAGATAAAAAAACAAAAGAGAATGATATAATTGAATATTTAAAATCGCTTTTAGACAAAGTCAAAAAGCAATTTGAAGATAAATCAAAAAAAGACAAATAACTTTTCATATAAACCAGATTTTCAGGGTATGGGTTTGAAACTCGTTCAACCCATATCCTATATTCAAACATGAATGAAAAAAAATAAAAATAAACTTATACAATTCAAATTAGTTGACGCAAGCACCGGTCCCAGGTTTTACCCAAACAGTAAAAGACAACATTATCTGTTACGCACTCAAAAAAATGCTCCCTTTCCTGAGAACTCTATAGAGCGTAATAACATCATAACCAAAATCACTCAAAGAATATATTTAACAATAGCTACTCAAATCTTAATGGAAACAACAGAACATTATCGAAGCTTTTTTAAAGATATACAAGACTCCTTAGCTCATACTCAAATACTTTTAAATGAGTCATTTAAAAATGATGAACAAATCTCTAAACAACCGATGCTGCTTGACTTTATTGAAAATCACGCAATGACTTTAGAAAGGACTAAGCAGTTATTAAAACAATTTACCATTGATAAAAATGCATTGTTTACAATATCAAAAAAGAATCCTGTGAGAAGCATTCAAGAACTGAATCAATATAAGAACTTTTTAAATAAGTCCTTCACGTTCAATGCGCAATATGATCCTGACAATATTTTTAATTCAGTATACGGTACTGTAAAAAACCTCATGATGGTTAACAACAAAATAGAAATCATTCAAATGTGTCATGATACGAATGAAAAAATCTTAGCATTGATGAAGGTATTAAAAAAAATAGAAAATCTATTATTGATTAATGAATATACTATCAAGCGTGCTGAGTATGAAGAGATTGAGGACTATCTACCTCACAAAATCTTAATAACAGGCTGGGATGTTGTACCTGTTGATATCCCTCGTGATTCGACTCTTATCAATTTACCCAATTTGCCATTTTGTGTGCTATCTGAAGATCTAGTTTTAGATAAAGAATTTTATTTAAGAGAAGAAATATCAAATGAAGAATACCTTTGTTTAATTTACTCAATCGAACATTCTGGCAGAGACCTCACCGATGCAGCATGGGATGAATACAAGAAGATAGTTTTAAAATCTGAACTTAACATCCCCCCCATTAAAGTACTGGAAAAATTTTCTAAAGAAATAACATCTGGGTTAGGATGGTGGAGAATGGTAGTAAGGTTATTTGATACTCCTGACGATACAATACTTGCAAATAAGTACAGGCTATGTGACACGGTTTTAAATTTACTAAGTGAGGCAACAAGTAAGGGGTTGAAATGTAGTGTAGACCAACCTGAAAAAGCACTGTCTTTGATTCAAATCTTACAAGAGGATTCAACCTGCCAAGAAGACATATTCAACGATTCCAATTACTTCTCAGGAGGCATTTCACAGCCCCAATCAAAACGATAATGCGTTCATATTTCTTGAGTTATTTTGCATGACTCCAATCGATAGCAGCATGAATACCAACTTCTAAAGGAACAGAAAGTTGATATGCTTTGGACATTTCCTCAGCAATCACTTTCATTGCTTTTTCTTTTTCTTGTTCGGACACCTCAAAAACCAGTTCATCATGTACTTGCAAGATCAGGTCATATCCATACTTATTCAAACGTAACATAGCAAGTTTGATAATTTCAGCAGCTGAGCCCTGCATTGGCGCATTGATTGCAGCACGCTGTGCAGCCTGTCTGCGATTATAGTTTCGGTCATTAATACCTGAAAAATAAAGCTTTCTTCCCATCAGGGTTTTTACATACCCATGTTCAGCAGCAAATTCTCTTGTTTGATCCATAAACGTTTTTACCATTGGGTATCTTTCAAAATAATGATCAATGAAAGACTGTGCTTGCTGCCTTGATGCACCGATCTGAGTCGCTAATCCAAATGAGGACATACCATAAATTAAACCAAAATTAATTGCCTTAGCCTGACGTCGATGATCATCTGTAATATTAGAAACACCAAAAACCTCTTTTGCTGTTGCATCATGAATATCATCACCATGATTAAATGCATCAACAAGTTTCGGGTCTTTTGAAAAATGAGCCATGATACGCAACTCAATTTGAGAATAGTCTGCGCAGATTAAAGTATGTCCTGGTCGTGCTACAAAGGCCTCTCTAACTTTTCGTCCTTGCGGAGTACGAATTGGAATGTTTTGTAGATTTGGATCTGAAGAAGATAATCGACCTGTGCTTGTAACTGCTTGATTATACTGTCCATGTATCCTATTAGACTGATGGTCAATCATCGTTGGCAATTTATCCGTATAGGTGTTTTTCAACTTAGCAAGACTACGGTGTTGTAATATTTGAGTTACAATAGGATACTGGTGGCTCAATTGCTCCAGCGCAGACTCAGATGTAGATGGCTGTCCTTTTGGTGTTTTTTGTAACATAGGAAGCTTAAGCGTATCATACAAAACCTCTTGTAACTGTTTTGGAGACCCTAAATTAAATGAATAGCCAACTTCTTTAAAAACATCCTGTTCAATGCTTTTCATTTTTCGCTCTAACCATTGGCTTTGTTCATTCAACTTATTTACATCAATTCGAACACCAAATAATTCCATTTTTGCTAGGACCATCATTACTGGTATTTCAAGATTTCCATAAAGATCTTCTATATGGTTCTCCATGAGGTGCTTCGTTAATGTTTGATATAATGAATGTACTACACCACTCAAATAACCTAGAGAAGATTTTTCGAGTTCAATTTGAATACCTAAATATTGCCCTGCTACTGTATTAAGATCATATCTTCCATGATGACTTTCAAGCAAATATGCTGCTAACATCGTATCAAACAATTTGCATTTTGCATTTGTTAAGTCCAGTATTTTGATTACTTTTTTTAAATCATGACCAATCAACACATTGGATTCAATGGAGATGAAATCATAGATGATCTCCTTAAATTGATCAAATCCTTCATCATTAGAAATACTATATGAGTAATGTGTATCCCCCACAGTCAAACCAACTTCAACCGAATCTATTAGGTCAAACGTAATTTTATCTGGCAAGCAAACCACTACTTTAGATTCAGAATCCAGTACCGTTTTAAGTTGTTCTGTGTTTTTTATTTCTTTAACGTCAAAACTGACCGTTTCTTTTACCTCAATATTGCTAATATGCTTCGATACTTCTGATGCCATTCGATTGAAATTATAATCCCGGTACATTGTATATAATTTATCGTAATCAGCAGGTTGATGAATTAATTCATTCCACTCTACCTCTAAATCAACCACTAACCTCACTAGTGCTTGTGAGATTGGAATCTGATCAATAGAGGCTCTCAGATTATCTCCAACTTTTCCTTTAATGTCATTTACATTTTTCAATAAATTCTTTATGTCACTATATTCTTTTAGCCACTTTGCAGCAGTTTTTGGACCAACCTTTGGTACTCCTGGTACATTGTCACTCGTGTCTCCAACTAAGGCGAGATAATCTAAAATCTGCTCTGGATCAACATTAAACTTATCCCTAACACCATCGACATCAATGATTTTTTCAGTTAAATTATGGGCAATAAATACCTTGTCATTTACAAGCTGCATTAAATCTTTATCCGAGGTAGCAATGTACACAATTCCATCTGATTTTTTTGCCAGTGTTGCTATCACATCATCCGCCTCATACATTGGCATCTCAATTTGAGGTAACCCCATAGCCTCTACAATGATTTTGATTGGTTCTATTTGAGAAACTAAATCATCTGGCATATGCTGTCTATTCGCTTTATATTCCTCATAAACATCATGCCGCCATGACTGCCCACCTTTCGGATCAAAAACAACGGCAACTTTTTTTGGTTGAAAACGTTTCAACATAGCATTCAACATCTTTACAAAACCAAAAATTGCGCCTGTAGGACGGTTATCCGGTGTTCTAAGATCAGGTAAAGCATGAAATGCTCTATAGATAAAGCCTGAGGCGTCGATGATTAAATAGTTTGGTTGAATTGGATGGTCCATTACGATCGCCAAAATGAAGGAAGTAATATTGCAAAGAATGTCATAATCTCAATCCTACCTATCAGCATTGCAAAAATCATAATAATTTTAGTCATATAATGCACTTCATTATAACTGACCTGATTGATACCAACACCAACGTTACTGATACACGCTGCAATAGCTGCGAAACTATTAAATAAATCTAATCCTGTACCTATCATCAAAATGATTAAAGTGACAAAAATGTAAAAGTACAGCACCATGAATGCCATGACCGAATTAATCATTTCTTCACGAATTGGTGATCCTTTAATAGTTGGTTTAATAATTGCGGAGGGGTGGATCAGCTTTCGTAACATAACAACTGATTGACGAGAACAAATAATAACTCTAATTATTTTTATACCTCCTGCAGTGGACCCTCCACAAGCACCAATCATACTAAGCACAACCATTAACTCTGGCAGGAAAGATGGCCAATCTGAAAAATGCCCTACTATTAGTCCCGATGTAGTAATAAGTGATACAACATTAAACACTGTATTTATGAATGTTGTATTGGGATCATCATAAACTCTATAGTGCATTAGAATACCAAATACAATTAAACTTATAATCGTTAACAACTGAAAGAATCGTACGCACTCAATATCTTGCCAATAACATGAAATCTGTTTTTTAAATATCCATAAATAATGTAACTGAAAATTAATTGCTCCAAATATCATGCATATAATCGCAATGACTTGAGTATAAACGTTATAGTTTGTAAAACTTTCTTCATTTAAAGTAAAACCACCAGTTGAGACAGTAGAAAACATTTCGCACACAGATTCAAAAAGTGTCAGGCCTGAGAGAAAATAACCGACAAAACAAAAAAGCGCAGAGGCCAGATATATTTTACACACCGTTGCCATACCATCTGAAAGCTGTGGCAATAATTTTTGCTCTTTTGATGGACCAGGCATATCTGCAAAATAGAGATGTATCCCACCTATTTTCATCAATGGGAGTAATGCTGAAGCAATCGCTACCACACCTAGTCCGCCAATAAATTGTAATTCTTGGTGATAAAACTGTATGCCATAGGGCATTTTATTTAAGTGTCTAAACACTGATGCTCCTGTTGTTGTAATCCCAGATGTTGCCTCAAAAAAAGCATCTATAAAGCTCACATTGATATCTGACAAAACAAAAGGTAGAATCGCAAAAAAACCAATGGTTGCCCAAACTAATACAACAATTAAAAATCCATCGGATCGCCTAAGTTCTACCTGCTTTTGATGTAACCTAGAGAGCACAAAACCAATAAAAAAAGTAATCAACCCACTATTTAAAAATGCCATCCAATCTGATTCATTCAAAAAAACGGTCATGATTAGCGGCGGTATGAAAAAAAACGAAAACACCATCAACATATAGCCAATGAACTTTAAAACAATGAGACCTCTCATAAATCCATTAACTCGATGACTTGGTATGCTGGTGTTTCATATGGATGCTCTTTCTTTAATACTTCAATAACTTTTTTTATAATCGATCCATGGCATATCATTTCCACTTTATATTCTTTAATTCGCTCCAATTTCCCATGGATTCCAATGTGGGGTTGACTCTCTTCACCAGGTTTAAACTGACCATCTCCTTCAGTTTGCCAAGCACAATGTGAGTAATGGCCTACAGATCCTGCACCACATTCAAAAAGAGCATTCTTAACATGTTCTGCATTTAAAACAGGTACAAAGAACTCTAACTTAACTAGCATACACTTTAGATTCAAGCAATGAACGAATTGAATTTAAAACACTTTGAATACGGTCTTGATGTTGAGACTCAGCCAAAATTCGTATTACAGGCTCTGTTCCTGATTTACGAATCAGTAGTTTTCCATAATCACCTAAAGATTGCCTTAGTGCATTGAATTCAGATTGATGCGATTGAAGTTCAATTCCGTCTGCAGCTACATTTATCAACTGACTTGGTAATTTAATAAACCCCTCAAGCAATGAATCAATGTCTTTATCTTCTCTATAAGCAATTGCAATGATACTTAATGCTGAGAGAATACCATCACTACATGTATTTTTATCCAGTTGAATCATGTGCCCTGACGGCTCGCCTCCAATCAGCCAACGCTGTTTAATTAACTCATCGACAACATGGTGATCTCCAACAGGAGTACGTTTAAAGGGTATACCTGCTTTATCAAGATACAATTCTAGACCATTATTGGTCATCACGGTTCCAACTACGCCCATATTTTCTTGTAATTGATATTTCGCAAGAATGTACAGTATATCATCGCCGTCAAGTATACGACCTTTACGTGTGACGATCACAACTCGATCACCGTCACCGTCTAAACCAATACCTAGATCAGCATTTGTCTCTAATACTTTTTTTCTTAGACCCTCCGGATGCAAGGAACCAGATTTTTCATTTATATTGGTACCATCGGGCTCTGTATAAATTTCCTCAACGTGTGCTCCTAGCTCATGAAAAACTGTAGGACCAACCTTATATGCAGCACCATTTGCGCCATCTACAACCATCTTTAAGCCACTAAGATCAAAATTGAATTTCCCTTTACAATATTCTACATACCTCTCAAGCGCAGCATCAACTCGTTTTGCTCGTCCGAGGTGTTCTGATGGAACCATTACCATCTTCTTTTTATAAATCTCAAGTACTTTTTGTTGATCTTCGTAACCAAATTTAAATCCATTTTCATTAAAAATCTTTATGCCATTATCTGAGTAAACATTATGAGATGCACTGATCACAATTCCAGCTCTAGCACGGAATGCTCTAATTAGATATGCAATTCCTGGAGTGGGTATCGGACCCAATAATAGCACTTGACACCCTGAGGCGATCAACCCCGCTTCAAAAAGTGATTCGATTAAATATCCTGATATGCGTGTATCTTTTCCAATAATCACTTTTGAAACACCATAGTGCTCTGTGATGTATGTTCCAAGAGCCCACCCTAGCTTAAGAACAGTATTGCAGTCCATTGGGAAATCACCCACACGTCCTCTGATTCCATCAGTTCCAAAAACTAATTCAGCTTCACTCACAGCTCTATCTCCTTCCACAACAATGTATACATTTGTAATGCATGTCTTGTTTGTTTAACATCGTGTGTTCTAAACCACGTAGCACCATGACGATAACACCAAAGCGACGCACTTAAACACGAAGGTAGTCTATCTTGAATCGTTCCGCCCATCAACTTATGAAACATACTTTTCCTTGAAAGACCTATCAACATTTGGCAATTTAAATTTGAAAATTGGCTAATATTTTTTAGAAGGGTGACATTCTGCTCAACTGTTTTTGCAAAACCAAACCCTGGATCGATGATGATTCTTTCTTGTTGAATATTCGCATTTCTAAGGGCCTGAATTCTTTCATCTAAAAAACTGTACACTTCGTTGAGAACATCTTTATACTGTTTATCACTGTGTAAACTATCGGGCATCCCCTTATTATGCATCACACATAAATCAACGCTTTTATTTTTGACGGCCTCAATGGCACCTGGTAATTGAAACGCAAAAATATCATTTATCATTGTAATTGGATATTCTAGAGCAGCTTTCATTACCTCAGGCTTGTAAGTATCAATCGAAATTGGTATTTCGATATTTTTTGAAACACGTTCTAAAATTGGAAGTAGACGATCTAGCTCTTCACTAAGAGAAACTGTTTTTGCCCCTGGTCTAGAAGACTCACAACCGATATCAATAATATCTGCACCCTCATAACACATCTGCTCAACACGTTTTAAAGCCTCATCTGGTGTAACATATAATCCGCCGTCAGAAAAAGAATCTGGGGTACCGTTAAGGACCCCCATGACCTTAAACGGCTTTGTCATCAAATGGATTCCAAATTCTCTTTGTTCAATGGTTTTTTATTTGAGGATTTCTTTGTAGGTGGCTTCTTCTTGGGTGGTGCATTTTTAGGCATCTTACCCTGCATGACCGTACTAATTTGCTCTTCGTTTAATGTTTCAAACTTCATTAATGCATCAGCCATTAAATGCAATAATTTTGCATTTTCCTTCAGAATCTTAAATGCACGCTTATAGTTAACATCAATTACTTGACGTACTTCTTGATCAATTTCCTGGCATGTCGAGTCAGCCATGTCTCTCTTATTGGACATTGATTTTCCAATGAATACTTCCTGTTCACCAGAACTATAATTGATTGGACCCATTTTTTTACTGAGACCCCATCGTTCAACTAAATTTCTTGCTAGTTCAGATGCTTTCTCAATATCATTTGAAGCGCCAGTGGTTACCTTCTCAGCACCAAAAATTTGTTCTTCAGCAATACGTCCACCGTATAATGATGAGATTTGGCTCTCAATTTGCGCTCTTGTTAAACTAAATTTATCTCTTTCTGGAAGGAAATAGGTAACCCCAAGCGCCATCCCTCTTGGTATAATGGTAACTTTATAAACGGGATCATGATTACCAACCAGAAGACCCACAATTGCATGACCTGCTTCATGATAAGCTGTCAAACGTTTGTCTTCATCTGTCATAACCATATGTCTTTCAGCTCCCAATGTTAATTTATCTTTGGCAGCTTCAAATTCATCCATAGTGACTTTCTTTTTATTTCTACGAGCGGCAAATAGAGCAGCTTCATTGACTAAATTTGCTAAATCTGCACCTGAGAAACCTGGTGTAGCTCGAGCAATCACTTCAGCATTTACAGTATCATCAATAGTTACATTCGCCATATGAACATGGAGAATCTCATCTCTTCCTTGAATGTCTGGCAATGGGACTACAACTTGACGATCAAATCGACCCGGTCTTAGTAGAGCTGGATCTAAAACATCTGGCCGGTTAGTTGCTGCAAGAACGATAACGCCCTCTTTTCCTTCAAAACCATCCATCTCAACTAATAGCTGGTTAAGTGTCTGCTCACGTTCATCATGCCCGCCACCGAGACCAGCACCTCTGTGTCGACCTACTGCATCGATCTCATCGATGAAAATAATACATGGTGCTTGCTTCTTTGCTTGATCGAACATATCTCGAACTCTTGATGCACCAACACCTACAAACATTTCAACAAAATCTGATCCTGAAATACTGAAAAAGGGTGCATTCGCTTCACCAGCAACAGCTTTAGCTAATAGTGTTTTACCTGTACCAGGAGAACCAACCAATAATGCACCACAAGGTATCTTACCACCTAGTCTTGAAAACTTCTTAGGATCTTTAAGAAAATCGACGAATTCTTGAACCTCAAGCTTGGCCTCTTCAACACCAGCAACATCATCGAAGGTTACGCGATTTTTGTCACCTGTCAGCATCCTCGCACGGCTGCGACCAAAAGAAAGAGGGCCTCCACGACCTGAACTACTTCCACCACCTTGCATTTGACGCATCCACCATAATAGGAATCCAATGAATAATAGCGTTGGAAACCAACTGATAAGGATGTGTAACCAAATATTTTGATCTGGTGCACGACCAGTGATTACAACGTTTTTCTCGAGCAGTTGATCGAGCAATTTTGGATCCTCAATTGGCATAAAAGTTGTAAAGCGCTGCCCACCTTTGGTCTCACCTGAAATGATTTGATCTGCGATGGTTACTTTTGCTACTTGACCCTGCTCTACTGATCGAACAAATTCTGAATAACTATATCGTTGTACCGGACCGTTATATTCTCCAAAATTGTTTAATACCGCAAACAGTATCATTGAAATAATAATCCATAAAAAAATTGTTTTTTGGCGCTCGTTCACAAATTCACCTCGTGTTATCCATTAATATGTAGGGGCATAGCATCATCTATTCAAGTTCATTATAACTCTTTTTCAAAAAAAGGTTACTTTTTTTTATATCCGATTAGATAAAATTCTCTAGATGTAGAACGTGAGGCATCGGGCTTAAAATGTATGACTCTTGAGAAATCTTTTTTTAAGGCGTCAACAATAATATGTATATCGGTATTTTCAAATACTTTGATGATTAAATATCCATTTTTTCGAAGATGCAATTTTGAAAAGTGTATCACCTTCTCATTTAGAGCGAGTGTGTTGGCTACATCCGCTTCTTTAATACCTGTTATATTAGGCGACATATCTGAACATATGACCATGGGAGTAGCATTGGATGCTGTTACCATTTTTAATTGAACTTCTGGGTCAGTAAAATCCCCTTGAATAAAGTGAACATTTTCTATTTGCTTCATATCCAATAGATCACAGCTCACAACTTCTTTTGCAATTTTTCTTAAGTATTGAGACCATCCACCAGGACTCGCACCCAAATCAAAGACGGTATCATGCTTTCTAATCAAACTATATTTAGTTTGAATTTGCTCTAATTTGAATGCCGAACGGCTTCTCAAGCCTGCATGCTTTGCTTTTTTTGTGTATGTGTCCCTGCTTTGACGCTCAAACCAAGACTGACCACCTTTTACTCGACCCATATTTTACCAATTTTCTTTTAAATTCTAAATATAGCTTATCATAAGCAATAGATAAATGATACGAAGTCCGTTTAATACTAGTCAGTGAAAAAGTTTTTTGGTATAACTAACAACTATGTTATTAGTATCACTCACATTGATTTTCTTTGCAGCAAGCATTACCAGCCTTTTGGATTACGTCTATCTTCGCTCAAATTATCCAGCTATCTCAGAATCCATCCGCTCTTTGGTAAGCCAAACCGTAGTCATTTCTTTAGTGCTAATCATCGCGAATGTTATCAATGTTGACTGGGCCCTTCTGTCAGTTGCTATTTATGCCATAATCTTCAAATTCATTGATGACCGCTATATTATTCCTAATCAGAAAACTGATAAAAACAAGAAAAAGCCCACCATAAAAGATCCCTACCTAGAAATAGCGCAAGATCTTTGCTGGTTTCTGATCATTCTCATTATTATCAGATCTTTTCTTATTCAACCCTACCGAGTACCCTCTGGATCACTAGAACCGACTGTTGATACAGGTGACTTCATTATGGTAAATCAATTCGCATATGGTTTAAAAATTCCAATTTTACATTACGAACTGTTCTCAATTGGAAAACCACAAAGGGGAGACATTGCCCTATTTTACTACCCAAAAGATCCGAAAAAAATCTACGTCAAACGGATCATTGGCCTTCCAGGCGACCATGTTGTCTACCAAAACAAACGTTTAATGATTAATGGGAAAGTGATGCCGAGGGAAGATTTAGGTTGGTATAATAATGTAAACCAATTCGGTGTTCCAGAAAACGTAAAACTGTTTAAAGAAGATTTAATTGGAAAACAACACAACATATTACTTAAACCATTTACCCCAGATTATGGACAAACAAACATCATAGTACCTAAAGGACAATACTTTGTGCTAGGAGACAATCGTGACAATAGTAATGACAGCCGTTTTTGGGGAACAGTCCCTGAATCCTCGTTCATTGGAAAAGCCTTCCTTGTCTGGTTAAGTTGGGACGCTAATGAATGGCGTGTTCGTTGGAACAGAATTGGAACCATGCTTTAACGATGAGCCATCCTTTACATCAACTTATTGGTTACACTTTTAAGGATCTTACGTTACAAGAACAAGCCCTCACACACAGGAGCTTTCATCGCACCCATAATGAACGACTGGAATTCTTAGGAGATGCTATTTTAAACCTAATTATTAGCGATTGGCTATTTAAAAATCATGCCGGCACTGAAGGAGAACTTAGTCTGATCAGATCAAACTTGGTCAACAAGAAGACCTTAGCGACTATCGGTAAACAGCTTAAGATATTTCAATACATTAAATTGGGTGGTGGTGAATCTGATGCTACTGAACAAAAAAGACCTGCTTTGGTTGCCAATGTAATTGAAGCAATTATTGGAGCAATCTATTTAGACAGTGATATCCGAACCACACAAACAGTTGTTTTAAAATGGTACATTGATATTTTAGAACACCCAATGGATCAAATGAATAAAAAAGATTATAAAAGTCAGCTTCAAGAGTATTGCCATAAAAACCAAGCCTCTCTCCCAAAATATGAATTATTAAAAACATCTGGAGCCATGCACCAACAACAATTTTTTGTTGCTGTAACAGTGGGGGAAAAGCATTGCGAAGGATCTGGTTTGACACGAAAAGCTGCTGAACAAGAAGCCGCTAAACTGTTATTGGAAAAAATTCATGACTAATATAACCCATACCGCCACTTTCGCATTACTTGGTAGAACAAACGTTGGGAAATCTACTTTACTCAATCAGTTACTGGACCGACAAATTGCGATCACCTCTCATAAATCGCACACGACTAGAAATAGAATCCTTGGGGTTTTAACACAAGATAATTATCAAATGCTCTTTCTTGATACACCTGGATTAGGTCAAAAAACACAAAACCCCATCCAACGCTTAATGATGAAAACAACCCAAGACTGTGTAATGGAGGCCGATGCTTTCTTATTTATGATTGACAGCCCTCAATTAAATGAAATGGATAAGAAGTTATTACAAAATTTAAAATCACACCATAAGCCAATCTTGCTTTTAGTCAATAAAATAGACACTTTAGATGCTGATGGTATCAATCAAATTCTAGAATCTTCAGTTGAAGATGTACAAGCCATCGTACCCCTCAGTGCTAGAAAAAACATGAACCTTGATGTTCTGATTGCGCAATTAAGAATGTGTTGTAAAGAATCCTCTGCTAAATATAAAGAAGACTTTTCAACTGACCAATCTAAAGAAGTTATGATGGCAGAAATAGTACGTGAGCAGATTTTGGTATTTTGTCATAAAGAAGTGCCTCATGAATTAAAAGTTGATATTGAACAGTATGTCGTTGAGGAAAAAGTTGATCACATACATGTGTTAATTACAGTCAAAAATAATGGTCAGAAAAAAATACTTATCGGCAAGCAAGGATCCCACTTAAAAAAAATAGGTCAAAATGCTCGATTAAAAATTGAATCCGTATTCAATAAAAAAATCATGATGAAAATATGGATTAAGGTTGATCCTGATTGGATGGATATTGGTATTAGTGAATGACATTGGAAATAAAAGACCGAGCCTGCATCATCCACCAACGCCCTTACCGTGAAACAAGCGCCATTATCGACTGCCTTACAATGAATAATGGTAGACAGTCTTTCATTTGTAGAGGAGTTAAGAAAAGTAGCCGCATTACATTATGCCATATACAACCTTTTCAGACTGTCGAAATTCATTGGCAGTCTAAACAAAATCACAACTTACATTATGCAAAAAGCATTGAAGTAGTGATACCAATCTGGCTTACAGGCATTAAACTAAAATGTGGAATTTACCTTAATAAGCTCCTTTATCGCTTGCTATGTAAAAATGAAGTATACATGGATCTTTTCAATCAGTACGAGGCAACGATNAAGCAGATTGATACTACTCACGACATGGAGGAGCCTTTGAGAATTTTTGAAAAAAATCTCTTTGCAGCTTTAGGATACGCCATACCATTCCATCAAATACAATCTGCACAATGCTATTATAATTTTGATGTGAATGAGGGTTTTATTCAAAACAATGAGCATCAACATTTCCTCGGAAAGCATATCCAATTAATCAGTGAGAACAAGTACACACACAAAGATGTTAGAAAAACAGCAAAATCACTATCTCGATGCATTATTAACCAACTGTATCAAATACATCGAGAAACGTTGTAATTTTATACAACTTATTATAAATTGATAGGCATGAAGTCTACAGATCTTCGCATAGATACTCAACATTCTACTCCTGAAACAGAGGGTCTCGACTCATCGTCGCACTCTTCAACAACGTCATATGCAGACTTTCTATCTTTCAATTTCAACAATGATGATGTGTCTTTAAAATATTATATTATTCAGGCATTTCTTCTGATATTACTCTTTGTCTTAATATCTTCTNTAGTAATACANGATCCACTTTTATTATTTTCTTTGATATCATTAGCATGCCTATTCATNGATGTTCTAACCATTCACCAGTATGAAAAATCNTTACTGGAAACGGAAACTTCTACAAGNACATTGAAACAATGAGATTTTTCTCGTAATATATAAGCAAAAGTTGGAGAAAAAGATGATTAACCTTGGACAAACCCTTCCAGAATTTGAATTAACCACTGCATTACCAGGATTCAACGAGCCTGTAGAGAATGGTAAATCAGCATTTGATACGTTTAACAACGAAAGCTTCCCAGGAAAATGGAAAGTTATTTACTTTTACCCAAAGGATTTTACATTTGTTTGCCCAACAGAAATCATAGAATTCGCGAAATTNAACAGCGAATTTGCTGCATTGAATGCCGTTTTAATTGGTGGCAGCACTGATAATGAGTTTTGTAAACTTGCATGGCGAAGAGAGCATCCTGGCCTGAATCGACTAAACCATCATAGTTTTGCAGACCCTTGTGGTAAATTTACTTCAGAACTAGGTATTTTATCCTCTGCTGGTGTTGCATTACGAGCTACACTCATTGTAGATCCAGAAAATGTTGTACAACACATCTCAGTGAATAATCTTGATATCGGACGTCGTCCATCCGAGATATTACGATGCCTTCAAGCATTACAATCTGGNGGATTAACTGCATGCAACTGGGTTCCTGGTGAAGATCTCATTACAGTTGACGATTAATACCTTANGACTCTAANGTATAGAAGTCTTTACCTAATTTAATTTTCGAGCGGTTGTGTGTTACTCGCCATTGNTTTGTNTCCCTTAATGAGTAAACACAACCACAATATTGTTGTTGATAAAANCCCTCTTGTTTTGAAAGCTCTATCATTCGTTGAGATCCTTTTTGTTTGCGCCAATTAAATGTCCAATACTCGATCGTATTGAAACTTTCAACGGCTTTTTTACCTGCTCGATTGATTTGATCCATATCCTTCCAGCGTGAAATTCCAAGACTACTACTGATCACATCAAACTTGTGTTGCATGGCATATCTTGCAGTACGGTCAAAACGCTGTTCAAAGCAACCAGTGCATCTACGTCCTCGTTCAGGTGCATCGCCAAATTGTTCGAGTCGAGCAAACCAATGTGATCGATCTTTTTCATACGATTCATCTTCATCAATGAATGGTACACCAAGCTTATCTGCGTACCGTTTATTCTCTTCTTTTCTAAGTATGTATTCTTTATTTGGATGTATGTTCGGGTTATAAAAATACAATGTGTAATCNACTTCGCTTTGCTTGAGTCGTAACATGATGTCAGCACAACATGGGGCACAGCAAGTATGAAGAAGTAATTTCTTTTTACCTTCAGGTAACTTAAGTGGCTCCAAAATACTCTCCCACAACAAACAAGTCTTTTCTTCCTTTTATTATCTCCTGTATTGGCATTCTTCTTTTACCAGGAATTAAACCTTCCCGAATACAAAGCTCCCCATGGCGACATGTCACCCACACTCCGAAGTCATCAATGGCAATAATTTGGCCAGGAGAAGAATTTTCAATATCACAATTTCGAACATCTGATAGATAAATTTTTAACATCTCACCATTAATAAGAGTATTTGCAACAGGCCAGTCATAATACGCTTTAACCATTGCATGTATCTCTTCAGCTGCTTTATTCCAGTCAATTGTTGCATCTTGTTTACTTATTTTAGGAGCAAATGTTACCTTGCTATCATCCTGATCTATGGGTTTTGGTAATGCGTTGGATTCCCACAACTGCAATGTTTGTATTAAAAGGTCAGATCCCTCGAGGAAAAGTCGGTCACCAAGGGTTTTAGTGTTATCCTCTTTATCAATGTGGCTTTGTTTTTGAAAAAGAATGTTGCCAGCATCTATTTTCGCCGTCATTTCAATGATTGAAACGCCTGCAACTGTATCACGGAAAAGTAACGTATGCTCTATAGGGCTACATCCTCTCCACTTTGGTAAAAGTGAAGGGTGAATATTAAAAGCATCCACTGTTTCCAGCCATTGTGTTGGTATGATCTTACCGTACGCTACACATATGAATAAATCGACATTATATGATTGAAATGTTTCAAAAGCATTTTCATCTTTAATTGATAAAGGTGTCCATGTTGGAATTGCATGCTGTTGTGATAGCGCCTTAACTGGGGTTGGGGTTAATTTTCGACCCCTTCCAGAACGTCTATCAGGATTTGTAAGCACTACATCTGGTACGTAACCAGCCTCAATCATTCGCTCGAGTGGCTGACATGCAAATCGGTCACTACCTGCATACATGATAGAAGGTTTCGACATATAATTTAGCTTTTCTTTTTTCGAAGTTTATTGACCTTTGTCACTACTAATTTTCTTTTGACCGCACCAAGGCGATCAATATAGACCATTCCATTTAAATGATCAATTTCGTGCTGAATACATTTAGCAAGAAAACCATCTGCATCAATGATGATTTCTTTACCGTGACGATCCAAAGCTTTAACTTTTATTTTCTCAGCACGTTTTACCCTGTGATAACCAACATCTAAAAGAGACATACACCCTTCATGTGTATTGGTCTCCCCATGAGTTTCGATGATTTCTGGATTAATTAAACATAACGGCTGATCTCTTTCATCACTAAAATCGATAACAGTTATTTGATACGGTATACCTAATTGATTCGCAGCCAATGCAGCACACCCTTTTTGGGCGTAGTGTGTCTCGAACATATCGTCTATGATTTTTTGCAAATGGTCATCAAATGACTTAACTGGCTTTGTCTTTGTTGATAAGATTGGGTTCGGGTACTGTATAATTTCTAAAATAGCCATAAAGCAAATGATAATTAACCCTGAATAATATATCAACCTTTTAGTAAACGCATTGTACTACACGTCCATTATGATTTATCTTTAACATATGATTAAAAATTCATTAGGTGTTTTATGAAAATATTGATGTGCCCTCCTACTTATTTTGATGTTAACTACAGCATCAATCCATGGATGACAAGAAAACGTGCTGTTAAACAACACATTGCAAAAACTCAATGGCAATCTTTAATGAATCTCATTGTGTCTCTTGGCGCTGAAGTAGAACTTATGCAACCACAAAAAAACTTACCTGATATGGTATTTACCGCCAATGCCGGTTTAATTTATAAAAACCAGGTGATTATCTCTGATTTTAAATATCCGGAGCGTCAGGGAGAAAGTCAAGTTTTTAAAGAATGGTTTGCGGCAAATCATTTTGACGTGATCGATGCTATCGATACATTCGAAGGAGCAGGTGACGGTCTATTTGTGGACTCAAAACTTGTTTTAGGCTCTGGATTTCGAAGTCAAGCTGATATTAATCAATGGATAACAAAGATGTGGTCTATAAATCCAATTGCCGTTGAATTGATTAATCCCTATTTTTATCATCTTGATACATGCTTTTGTCCAATCAATGAAACGAAAGCGCTATGGTTTCCGCCCGCATTCTCAAATGAGAGCCAAAAAAAACTAAAGGCATCATTTGAACTTATTGATGTTACAGAACACGATGCCAACTTATTTGCATGTAATGCTGTGGTCATTGACGACCACATAATACTTTCATCAGGTTGTCACGATACTGCAACAACCCTTGAGAAGATAGGTTTTGAAACCCATTTCTGTGAAACGAGTGAATTTATTCTTTCAGGAGGATCGTGTAAGTGCCTTACACTACGACTTGACTGTTAATTTCGCAGTGTATCAAATCGCTTACATGGCCGTCATGATATATCACTAAAATTGACAAATATAACGTATATATTAAGTAAATTAATCCATGTTATAAAAACGACTACCAATTAAGGAGTTTATTTATGACACATATTAATTTCATACGACAAGCATCTTCATTAGTCGCAATGCTTTCACCACGAAAGATTAATGAGAAAAACAGAAAAAAACCTCAACACATGACATATCGTGTTATGCTAAACGGCCCGTTTGATGGGCAATACCTTACTAAACGAGAAGCAGAATGTGTATATTATGCCATGGAGAATGAAACAATAAAAAACACAGGCGCGATCATGAAACTCTCACCACGTACCATTGAATTTTACTTGAAACGCATAAGAAAAAAGTTACGTTGTCCTAGAAAAAAAGATTTAGTATGTGCAATGAAAAAAACAAATTTTCTTCATGATTTCAACCCCATAAAAGGCTACAAACCAAAAACAATACAATGAAACAATAGGGAGGGGATTCCCCCTCCTCATTAATGGGGTAATTGCCATAAATTCTCTAATTCTTCATCTTTTTGATGGACAAATTGATCAATCTTCACAAATTTATCAATCTGATCAATATTCTCTGATACAAACTTATACTCTGTTTTTAATGAAGGTGCGAGTATCTGTAATTGGCGTAAGTTCTCCTCACATTGGCTGCGCTCTTTTGAGTCTTGTGTAGATAAATCGCGCTTAGTAAATAGCTCATTTAATGAAGTTGCATTGGTTCTAGGCTTAATTTCAATTTCAATTAATTCTTCTAAAGAATAGTCCTTTACAAGATAATCACAGATTTTTTCTTGGAGATCATGAATCGTTCTGTGTGTTTGATACATTTCTGCAACTAATCGTCGAACATCACTATTTTCAGGCTCATTTTTCATAAACTCTAAAAATGATTTTGCATTGCTTGGGTCATTTTCTGGCAATAGAAAACTCATATCCATGTCATTTTCTTTCATATCATTATAGAATTGTTCAATCGGAGTTAACGTTAAATCCCTTACCAATCTGTTGACGCATTTTTTCCCATAATAATACAGCATATTCATCTTTGACTCTTCTTCTTTCGAACCTGTTGGTTGTTGTTGATACTTATATGCAAAGTACATTAAAGGACCCATTATAATAAAGGCAGGTAAAACATAGATGCTTCCCAAAATGGTTACTGTTTGAAAGAAAATAAAAAAGATAATAGGAGTTAAAATGTATAAAATTGCAAAAATGATGAGCAATAGTTCTGCAAGATCCCTTACAAGGTTAGACTTTTCAAACGCTTTCTCAAACGGCTGATTAAAAGACTGGGTATTCAACTTAGGTCGTAACAATTGACACCATTCTTGAAGTAGACGATTGTCTATTTTCACTTGTTTTTTATTTAAGATTTCATTGATGGTATCGATAGATGATAATTTCTCTGCCTCTTGGTGATCTACTAATAATGTTTTGTATTTTGAATCTGTAATTTTTGCAAACCCGTTCAAAAAACGATCAATATCAATTTTTCCAACACTAGGCCCTTTGTTAAGGATAATATTCGTATAGATGACATCATGATCTGTCACAATTTTCTTATAGAAAATATTTTCTAATGGGTCATTCGATATCGATTGGATTTCCGGTGATAATTTATTGAGCCAGATATTGTACTTTTCCCTCGAAATACCTATTTTTAGATCCTTTCGAAATTTCTCCTGGATATCTGACATGACCACTTCGTCACACTTTAGCTGAAGTACCTCCTCTTGATCATCCACAATTAATTGCTTTATCTCATCCGCATCTAAATTCGTATTCTTGATTATTTTTTGATAAGCACTCTCATCAACAATAGACTCTTCCCAAATGTAATCTTGTTGCACCATATTGTAATGATCATCTGAAATATCAAAATTGAAATTAGCACCCTTGAGGCTATTAAGTTTAACGTATCTAGGATCTTTTGTAATATACCGTTTTAAAAAACGCATAAATTTTTCTTCAGCATCTTCTTCCATCACATCAGGCCCTAAGTTAATTGAGCCAACAACATACATTAAATCTGCCCAATCATCTAAATCAATAGAGAATTCATTGGATGAATTATCTTTTTTATCGTCTTTTTGAAGCAGTGCTTCGATTTGTTCTTGATTCATTATATATTCTTCTTATGGTGCTCGAGGAGCGGGGGTATAACCTAACTTTTTATCAA
>NZIM01000076.1 GCA_002691585.1 Legionellales bacterium
GATCAGTCAGATGCAATGACGATTAAACAAGGATTTAAATTTGACTTTAAAAGCGGCTCGTCCGTGGGGACTGGAACAGTCACGGCGATTGATACAGTGGTAGATCCAAGTTCTGGTCAAGTTTCCGTTCAAGGGGAGTTCACCAACGAGCGTCGAATGTTTCTTTCTGGTCAATTAGGTGAAACTAATATCTTTTTAAATCCCTTGAAAAACCAAATCATTATTCCATTGATTGCAGTCAACTTCCGATTATCTGGAAATTATGTTTATGTTATTGATGATATTAAAAAACGTGATGGAAAATCCGTTGGTCTTGTAAAACAACAAATCATTGAATTAGGAGAACAAAACAATCACGATGTGGTCGTTAAATCAGGCCTTAATCCAGGTCAAACGATTGTTGCTGTTGGCTCCAATAAAATCATTAGTAGTGGTTCCGCGGTAATCATTGATACTCAAACCAAATTACCAATGGAGAATGGATAATGCCATTCACTGATTTTTTTATTGAACGACCGGTGTTCGCAACGGTTTTCAATATAATTATTTTTTTGGTTGGATTGGTTTGTTTAAGTTCTGTGGAATTGAGGCAATACCCAGAAGTGAAGCGGACACAAATTCAAATAACAACTCGGTACTATGGTGCTGATGCTGGCCTGATCAAAGGGTTCATCACTCAAACAATCTCAAATGCAGTTGCGGATGTGGATAGTGTCGACTATGTATATGCTTCCAGTGTCTCAGGTCAAAGCTCTGTAACCGTTCAGCTAAGGTTAAATGCAGACGATGATGTTGCTTTTAATGATGTCCAAGCAGCTGTGAGTAGTGTCAGCAACCAATTACCAGACCAAGCACAGGATCCTGTCATTGAAAAAGTAGAGTCAACGGCTTTATCTGGTGCACTTTATGTTGCCTATACGTCTGACTCAATCAGTGCTGTTCAGTTACATGAGTATATTGAGCGCTCTGTCATACCTCGACTGATGGCAATCTCAGATGTTGCTCAAATAAAATCGGTTGGAAGTTCTGATTTTTCCGTGCGTGTGGAATTGGATCCCATGCGTATGAGAACTTACAATGTCAGTGCTGATAGTGTGTATCAAGCGTTGACTAGCGCAAACTTTATCTCAGCAACCGGTAAATTATCCAATCAATCGGTCGCTGTATATGTTAAAGCAGATACAAGCATGAATGAGATCAAACAATTCAAATCGATAAAAATAAAACAATCATCCGGTCATGGCTTTGTCACATTGAATCAAGTAGCACATATTTTTTATGGTCCACAAGATAAACAAAGAAAAATCACATTCAATGGAAAAAGCAGTGTGGTATTACCCATTAGTAATGTTCCAAACACCAATGTGATTACAGTCATTAAAAATGTGAAAGAGGAATTAAAGAAAATACAACCTGCATTACCTGTTGGTGTAAAACAACTGGTCGTATACGACTCAACCATCTACATGGTGGATTCAATCAAAGAGGTCATTCATACAATTATTGAGGCGAGTCTCATTGTCATTTTGGTGATTTTTCTTTTCTTGGGGTCAGTTCGATCAACGATCATACCAGTGATAACCATTCCCTTGTCATTGGCGGGCTCTGCTATTGGGTTACTATTATTGGGCTTTAGCCTAAATACATTGACATTGCTTGCTGCTGTTTTAGCAATAGGTCTTGTAGTGGATGATGCCATTGTCGTCATTGAAAACGTTCAACGCTATATGGAGGAGGGGATGGATGTGATGACATCTTCTAAAAAAGGCGCTTCCACAATTTTTGGTGCAATCATTGCGATGACCATTACTTTAGCAGCTGTATTTGCTCCACTTGGTTTTTCAAGTGGTATTATTGGTGCTTTATTCAGAGAGTTTGCATTCACATTGGCATTTGCAGTGATAATTTCAGGCGTTATTAGTATTACATTGTCACCGATGATGTGCTCTTTAATTCTCTCAGATGCATCCATGCATAAACCATTTGTTTTGAGGGTCAATAAGGTGTTTGAGGGGCTTAAATCACTTTATCATGGATTACTACACGTTGTATTTAAAATGCGATACATCGTCATATTAGTACCTTTTATCGTATTGGACTCATTGATTGTTTTATCAGGAATGCCAGCAATCGAGTTGGTTCCTCAAGAGTTTAGTGGTTTTGTTTTTGCTCAAGGATACGGGCCCTCAAACGCAAGTTTTAACTATATGGACCATTATACCACGTTACTTGATAATAAAATTAAACACATTGATGGACTTGCTGCATACTTTTCCAATCCTGCAATGAGCGGACCAACCGTTGCTTTTTCGGGTTTAAATTTAACCCCATGGCAAGATCGAAAAGAGATTACTGATTTTACAGTGGCTAAACAATTAAATGCCATCACTCATGATATACCAGGATTAAAGTATCAAGTGCTTATGATGCCATCATTACCCATCATGAAAAGTATGCTAAAGCAGCTTGTGATAAAATCGGCCGACAATCCAGAAAGGTTGTATGCAGTTGCTGAAAAAGTAAAAGAAGAGGCTTTAAAAACAGGTCGCTTTCAATTCATTGATCTTGATTTATCCATTGATCAGTTAAAGTATTCAATCACTTTAAATCGTGAATTAATGAATCAGTTAGGAGTTAGTGCTGAAAACGTTGGACGTGTTTTAACATTATTGATGAGTGGGGGACATGTGACGGAATTCACCTACGATCAATCCAGTTATTATGTGGTACCAAAAGCGAATGATCAGGGGTTAATGGATATTGAAACATTGCGTTCATACCCAGTACTTGTTGGAAATAAAGTGATTCCTTTATCCTCGATTGCAACCATCAAAAATGAAGTCACCGCCCAAACCTACCCACAATTTCAACAATTAAATTCTGTCACCTTATCATATTTGCCATCGGATTTAAGGGATTCAAAAACATTAGAGGTATTTGAGGGACTACAGCAAAAATACATGCCAAGTTCAATGAGTTTTGACTACCGTGATCAGCTTCGCTTTGAAGTTAAATCTGGTAATGAGCTTGCTTTTGTTTTAATTGGGGCGCTGGTTTTTATTTATCTGATTTTGTCTGCTACTTTCGAGAGTTTTTCCAGTCCGTTTGTTATTATGATGACAATACCACTTGCAACGTTAGGTGCTTTTGTTCCCATGGCATTGGGTTGGTCTTCTTTAAATATGTACTCACAAATTGCTCTTGTCACATTAATGGGCTTGATTACAAAACATGGCATATTAATTGTTGATTTTGCAAATCAACTACTACCAAGCTGTGCCGATCGAATTGAAGCTGCAAAAAAATCAGCTGGCTTACGTTTACGTCCAATCCTTATGACAACACTGGCAATGGTATTAGGCGTGATACCACTAATTTTTGCGAAAGGGCCTGGTGCATTTAGTCGTTTTGATTTAGGCATTATTATCATGTACGGTATGAGTATAGGAACTGTTTTTTCACTTTTCATTGTGCCTGTGTTATACGCAGTGCTCAATTCAATGTTTAAAAACATGTGTTACTTTGCAGTATTTATTGGTCAAGCCATGTTGTTTTCCTCATTGCTTGCAATGTTCTAGGAGTTATCTATGGATCAATCTGAACAACCACCACAACATCCAACCAAAAGTGAGATCATCGAAGAGATTAAACACGATGAGGTGTTTGTAAAGTATATCGCTTCAAATGTTAAAGACGATATTTACGCCAAACTTCAACTTGAGTCTGACACGCGTTACAACAAAATTAGGATTTTTCTTTCAATTACCATTTTTATATGCATTACGGCACTGGTCCCATTAGGGAGATTTCTTTATAATTACCAAATGGAGTATATAGAGAAAGAAACCACACATCAGATTACTGAAAAAATGAGCAAAATCACTTCAAAATTTAATGATAGAATTAACTCAATGACTGTCGATGCAAAAAAGAGAGAAAGCGATTTTTTAAGTAAGATAAACACTTCAAAAGAAGACATTACGCAGCAAAACATTGATTTGGAGCTTCGATTGGATTATAGCTGGTATGCTAATCGAGTCAGTCTAGCTGATACATTAAATGGATATATGTTAGCAACCAGTGAACGCAATGAAACGGGTAAACTTCGTGCCATCGATCGGTATCCAAAGTTGATCGAAATTACAAATAAGGCTACGAAATATATATTATCATTATCTGATGAGCAGAAAAATATACTGGAAGAAGCCAACGAATTGATCTTGTTATTAGAGCCTCTTGTTCACTCGTCCATTAAGGTTGATAATAGTAGCGACTTAATTGCTATTTATGAAAAATTTGGTGATGCATTCCCTGTTGGATTAAAAGAAGACCTACAAAGCTATATGGTGCGCATTATATTGTCCTACGGTGATCGAAACAAAGCCAAAAATTCATTCATTTACAAGTTTTATCTCAAACTCAGCCAAAGCTTTAAGACTTTGGACGACAATGTAATTGTGAACTCTGCTTTTGTAAATTTTTACTTTAATTATGATATGGATGATCGATTTGAAAGAAATAATTGGGATATGTTAACCCCTAAACAACAAGGTTTGTTGATTACAAAAGCTGTATTAAATACTAATTCAATTGCTGTTGGGATATTCCCAACATTAATTCAAAAAAATGCCAACAAAGTATATATTACTTTTTTAAGAACAAATCAAAAAGAAATTATAAAGCGTCTCAAGAATACATCGGTTAAATCAGCATTTGTTAGTTCGTTTCCCAAAACAGAGTTACAACTTTTGCCATCCTACCTTAAACCCTACTTCAATTAGATTGACGATTATTGATAAAATAGGCATTATATCCTTTTAAATAAACGATTATGACAGTGTATTGTGTTTTCTCCCTGTATCAGTTTGTCACCGTCCATGATGTACAGGGTATTAAGAAACAACTAGAAAAATGGCGTGAACATTCCGATTTGAAAGGCACATTGATTTGCGCCAGCGAAGGAATTAATGGAACAATTGCAGCCTTTCCTGAAACCATTGACCAATTTGAAAAATGGCTTGCCCAAAATACGCCCTTTACACGTCTAGAATCAAAAAAGCATACAAGTCCTAAGAACCCTTTCTTACGATTTAAAGTAAAAGAAAAAAAAGAAATTGTGACAATGAATCAGGAAAATGCACGTCCTGATCAAACTGTTGGTACCTATGTTGATCCGAATAACTGGAATCATTTATTAGAAGATGATGAGACCGTGGTATTAGATACTCGTAATGAATACGAAGTTGCTATTGGGAGTTTTAAAGGATCAATTGATCCAAAAACCAATTCCTTCAGGGAGTTTAGTGAATATGTCAAAACACATTTAGATCCTAAAAAGCATAAAAAAGTCGCCATGTTCTGTACAGGTGGTATTCGCTGTGAAAAAGCATCTTCATGGATGCTCAATGAAGGTTTCGAAGCGGTGTATCATTTAAAAGGCGGAATCTTGAATTATCTGAAACAAGTGGATCCAAACCAAAGTCAATGGGAAGGCGACTGTTTTGTATTCGATCAACGGGTAGCGGTCGACCATGCAGGTATGCCCAGCGGTCACTTACAATGTTTTGCATGCCGTATGCCACTTACAAAAGAACAATCAGAGCACCCAGCGTATGAACCTGGTGTTTCATGTGAATTTTGTGCAGACCATACAACCGATACACAAAAAGCATCTTTTAGACAAAGACAATTACAGCAAACCCTTGCAAAGAAAAGGGGTAAACAACATATAGGAGCTCAGAAATGACAGAACAATTACCAACATTATATTCTTTTAGGCGTTGTCCTTATGCCATAAGAGCCAGAATGGGCTTAGCAGTTTATGGTTTTAATTATTGGTTGAGGGAAGTTGACNTGAAAGATAAACCTGAAAAAATGCTTGAAGCATCCCCGAAAGGGACGGTACCAATACTTATTCTTTCTGAGCATCAAATCATTGATGAGAGTCTTGAANTTTTAGAGTGGCTTGCAAATTCATATCCAGACCACCCCTGGAGTCAGTTAAAAGATATCTTATCGCATGATATCACGCATCGAATATCACATTCTTTTATGCCAGCATTACACCGATATAAATACCATGATCGATTTGAGAAGGCAGAGGTTCAATCTGCGACAGAAACATTGAAAGTTGAGTTTGATCATTTGNANNGAATTACTTAAAAAAACACCATACTTATTTGGATCTTCTCCAACATTATTGGATATAGCCATTTATCCCATGGTTCGTCAATACATGCGCATTGATGGCCATTATTGGGATTCAANCTGGGAAGCGACACTCAATTGGCACAATGCTTTGACAAGCATGCCAGTATTTAAAGACATTATGAAAGCTCATCCAGTATGGGATGGGAGCGATAAAGGAATATTAGTTCGCAATCACTAAAAGGGTAATACACTACCGTCATGAGAGATTACAGAGCCGGAGTGCTGTTGATCTAACCCATTGATCACAGTAAGTAGTTTCTCGGCGGCATCGTCGGTTGAAAAAATATGACTATGGTCAAGATTTTTACTAAANGGCTCAGATAAATTAGTAGCAACCGTACCAGGGTGTAAACCNACCACAATACTGTTTGGATGAAATCGTTGTACTTCAATGGATAAGTTATGCATGCTCANGTTAAGAGCTGCTTTTGAGGAGCGGTAACCATACCAACCTCCCAATGCGTTATCTTCGATACTTCCGACTTTGGCTGATAAAAATGCAATTACTGATTTATTTTCATGTTTCATATGATCATGGAAATGTTTGGCTACTAACATTGGACCAATCGTATTGATCGCAAAGTAGGCTTGTAATGTATCGCTATTTAAGTCTTGTACACGTTTTTCTGGTTTGACATTCTCTTGATGTAACATGCCTGTTGCGATGATTAATAGATCAAAAGGTTTGAGGTGAGATTTTGCATCAATTATGCTTGATTCATCTACNACATCAATATGGTGGTTTGTTAGTTTCTCATGCTCAATAGGACAGGAGGACCTACAAAATCCCTGAATTGATGCTACTGCGTCATTATTTAAAAGGTGTTCAATGAGTGCTTTACCGATGCCACCACTGCTCCCAACAATGACAACGTCCATAGGTGATTGGAATGTATCTAAAAGGATCATATTATAATTATAGACCAATTTNAGGACGTCATTCTAGTGGTCNATTCTAAATTCTTTCGTNGTGTTTTTGTTTATTTCCAATGTTTTTGGGTGGTAAACGAAGATCATCATCCCGAGGAGNCAGTGAATGATTGCAGGCAGAGCGAGTGGAAGCACNGAGTGTATATGATTGGCAATGAGTATTCCTAAAAATCCAGCATANAAAAAACGCATGCTTTGGGATAACGCAGAGGCATAACCAGAGATTTGTCCAAAGGGAGTCATTGCACCGGCTCCACCAGCACCCATATTAAAGACNCCTCCAATTCCCATTAAAAGCATTGGGAATACAAAATTATTGATAGATAGTCCATATATTAAATGCCAAATGAGTGCCCAAACACCACCAATTCCAGAAATGATAAAGCCAATGAGGCAGGTTTTATAAATACCTGCACGACCCACGACCAATGCACACAAAATACTCCCAATCATGAAAGATGTTCCCATGAATGCAAAATAAAACCCATACACTAATTCAGGAAGATGTAATAATTTGATGATAATAATTGGNGACATGGTACAAAAGATGAAGAAATAACTCATGCCAAAACACCCAGATAACGTATAGTAAAAAAACTTTTGATTTGAAAGTATTCCTCTATATATTTCAATGATTGAGGAGTCTGTATGTAGTCTTTTTTTGGGTCCTAAAGTTTCACCAAGAATAGGGCAATAAATTAATACGACCATGATCGGAATGAGCAACAAAGACCAAAACGTCGATTGCCAGCCATAATATACATCAAGATATGCTCCAATAAATGGAGCAAAAAGTGGCGAGAAAGCAACAACCCCGTTTAAGCCACTATACACTTTAGCAAGCTTTTCTCCAGCATATAAATCCCTTGCAATGGCATTACCAAGCATTAGTAATCCACCTGCGCC
Organism: Legionellales bacterium; assembly: GCA_002691585.1. Classification (GTDB taxonomy): domain Bacteria; phylum Pseudomonadota; class Gammaproteobacteria; order Comchoanobacterales; family Comchoanobacteraceae. The sequence goes on from NZIM01000076.1 coordinate 8,047, forward strand.
AATGGCTTGAATGATTCTACCAGTGATTAATATCGAAATACTTGTTGAAAGTGCACATATTACACAACCAATGGCAAAACATAATGCGCATAATAGTGAGGGTGTTAATCGGCCCGCTCGATCGGAATAAGGACCAATCCATAGCTGCATAACGCCTGTTGTAATCATGAATAAGTTTAATGTGCTTTGCATGATTGCATCAGTCGTTTGAAACTCACTAGTAATGTGTGGAACTGCTGGAACGAAAATATCCATTCCAAAAGGCAATGCAAGCATTAATGGAAATAAAGCAAAAAAAGTAACAAACATACGCCTCTCTATATATGATTCGTTTAACATAACCATTATCTCAACAAAAATCCATTATATGGTTATTTGTGGTCGATGCACATCCTTTTGTGTTTTAATGATGAATATCGTAAATGCTTAAATCGTTCACACCGTGTGATTTAAGTACTTCCTCATCAATAAAACATTGACCCGTCACTTTAGAGGCATCTTGAGATAAGATAAAATAACTTGCATCAGCCACAATTTGTGGATCCTTTGCATCATTCAAAAACCCTGGCATTAAATTTCGTATTGCAGCCGTATCAATTGCACCAGTTGGCCAAATTGAGTTTACAGCAATGCCATCTTTTTGTAGTTCCTTGGATAAACATAGTGTCCAAAGTGTCATAAGAATTTTAGAGGCTGTATATGCAGCACATATTTCCCCAAACGGTGTATTGACCATGTCTAAGGGTGGGGACGCGTTTAGGATATGAGGGTTTTTTGATTTCTTTAAATACTTTAGTGCATGTTTTGCACACAGAAAACTTCCTCGTCCATTAATTTGATGCATGAGGTCGTATTTTTTTTGTGATGTGTTTTCAAGTGATGTTAGGTTTATGGCGCTTGCATTATTAATCAATATATCAATGCCACCAAAATGTTCAGCAGTTTGTTCAACGGCAGTATGAATGGCTTCTTCATCCCGTATATCTACTTTAAGAGCAAGTGCTTGACCACCAATTGCTTCAATGGCTTCTTTTGCTGTATGAATGGTTCCTGGAAGAGTGGGGTGGGGTTGATCTGTTTTAGCAGCAATTGCGATTGATGCCCCTTCTTTTGCTAAGCGCAATGCTGTAGCCAGTCCAATGCCTCTTGATGCACCCGTAATGAATGCTACTTTGCCTTTAAGGCTTTCTTTATGATTTGCCATAAAAAAATTATAGTCTAGTATTTCAATTTGGTAATAGAAAAATATGGGCTATTAACACAATAATCACAATGAGTGTGACATGTTGTCTCAACCGATGGAATTGATATGGATAGTTGTCGCCTGATATGATGCAATAATCAACCATAAATAGCGCTAAAAGCCCTGATATTTGCATGATAATTGCAACTAAAGGGTAACATATTAGTAGTACGCTAAACCATGCCCAAATCGCAAGAATGATGGATATTACAAGAGCTGTAACAGAACGCTCAACCTCAATACTTATTCCCCAATGCATTCCAGCGATAAATGATTGGATCACAGCGCCATATGCAAGAAGAATAAATAACCAACCAGGGCTATTTTGAATAGCAAGTATAAAGCATAAAAAGAAAGGGATTATGCCTGAGTATGTTAAACATTGTATCAGTAATCTGATTGGATCCATGATTACAATATAGTATGTTTAATTAATATTTTCATTTAGGGTGATTGGTTTTGATGAATGTTTCAGCACTTTCTAAAATTTCGGGCAAATTTTTCAATTTTTTAAGCTGATTAAAAACAAATTTCATACGTGGATTTCCTTCCAGTAGGGCTTGGTTCTTTTGAATAAATGACCAATATAGATAGTTGAAAGGGCATGCCTTTTCACCGTGCTTGAGTTTGATGTCATAGTGACAGGACTTACAATAGTTTGACATCTTATTAATGTATGAGCCACTTGCCGCATACGGTTTACTTGCTAACACACCACCATCAGAAAAAGTTGCCATTCCAATGACATTCGGTAATTCGACCCAATGATAGGCATCAGCATATACAATCCAGTACCATTCATTGATAGCTTTAGGAGCAATGCCTGTTAACAAAGCATAGTTTCCTGTAATCATTAATCGCTGGATATGGTGTGCATAGGCATTCTTATGTGTTGTTTCGACAGCATCCTTAATACAATTCATTTTGGTATTTGCATCCCAATAGAATTGGGGAAGGGAATGATTGGCATTTAATGCATTTAAATGCTCGTACTCAGGCATTTTTAGCCAGTAAATTCCACGAATGAATTCACGCCACCCAAGAACTTGTCGAATGAAGCCCTCAACAGCTGCAATGGGAGCATGGTCTTTTTCAAAGGCCTCTTCTGCAGCTTCAATGCATTCAATAGGGGACAGCAAACCACAATTGAGGTAAAAGCTAATGTGTGAATGATACATCCAGACATTATCTTTGATCATTGCGTCTTGATAGTCTCCAAATAATGGTAAGGATTGCTGAATGAAGTGTTTAAGCACACGTATTGCATCATCGCGAGTGACTGCATAGTGAAAATCATCTGCATCACCAAAGTGATCCTTAAATTTGTCATTCACGAGCTGAATGACCTCCAATGTAATATCATCTTTGTTAATCTGAAGCGGAGGAGGTGAATCTAATCCTTCATTTGGCGGTTTTCGATTTTCAGCATCATAATTCCATTTTCCTCCAACAGGATGTTGATCATCCATTAAAATGCCATATTTAACACGCATTTTTCGGTAAAAGTATTCCATTCGAAGTACTTTATAGTTTTCTGACCATGATGAAAATTCATCCGGTGTTGAAAGAAACTGAGGATTATCGACGATTGAAATAGGTAATTGTAAGTCTTTTAAGGTTTCCTTCAGACCATAATAACTAGGCATGCCAACATGGAGTTGGTGATCTGGGTGCTTTTGAAGTACTTTTTTTAATTCTAATTCAATGGAATGGGAATGATCTGGGTCATCGAGTCGCACATAGTGGACAGTATACTTTTTATCTATCAGGGTGCGTGCAAAGTGTCGCATGCCAGAAATGACTAATACTAACTTTTTTTTATGATGTTTGACTGGTATTAAGTCTTCATTAAATTCACACATGAATACAACATCACAGGAAGGATTGAAATCCTTTAAGTGTGTTTCATGTAGATGATCACTTAAGATCCAATATATTTTTCCGCTCATATTCCTTTTAATTTTTCAAATGCTTGTAACGCTCTCGCTCTGGATTCACTTACTGACACAATTGGTTTAGGATAGGTTTTTCCAAGTATAATATTCGCATTTGATAAAACATCACTGGGTGCTTCCCACGGTTTAAATAAATACTGATTGGGTAAATCTTTAAGTTCAGGAACCCATTTTCTGGTATATGTTCCTTGGGCATCAAATTTTTCACCTTGTGTAATCGGGTTAAAAATTCTAAAGTATGGTGCTGCATCTGCACCACATCCTGCAATCCATTGCCAACCGGCACTGTTACTTGCTAAATCAGCATCTACTAAACAGTCCCAAAACCATGCTTCACCAGCATGCCAATGTTGAAGTAAATTCTTCACTAAAAAAGATCCAACAACCATTCGTAAACGGTTATGCATGTAGCCAGTTGCATACATTTCTCTCATACCTGCATCTACAATTGGGAAACCGGTTTGTCCCATTTGCCATCGTTTTAGAGTTGTTTCATCCTCTATCCAAGGAAAGTAATCAAACTTTTTCTGTAAATTATCTGTTGGCAAGTAAGGGAAATGATATAAAAGGTAGTATGAAAACTCACGCCATCCAAGTTCTGATAGATAATGATCTAAATTTTTACTTTCTGATGGCGGATGGCTCATCACTGCATTCCTGACTTGATGTGGGGAGAGGGTTCCCCAGTGAAGGTCAACCGATATTCTTGAGGTATGGTGCCCACCAGGAAAATCCCTACCTACTTTGTAGTCAGATAAACCCTGTTCAATAAAATGATTCAGTCGTTGGTGACCGCCTTTCTCACCAATATCCCAATGGCTGATTAGTTTCTCACCCCAATCCACTTTCATTGTTATATCAATAGGTTCATTTTTTTCGAATGGTTGTTTTTCTAAAAATGATTTTGGACTTACTTTAGGTAAAGGATCACGTGGCTGATGTTCAGATGGTAAACATCCTTTACGATAATACGGTGTAAAGACTCTATATGGTGTTTGATCACTTTTTAAAATTTGCCATGGTTCCCACAATAAACTAGCATTGAAGCTTTCAATATGGAAAGAAGAGAGCATCTCTTTTATTTTACGATCCCTTTGAATTCTCCAAGGTTCATAACAACGATTCCATAAAACCCCTTTTGCGTTAAATTCTTCAATTAACTTTGGAAGGATGATGATAGGATCACCTTTGTAAGTTCTCAATAACTGATCGCAGTCTTGATTCAAAGAATGAAGTAAATTTTTAAGCCAGTACAGACTGGCGGATCCCATTTTAAATTGTTTTGGATGCGTATCATCTAAAATATATATGGGTATTATGACGCCTTTTTTAGAGGCTTCGTATAATGCAGGATTATCTTCTAATCGTAAATCTTGGCGTAACCATACAATAAATCTATCCATAGTATAATAATAGCTCTTTATTGCGTAGATGGAAGCAAATATTACTTTTTTATGGGTTTAAACAAATAAACTTTTTTTTAATGGTGGAAATTCTTTTTGAATGTCTGTTGATCGTTTAATTTTTGGAATATTACCCTCAAATAATCCAAACTTTCTTTTAGGTGTTTTGAAAAAATTAAAATTTAAATAAATCATTTTTGTATCTACAGAGCCTTTTGGATGTATTTCAAAAAAACCATGATCGATGTTTTTAAATTTTAAAGGAATGGGTTTTTGGATGTTTTGTAGAGGAGGTGTTGAGTGAAATTTTGGCAATGGGTGGATAGCATAAAGCTCAGGGTCCTCTTCTTCTATAGAGCACCCTTTAAATATTTCAGATATTTCGTTTTCCATTCAAATATACTATTTAATAATAACAATGAAGTATAATTTAAAAATTGAATCAGAGTATTGGTTTTATTAATTCATGATTCGTATTCTGAACGTCGTCTTCTTTGTCATTAAAAAACATACCAACATCAGATGGCTTAGACAATTTTTGAAATTTATTTTGGTAATCAATGGCTGTAGAATTAGGGCTAACAGTGAATCTTTCCAATGAAGCCACGATACCCTCATGATCTTCATCATGCTTTCTTTTTCTGTCTAAATTAGGCTGATTTTCTTCGTTATTTTTAAAATCTGGTGTCACAGTAATGACTCTTTCATTATTTGTTATCTTTGTTGCATCTTCATTGGTCTGGTCAGATAATTTTGCTTCTTCAAAAGAAGATAAAAACGATGCTTTTCGTTCATTACTCTTAAACTGCTCGAAACCAGAAAATGAATGACTTTTAATCATCGGTTGAGAATGTTGTTTTACATTTTCTAACTCAAAAAAGTCAACATTTACTTGTGGAAGGTGTTTGTTTTTTAATAATTCTGTTAATGAAAGTTGTTGAGTATAACTGTATTCATTTACAACTTGATAAAGAGAGTTATCGTGTTCAGCCATGAAATGTCCGTCGACTGGAATTGGATAAACATATACGTTATCTTTTAAAACCTTTTTGTAGTTCGTTTCATTAGCTATTTCAATAATCGATTGAACATTTGTTTCGTCGTATATATCAAATTTAGATTCGGTTAAATCCAAATCTATAAATTGTCCCCATTCTTGATTATTATTTGGCATTGTTGTTCTCCTATACATGTAT
>NZIM01000077.1 GCA_002691585.1 Legionellales bacterium
CACCGCCGTTGCTGTAATCGCCTTTGTTTGGGAGGCAATTCGAAAAATTTGATCGGTCTGGTAGGCTTCCCTAGTCGTTGGATTCGCGGTGCCAAAAGCTTTTTCATACACTATATACCCATCGCGTACAATCAAGGCCACTGCTCCTGGGATTTGTTCCTGCTCTATCGCCTTTAACAACATCGAATCTAGGTTGGCCAATGATGTCAACGACATACCAACCGATTCTGGCAAGGTTGTAGGCCAAACATGCGTCTCTGCTTCCCAATCTGTGACCTGTGCTGCGCCTCTTTCCCGAATCTGAGCGTCCAATTCCGTTGGAAAAAACGCTCCGAATACACTCAAAAAACATAACACAACTAGATATTTTGGTACATTTTTCATCATTTTTTTGTTCTACTTCGGGTTGATGTGTTTCGCGACCTGCATGATAATCTCACTCCGCTATGGAAAGCTTTCCTACTCATTTTTCCTACTCATTTGTTCAATTCCTACTTATTTGTTCTCGCAAAAGTCGCTGCGCTGTTTCCCAATCAAGCACGGAAGTCAATCCCCCTTTCATGTGCTTATCCACTAACTCTAGGGCTATTTGTGCACCCTCAAATAGCCCTTCTTGGTACGACTTTACCCCGGTTTTGACTCCTCCAATGTTCGCCGGATTCGCTACTCCTTGAGCTTGCCCTACCAAATACCCAAAAAGAAATGCCGTGCTCGCAACCGAAATTCCTACTAAAATTTCCATAAACCCTCCTACTATTGTTGTGACAACCTGATTATAGGTTGTTTTGACTTAATTATTTATTAGATTATACATAATTATACGTAGACCAATGCGCCTTTTTAGATTGGTTCACGTATACATTAGTTCAGCGTATAGATTACCCTGATTATACACAATCACCCGTCTATTTCTATGGTATTAGCAACAAATCATGGCGTAAAACCCTTTCCGTTAGCATTTTTTTGCACTTATATCGTATTGTTTTTTGCAGGACAATTATTTGCACAGAACCCTCCTGCCAATACTGAAGTTTTTTTAGCCGACGTAACCATGGTCAATGGTGAATTCAATTTACGCAGAGTCCAAAACATTTCTAATAACCCAGGATACGATAGTCAACCCTGGTTTTCATCGGATGGCACTACCTTATTATATGCTTCGGATCGTAATGGCGAAACAGATATCGTGTCAATGAGCGTATGGTCCCTAAATAAGATCTGGCTCACCAATACACCCAATCGAAGCGAATATTCCCCTCAATTCACCCCTGATGGTCAAGAACTAAGCTACATTACTCTTTCTCCGGAAGGTATTCAAGACTTCAGAAGTATACCACTGTTGGGTATTCAAGGTCAACAGAAGGTCGAAACAGTGATAGAGAGTGAACGAATTATAGGGTATTATCATTGGGCTAGCCCCTCATCGTATCTATGCTTTGTACTCCCAACAGATCAGGCACCCGCTACATTACAATGGCACAAGCTTGTGGATAGTCCCCACGCGGATTCGACTGATACCCCACGAACCAGTAAACAGATATTAGACGCCGCGCCAGGTCGGTCTTTTTTGCCCATTCCAAACACTGAATTAATAAGTTTTATTGACAAGCAAACTGATCCCTGGCGCATTAAAAGCTTTAATCCCCTGACGGGTGAAATCCTATCCATAGCACCAACGCTGTCTGGATCAGAAGATGTTGCTTGGTTACCCAATGGATACCCAATCATGGGAAGTGGCTCTGTGTTGCGATTTTTCAACGGCCAGGATTGGTTAATACTATACGATTTCACCGAAGCCGGTATAAAAAACATTAGCCGAGTTGCAGTAAATGCTAAAGGCGAGAAAATAGCTATCGTCGGCGAATTAATGGACTAAGCTTACTCGGTGAGTTTAATTATGAGTCCATTAAAGATAAAGGCATGAAACGGAACTACGGCATACCAATACAATCGCCCAGAAAGTCCCAAGGGGCGAAAAGTGGCCGTTTGAATCAGCTCATCCCCCTGAACCGAAAACTCTAGCCATGCCTCCCCCGGCAACTTCATCTCTGCAAATAGCAACAACCGCCCTTGTTCCTTGTCTACTTCCATAACGCGCCAAAAATCTAAGGCATCACCCACCGATATGCTATCTTGATTGGTTCTTCCCCTTCTAAGGCCTACTCCGCCCCAAAGTTTGTCTAAAAAACCGCGAATCTGCCATAACCAATTCCCATAATACCACCCGTTTTTCCCTCCTATACTCCAAATTCGATGAATACATGTTTCACGATCCCGGAATACGGATCGTCTGACATCTTTAAAACAACCAAAGCTAGGTACAGATCCATATTTTTCAATATTGATGTCCGTCCCACTACTTGTGTAGGAATCTTTCCAGGACGATGCAATTTCATCTTTGTTTACCTTATTCATTGCACGAACCAGCGCCGCATTATAAGAAATGGGTTCAATACCAAGAATTTTTCGCAAGTTGTTTGGTCGGCACACTACTTCAATTTTCATACTATCGACCAGTGATCGGGCCAACAAATACGAAGTAGAGGTAACAAAATACAACCAATAGGAAGAGAGTTTAGGAGTCATTACTGGAACCGTATAAATACGCCGCTGTAACCCACGTACCTCAGCAAAACCCACCAACATTTCCTTGTAGGTAAGCACATCATCACACCCAATATCATAGTGGTTCCCGTACGTTTGCTCATGAGATAGGCAACCGGTCAAAAATAACAAAACATCAATAATGCCAATGGGCTGAGTCTTCGTTTCCAACCATCTTGGCGCCACCATTATGGGTAATTTTTCTACCAAATCCCGAATAATTTCAAACGATGCACTTCCTGATCCAACGATTATGCCCGCACGTAATGTGGTCAACGCATAAGCCCCCTTAGAAAGCTCGTCTTCTACCCTCTTTCTAGACTGTAAATGCTCTGAGAGTTTTTCTTGGTTTACAATTCCACTTAGGTAAATAAGTTGCTTTGCCTGAGTCTTCGAAAACGCCTCACAAAAATTCTTAGCACATTCTAACTCCATAGCTGCATAATCAGCCGAGCTAGACATAGAGTGCACTAGGTAATAACCAGCATCGATTTCTTTAGGGATATTTTTTAACGATTCAGGATCAAGCAAATCAATTTCAAGTACATCTATAACGTCTTTAACATCCGTAGACGGGTTAAATCGTTTGGCGTCCCTCACACAACAGGTAACCTTATGACCTGCCTCAATGAGCTCGGGTAGAAGTCGCTTTCCAATATATCCAGTAGAACCTGTTAATAAAATATGCATGTTGGTAATGTACTAATAATTCGAGATAAAGCAGGTTCATGTAATCCCCCTTTTAGTCTAAGGAACTTAGATCGATAATCCACTGGTTATACCTTCATGATTAAAATTGCTTGGCATCCTTGCTATGTGCACCCAGTACCAGAGGGGCATCGCTTTCCTATGGAAAAATATGAACTCCTACCCCAACGTTTGCACAGAGAGGGCCTAGCCCTTGAAGACGATTTTTTTGAACCCTCCGAGGGATTGCGCTATGATCTTGGGGTTCATTGCCCAGATTATGTACATCGACTGCTAAATCTCGAACTCAGCAAAAAAGAAGAGCGAGCTAGTGGATTTAGCCTAAGTCAAAGCTTGGTTGATCGCGAATTACGAATTACAAATGGCACGGTTGAAGGTGCCCTTTGGGCTCTTGAAAATGAATCAGCTGCCTTCAACATTGCAGGAGGAACGCATCATGCTTCGACTAATCGAGCCGAAGGATTTTGCCTGCTCAATGACCAAGCGGTAGCCGCTCATCACCTTCTGCATAATACCGATTGCCAAAAAATCTTAATTGTCGATCTCGATGTCCATCAGGGTAACGGTACCGCCCAAATATTTGCCCAAGAACCACGGGTATTCACCTTTAGCANGCACGGGGCCAATAATTATCCTTATCACAAACCGCCATCGGATTTGGATATTGCACTCGACGACCACAGCACCGACCAAGTATATCTCGAATTATTAGAACAACATNTGCCCGGACTCATCACCACCGAAAAACCTGACTTTATATTTTATCTCGCTGGGGTTGATGTGCTAGCACAGGACAAGCTAGGCCGACTGGGGTTGAGCCTGGAAGGTTGTAAATCCCGAGATCAATTAGTCTTCGAATTGGCTAAACAGCATGAATTACCTATTATGACTACCATGGGAGGTGGCTATGCTCCCGATATCGCCCTCATCCTCGAAGCCCACTGCAATACCTACCGGGTTGCAAGTGATTTATTTCATTAAGGTAATTCGCCGCTCTTGTGATTCTTGGCCTGCCCAAACCCGTAACAAATACACCCCACTTGGCCAATCCTGTGCATGCACTCGAAAGCTATGTCGCCCTGCCGACCTAATTCCTACCTCGCGCTCAATCACTAAGCGGCCCATGGAATCCCAAATTTCTAAGCGAACTTCTGCTGCTGCGTCTAATACCATGGAAACGGTGGTACTGGGGTTGAACGGATTGGGGTAAACCGGGTTAAGCTGTAGATTACCTTGTGCATGAGCATTGTCTATTGACTCTGCCTCATCGGAATTATCTGTTGAATTTTGACTCACTTGTTCTAAAACCAAAAACTCCCAATCGGCTAAATCAAATTCATTATCCTGTGACAACCCAATAAGTTCGTCAGTGAACACATTCCGGTATGTACCCTCCGGTAACTCATCTGTCGCTTGAAAACTAATTGCTTGATTACTTAGGTTAAATAGCCCTACTACACGATCACCATCCTTCTCCCGCGTAAAGGCATAAATGGGAGAGTTCTGAGTCGTTTTAATTCGCTGCGCTTCATTTTCATCAAATCCATTCCAAAGAGCTGCGTTTCTTCGCTTGAGATCAAATAACCGGCGATAGTAGTCGAACATGGGGTAATCTCGCCAAGGTATTAGGTCCTTATCAAAGAAAGCTAGCTGCTTATTCATCCCCGCCTCTTCTCCATTATACACCAAGGGCATTCCGTTGATTACATGGCTAAGCACTGAAAAATTTACCGCTCGAGGCCCAAACAATTGAAATGGAGTTCCTTCCCACGCATTTTCGTCGTGATTGGAGACAAAGTAAAGACGGTATTTCCCATTGGAATAATTGTTTTGCTCCCGATTCACAAAGGTTCTAAAGCTATTGGCATCGGCCACACCCTGGGTAATGAGTGGCAAAATACCTCCACCGAAGCCATAAAAATCCCAACTATAGTTCATATCAAAGCCTAGTTCCATAAGATGTTCTCCCGGTCCTTCGGCTAAAAGAAATAGATCGGGCCGAGTCAGCTTTAACGCTGGAATTGCCTCCTCCCAAAAATCATCTGGAACAAAGTCGACCGCATCGAATCTAAATCCATCCACTCCTACGGAATCTACCCAAAATTGCATCGCCTTAATCATATAGTCTCTGAGCCCTTGTTGGTCAAAATCTAATTCTATCACATCGGACCAATTCGTGCCAGGTGGTGGTATAAACTCACCATTACTATTGGTAACATACCATTCGGGATTGGTTTCGGTGAGCACATTATCCCATGCTGTATGATTGGCAACCCAGTCAATAATGACATATTTATCTCTGCGCTGAATCTCCGAAACTAAATCCTTAAATTCTTCTAAACTTCCGTAATCGGGGTTCACTGTGTAATAATCTTTAACCGAATAAGGGCTCCCTAAACTGCCAAGGCGGTTGAATTCGCCAATGGGATGTACCGGCATAAACCAAATAATGCCAGGTCCCAGTGAATCAATTCGATCCAAATCTTTTTCAAAAGCAGCAAAGCTACCTTCTTGAGAGTAATGCCTGAGATTGACTTCATACATCCCCAAATTATAGGACCATTGATGATGGCTTTGAGCGTCGCTTGGGCCACGGGTATCGCTTGGGCTTTGGGCGTACACATAAACCCAAGAGATAAGGCTCATCAAACTAACGAAAAAAGCCCGCCGTAAAATTGAGATTTGAGTCATTTTATGTGTCATAGATAAAGATACAAAGCATAGACTCTCCTGTTTAATTGAATTTTGTTATAAGTTGTAGCCAAATAGTCAATCTACTCTAATGATGATACGAAATCTTACTCCTGCCGATTTGGCTCTGGCACATGCGTGGAATCAGGCCAATACGCCTCATGTAAATAGCTTAGATTTTGCTGCATTTTCGAAAGTTTATGGGATGAGTTCGCATCGCTACCTAATAGAATACAACGGTAGTCCAGCCGGTTTTAGCTGGTTGATGCATCCGGAAAGCCTCTACGAAAGTGTCAATTTTCGTTACTTTAAAGATCGGTTTACAAATTTTTTGTATCTGGATCGCATCGTGATTGGGAAAGAATTTAGAGGCAAGCAATTAGCTACTACACTATATGAGCATATTTTCACTACTCATCCTGCGATACCCATTTGTTGCGAAGTAAATAGCTACCCACCAAATATCGCATCAATGAAGTTACATACTAAATTAGGATTCAAGGTCATAGGTGAGCAGTCCACTGATAAGGGCAAAAAAAACGTACAATTAATGGTATATAATCATACATAAAAAAATCTCGCAAGCTACTCACCTGCGAGATTATTGTGTAGCTAATGCTTCAAAAAAGTACGACTGACCTAAACTACTTTATGAGCATCATTTTTCGGGTTTCGAAATAATTACCAGCCCGCAGTTGATATAAATACACCCCAGATGACAGACCAGCTGCATCAAATTGCACGGAGTATTTACCTGCAGCTTGTGTTGTATTCACTAACTCTGCCACTTTTTGTCCTAGCATATTATATACTTCTAAAGTTACATTGCCTGGCTCTGCTATACTGTATTGTATTAATGTACTTGGGTTAAACGGATTTGGATAGTTCTGTGCTAAAGAATAAACATTTGGATTAGTAAGATCCTCACTGCTTGTTAACACAGTTACACTCACATTTTCAGAGTACTCTGCTTCCGAACCACTATTATCCGTGACTTTTAAGGTTATGCTATAATCTCCCACTGTAGAGTAATTATGGTATGGATCTTTTTCATTACTTGTCGTACCATCTCCAAAATTCCATTCATATTGAACAATAGCCCCTTCAGGGTCACGTGCATCATTTGAGGTATTCGCAAAATTAAATTCACTACCACCTGCTTGATTTTGCTCAATATTAAATGATGCTACTGGTGCATCATTAACAGGAGTTATTACTACAGAAACCATCATGGAATCCATTACATGATTTTCATGACCAGCATAAAGCATCGCTTCTGATTGACCATAATAATCTTCAGCCGCAGTAATCATAATAACATGTTCTCCCGGTGTATGCGTCACTTGTACTGCATCATGCATTGATTTACCCCAGACCATCATGTTTTTATCCATACCACCTACACCAGCAGCCATAGTCATGGTACTAAGTGTTAACTCGTTATCTTCTAACAAGACAAACTGCTGGTTTGCACCTGTTTTAAATCCAGGTTCTGCCATTACCATGATATAAATAACTGCTTCAGCGTAGTCCATACCATCACTTATTTGATAGGTTATCATGTCCATTCCATCAAAATTCAGAGGAGCAACATAATATGGAGGACCATCTATTTCGAGGTACTTGAAACTACCATATACAGGATCTGTCATGTCTGTCACGAAGGGTTGTCCTGAATCATCATAGTCATTTGATGCTGCAAATGCCGCAATATCTAGGGTATTTATGACATCTCCGGAAACAACCATCATCGTATCATCATTTGCAACTGGAGGATTATTCTCTATCATAAATCCTAAATAATGAACAGGAGCACCATAATAGAAGAATTCTAAACTATTATTAAAGACTATAGAACTTAACTCGAAACCGCCAGTACCTTGAATTTTTTCAGTTTCAACTCCAACTTTAACTAAATCTGAAGAACCTGGTTCAACAAGGCCATCTGTTTCAGAAATAAAATATGGTTTTGGAACCGCTGTGATTGCAACATTATCAAATAGGGCCCCCCATCCACCAACATAATCTGCATCTGTTTCAAGATCAAAACTAAATCGAATATCTGATTGACCGGCATATTGCCCAATATCGATTATAGCCCTACGATAACCACCATCCGCAATTAATGTTCCAAAATCAGTCATATCTATAATACCTTGCCACCAACCATCGATATAAACAGAAATAGAAAAGAAATCATATTCATTTTCCAGTAATGCTGAATAATCAAATTCTAAATATGCAGGTATAAACTCATCACCATTCTCATCAACTAGATTTGAAAAGTCAAAGGAAGGGGTTACAGCTTCAGTAAAAGCATTATTAAGGTAACCTGTCATAAAATCACCAGCGAAAAAAGCTAAATTTTCAGCTGACTCTAATTCAACCAGTTCAAAAATCTCACCAACACCACTTAAATCACTAACTATCCATTGAGAATTAACTCTTTCTGGATCATTCAAATCATCGAACCACAACAATGATACCCCATGTTCTAACATACCCGATTCGGCTTCAAGTTTTATACTCTCACTAGAGTATTTATCATTAATATTAGGTAAATCCTTATAGATATCTAATACAGATGAACCAACTATAGGTTTATCTTTAACAAAACTTCGTGCTGGTTTAAATCCGGCATTTGTTTCTATATGGTTAGATTCTTCTGGCATATATCTTTGGAGTGATTGAACAACATCAAAGTATAGTGGTAGTTCACTATTGTTGATTATTTCAAATTCCCCTTCCACAACACTCCCAATTGGTACAACTCCACCATCAGTCAAGTAATTGGATAATTCTATGGTTGGGAAAGCTAATTCTCTGCCATATATAGGTATAATTAGATCAGTACCATTCGATAATGTAAATGTGATGTTATCAGCTTCACTAATAACATCTGTATTCCTATTATCAAATTTCAAATCCATGGAGAAACTTCCCCCAGATTCAACGGCTACTCCTTCAACTTCTGAATCTGTACTCCACACCCCAGACCCATTTGGAATGTTGACTGATGAAACAGAAACCTGTTCAGAAGTATTATTTATAAAACCAATTGATTGCTCAGCTGCCTCTTCAAAAAATACTCTTTGAAAAGTTGCATTTGCATAATGGCTTGGAATTATCCCTGAACCATCATTCAAAATAGATTGTACAGTATTTAACCTTTCTGCTTCACCAACATTTGCTAATTGGTTTTTTACATCTCCTGATGCTAACATTCTAATCATTATATCAACACCAGATTCATCAGGATACATTGATTTAGCTAAAGCCATTGCTCCTGTCACATGTGGCGATGCCATCGAAGTTCCTGACATATAAGAATAGCTACTATCTGGATAAGTCGACGCTATTTGATGTCCTGGTGCGTATATATCTACAGTATATACACCAAAGTCTGTAAATGATGACGGGTTATCATTCCAATCACTACTTGCAACAGTTATAACATTTGGAGAATTGATATTGTTTGGAATAGAGTAATAATATTGATCATCTCTATTTAGACTAGAATTACCTGCTGAAACTACCCATACCGCACCATGCTCATAATGATCTTGGGCATGCTTTGTCATTTCCATCACAAACCCTTGACCATCTTCTGAAATCATATTCTCACCACCACCCCAACTTTGGTTAATAGCTACTACATCTACACCTTGTTCCATGATTGAAGTCATATATTCATAACCGAGCATAATACCTAAAGATGTTGTGGACCCAAACTCATCGAATATCATAACTGAGACCATTTTGACATCTTGAGTAACACCTGATACACCAATGCCATTTCCGCCTTCAGCACCAACTGTACCGGCTACGTGCGTTCCATGGAAACTTCCAGGATTCATATAAGAGTTATCGTTATAAATTGAACTCCAACCATGGAAATCATCTGGGAATCCATTTCCATCATCATCGATGCCATTAACTTCATCTGCTTGTATAATCCCATCACCGTTTAAATCCTCGCCTGGGTTAACCCAAGCTTGATTTACTAGATCCGGATGATCAAAATCTACCCCATCATCCATAATAATAACAACAACACTATCCTCGCCTGTTTCATACTCCCATGCTTCAAAAGCATCTATATCTGCATCAACTGTTGCGCTACCTACTACACTGCCAAATGTACCATCATTATAAAGCGAGTACTGTAGTGGTATGAAAAAATCATTTACAGGATATTCTTCAATTCTTACATGGTTTATTGAAAAAAGCTCTTCAATATTTGAAGTTGGCATTGAGCCACCTTCTGTGTAAATGGCATATCTTACAGTATCACCCTCAAATTTTTCAAAACCCCAATAGTGATAAAATTGACTGTATGGTGTTAAATCTATAGAAGTATATTCATCACTGTTAACATCAAAAATTACCAAATTGATTAGATCTGCTTTCATCTCATTTTGATAATCAATAACAAAACGGTACTTCTTCAAAGAATCTAATCCTGAGAGATCAATCGCTGGCGAAGTTATCTGGCCATTATATTGTATCGGTTTAGCTGTTGCTAATGTAAATTTCAATTTTTCAGATTCTATATGCCATCCTCCACCTTCTGTAAAATTATCGTAAAAAATATTCTCATAACTATTCTCTGGTACAGATCGCATTAATGAGATATTATCAATCACAAGATCAGCAGCATCTTCAGACACTTCAAATCCTAGCTTCATATTATCCCAGGTTTGAGTAATGTTTGTTGTCAATGTGTATGTCTTCATTTCACCATCAACATCCACATTACCATCCCAATAACGAGTCCAGCTACCACCATTCTCACCTAGGAATACATGAAAGCTTTTAGCCCCATCAGGACTCCTTGCGTCAAATGTCAACTTCCATTCACCCCCTTCAGAAAGGGCTGCTATCTGCTCTGATGACAGAACTTGAAATGCTTGTAATTCCCATGGATTTCCTGCCGTTTCAACCGTAAATACTAAGCTATCGCTATAAGTTACAGTACCCTTGTCTCCTTCGGATGTCCATAATGAATCACCGTTAGAAAAATCTCCATTTTCTACAATATTCTTCGGAACAGGTCTAAGAGCCAAATTGTCAATTAGCAGGTCGGCAGTACTTGCTCCAACTTCAAACCCAAGTTTCATACTTTCCCAAGTTTGAGTTATGTCTGCCGTTAGTGTATAGGTCTTCATCGTATCATCAACAGTAATATCACCATCCCCACCAGGAGCCCAATATCTTGCCCAATCACCACCATTTTGACCTAAAAATACATGGAAAGTTTTAGCACCATCAGGGCTCATCGCATCAAAAGTAAGTTCCCATTCCCCGCCTCTAGAAAGCTTATTTATTTGTTCAGGTGTCAATATTTGATAAGCTTGTAAATCCCATTGATTACCCGCTTTATTGACTTCAAATTTTAGAGTATCGTCAAAATGAACAGATCCAAAATCAGCTTCTAATGAGTTATCAAACCAGAAATCTGAACCCATAAATGCACCATTATGCACAATATTATCCATACTGAATGAGACTGAATGAAACTTAACATCCCATGCATCAGCATTTGGATTGCTAAAATCTTCTAAATAGGCTAACGGTAGACCGTATCCATCAACTTCTTCAACAATTAGTTGTGAAGGTGTAAAATCATCACCTAAATTATATAAGCTACCTAAAAAGGATTTGAGTTCTGTTCCATTCGTATGTTCTACATTTTCTATTTGAACCGGTTTGTAATCGCCTCTTTTAAATATGTAATTAGGAAATGCATTTACACCAGGTATATTATTAAGATCTTCCAATACCTCCTCATAGTCGTCCAGTTTCACTTTCCATTCTTCTATTCCATTCGTATGTAGAACTTTGTTAGTACCAATTTCAAAACTTGACTTAATACTTTCTATTCTAGTTTCATTCAAAGTTTGAAGACCTTTAGCCTTGAACTTTGAATCATCTATTTTAACAACTATACTGTTTGAGACAACGGCTGTCCCCTTATACTCAGACTGTTTAAGTTGAGCATATGCATTAATATTCGTAACAAACGATATGCTAAGAGCTACAATAGTAAATAGCAGAAGTTGTAAAGAATGTCTCATAATATTCGGCTTTTAAATTTTTTTACAATTAATGGAACTTGTTAAATACATAAAAAAAATCAAACTACCAATACTAATTTGTACAGAAATAAATAGTTATGATTAAACATAGACTAAAAGCTATCTCATTTATTTTCATATGCTCATATTTGCCATCAATTTCATTTGCCCAAATATATTCGAATGATTTTGATATAAAAGCTAATT
>NZIM01000078.1 GCA_002691585.1 Legionellales bacterium
AACGCATAAAATCAATGGGTTGGTAGCCTCTTAACATAAGGGCTGGTTGATCCCTATAATAAGGTACATAACAATCTTCAGGTTTCATCGCCAAACCAAGTCCAGTATAAAGGGCTTCTTGTCCAGCGCATCCAGCGTATGTTCCGATTTGACCATGACGTTGCATTGCAGTCATTTTTTTTTCAAGTAATCTTGAATAAAGAATATTTTTAAATGCTTTTAGTAGTAATTCAGCTTTCATTGACAAAACTTGAAATTTTTTCATTAGCAATGCTAAGTGCATTAACATACATGTTGGATGATGAACAAGAGAGCTTTGATATAAGCTTAGGAATGTTTTTTATTTTATCAATGATCTCTTTTCTCGATAACTGATGATATGTACCAGCAGCATAAATTAAACCTCCACCATTGCTTACAAAGTCTGGAATGAATTGAATATGATGTGAATGAAGAGTATTGATGACAGCCATATTTTCGCAAGGGTTATTTGCTGTCCCACATACGAATTTTGAATTGATTAAATGAACGTTTGAATTTGTAATGACATTTCCTGATGCACAAGGTGCAAATATATCACAAGGCAAAGAAAACCAATTTGTTTCGTCTAATGCAGAGAAATTGGGGTGTTTTTTAAATTGTTCAACGTGGCTTACTTTGATATCATAAGCTGAAACTTTAAAGCCTGAATCAAGTAACATTTTACATAGTGGAGCTCCAGAACGGCCAAGTCCCTGAATTTTTATATTTGGAATAGTAGTGTCAAGATGATTCTTTGTTATATATTGAATACAATGAAATACACCTAAAGCGGTGAAATAGGATGGATCATCAATTAGTTGATTACTGCTTATTAGAAATGGAGAGAGGTGTCGGATGTCGTTAATCATTTTAATTGAAATCCCCATATCGTTTGCAGCAATAAAAGAACCTGCAAGCTGATTGAGTGCAGATGTATATAATGGAGCTATTTCATTAAAATGTAGCTTTTCTGGATTAAAAATAACACATTTACCACCTCCTTGATTTAAACCATGAATGGCGGCTTTTAGAGACATTGCGCTTGACAACTTTTTAACATCTTGAATTGCACTCTCGACACTATCATACGGCAGCATTCTGGTACCACCAATGGCATTTCCTAGGGCGAGACTATCGATATGTATAATAATTTTTACGTTATTCGAGTATTCAAATATATGAAGTTGCTTGCAGGGAGAACACTGTTCTGTCATATGAATTTATGAATGTATTCTAACTATTTTCAAGTTCTTCAGGTAAAACGACATTTAACTCAAGAACGGAACCATCAAGAAATACTTGGACCTGATTTTGATCAACTTTAGTGTATTTTGTAATGACATCAATGAGCTCATCTTTAAGACTTTGCACAAAATCTGCTGGCTTACTTTGATAATTCTCATGTGAAACTACTATTTGTAGGCGTTCCTTTGCAATAGATGCCGACTGAGTTTTTTTAGGAAAGAAATATTCAAGTATGCTCATTTAGCTAACCTCATCCGCAGTTGATGTAAAAAATTCTTTAAACTTATTCCATGAATTTTTCTTATGTTGTGATGTAAAGCGCATCGGTACTGATTTCCCTAATAAACGATCCACAGCATCTATGTATGCTTTACCGGCGTTACTCTCAGCATTGGTAACAACAGGAGCACCTACGTTAGAAGCGTCTAAAACGGATCGACATTCTGGTATAACACCTATTAATGGAATACTTAAGAACTCTGAAATATCCTCAACAGATAGCATATTACCTTCTTTCACACGCTGCGGTGAATACCTGGTAATTAAAAGAGATTCTTGGATAGGTGGAAGATCATTTTTAGATCGATGTGTTTTGCTTCCAAGAAGCCCAATAATACGATCAGAGTCTCTGATTGAGGATGTTTCTGGGTTTGCAACAACGATTGCTTTGTCTGCATAATACATAGCCATTTCTGCACCAATTTCAATTCCAGCAGGGGAATCGCAGACTATATAGTCAAACTCTTCTTTTAATTGATTAATTACTAGTTCAACGCCTTCTAGTGTCAAAGCATTTTTATCTCTTGTTTGAGACGCTGGAAGTATAAACAAATTTGGTCTACGTTTGTCTCTAATTAGTGCTTGTTTTAGAGTAGCATCGCCGTGAATTACATTAATAAGATCATAAACAACACGTCTTTCACAACCCATCACAAGGTCTAGATTTCTAAGCCCAATATCAAAATCCACTACTGCGGTTTTTTTACCTCTTAAAGATAAACCCGTTGATATTGACGCGCTTGTGGTTGTTTTACCGACGCCACCTTTACCAGATGTGACTACTATTACTTCAGACAAAATTGTACCTCATTTATTAATTACCTTAATATACTGTAGATTTCGCTCCAGGTCAAAGCCTCATTACCTTTAATTCACCGTTATAAGACTTCACTCGAATTCTATAATCATACGTCAGTTGATTGTGATCGTGTGCAATGAGGTATTTTTTTCCGATTGAAACAAGTTCTGCTTTACAACTTTCCATAAATATTTGTGCATCGTGATTGGACTGAATACCAGCAATTGCTTTACCATGAAGGGTTCCGTAGATATGAATAGAGTGATCAGATATAATTTCTGCACCTGCTTTAACGTCTCCAATGATTGTAATTGGGCATTTGAAATAAAGTTGCTGACCTGATCTTACAGAACCAGTAATGATTTTCTCTTCTATTTGAGGTGCGCTTGGTTTTGCAGTACTACTAATTTTTGGAATGCCTACATTCAAAAAAGAAGAACTTACGGCATCTGAGCAGTTTTGAATGGCGACTGGAAAGATATTGTATTCAAGACATATTTCCTTGAAGTCATTTGCTGGTACTTCATCTGATTCAAGTTTTGAAAAGTCCAACACAACAGGTGCATTCTTGAATAAATTAGGCGAAAGCTGAATCTGATGTTTTAGAGAAGATCTAAATTTCAACTGATTGGCTGAGTAAATATGAAGGCTAGCCATGTTGACTGATTTTGATCTAAATTCAATTGCAGGTGCAACATTTAGCTGTTCCATTGACCTATTTCTCCTTTGATGCGACTTTCTTAAAAATATCCAATATTTCTAATGGTATTGGAAACACAATGGTTGATGAATCGTTTGTACTGACATCTAAAAGTGTTTGTAGGTATCTTAACTGTAATGCCACGGGTTGTTTATTAAGAATAAGTGCAGCTTTAGATAAATTTTCAGCAGATTGAAGTTCACCTTCAGCATTAATGATTTTTGCTCTTCTTTCACGTTCTGCTTCAGCCTGACGAGCAATTGCTTTTACCATTGTTTGACTAATATCAATGTCTTTAATTTCAACACTTGAAATCTTAATGCCCCAAGAGTCAGATTCACGATCGATGACATTTTTAAGACTTGTGTTGAGTTTGTCTCGCTCTGACAACATTTCATCAAGATCATGCTGTCCAAGAATGGAACGTAATGTTGTTTGGGAAAGTTGGCTTGTAGCTTCACTAAAATTTTCGACATTGTTAATGGCTAAGTCTGGTTTATTTACTCTGTAATAAACTACAGCATTTACTTTAACTGATACGTTATCTTTGGATATGATATCCTGAGGTGGGATGTCTAATACAACGATTCTTTTGCTCACTTTCACCATTTGTTGCAAAATAGGGATGATAATAATAAGACCTGGACCTTTTACCTTGTAAAAACGACCAAGAAAAAAAACAACACCTCTTTCATACTCACGTAATATTCTAATACCGTTTATAAGAATAAGAGCGATAATGATGCAAACCGAAAAAATAAGTAGTTGATCCATAGGCTTATACTACTTTTTGTGAATGGAGGTAGTCAAGTTTATTTAGAAGATATTTAATCGAAAATCCTTGGATTAAAATTGAAAAAATGACTATAAAATAGGCTGAAATAATAAAGATGTTAGAGTTTGGAATATTCGGCATAATCAAAGACAATGCTAGTGTCAATCCCCCTTTTATTCCTCCCCATATGATGACTAATTGATCAGACGGTGAGATGTTTTGTTTCCTAGAAATAGGTAGTAAAGATACTCCAACACTTAATGCTCGCATCGTTAAGCAAATAATTGTGATTGATATTGGTATTATGATTTTTAATATAGACATGTCGAATAAGATAAATTCAAATCCGATTAAAAAGAATAAGACAGCATTTAAAAGGTGGTCAATACTTTTCCAAAAATTAATTAATTTATCTTTTTGTGATGCTTTAATAGAATTTCCAATATACATGCCTGAAACAACCATTGCCAAGGGACCAGAAAAACCAAATGAGTTAGCTAACCAATACCCAGTCGTTGTAATCCATATAGTGATTATTACTTCTATTTCATTGTTTTTGTCGGAAAGATTATTTAACCAATTTGCAATGTAACCCATAATGTACCCAAAAACTAAACCACCCACAGATTGTTGCAAAAATAATAGTACGGTACTTGAGATGGTAATGGATGAAGGGCTCTCCGATAACTTGATTAATGTCATAAATAATATAATTGCAACACCATCATTAAATAGAGATTCTCCGGCAATAATGTTTCTTAAACCTTTTGGGGCATTTAAATGTTTTAACATATCCAAAACCGCAATCGGATCTGTCGGAGAAACGACTGCACCAAATATCAAACAATGAATATATTGAATCGAAAAGCCAAAAAATGACAATAAATAAAAAGTAAGTGTGCCAACTGTAAAGGTTGAAATAGTAGTCCCGATAAAAGCTAAAGAGGCGATTGAGATAGAGTGTTTTTTTAAAGATTTGATATCACATAGTAGTGATCCTGCAAACAACATATAACTAAGCATGTAAGTGATGAGTAAATCCGAGAAATCTATGCTTTTGATAAAGTTAAAAAAGTACAAGTTTTCTTGGGTAACCGGTGCATAAGAAAGGTATGTTTTATACATAAAACTAAGTAAAACAGATGTTAAAAGAATTAACATATTGATTTGAAATTGCTTTTTTATAATTTTATCGATTAACAGAATGAGGATGGTTAGGCTCAAAAAAAAAGAGATCTGTAAAATCATAAATGACTCATCCTAATGGCGTCCCCAAGGGGATTCGAACCCCTGTTACCGCCGTGAAAGGGCGATGTCCTAGGCCTCTAGACGATGGGGACTTGTCCTTTAATTGGAGCTGGACGGGATCGAACCGACGACCTCTTGCATGCCATGCAAGCGCTCTCCCGGCTGAGCTACAGCCCCAATAAAATGTGATATTAATTTTTTTTAGTTCTATGTCAAGAGATAAGGCTTATTGAGATTGATTTAGAAGGTATTGTTTATAAATTCTTTGAAAGTAGGGTGGTTGAAGTTATAACCCTTCTTAAGTAAACGATCTGGTTTGGTTGCTGTTCCATTTAAAAATAATTCATTACCCATTTGTCCTACTAGTACTTTTACGACAGCACTCGGAACAGTAACTGTGTAACAGTTTTTTCGAGATGCAATGGTCTGAATAATCGAATGAAGTGTCATTATTTCAGGTGAACAAACATTTATTGGGCCAGTTATTTTTTTATCGATAATGAGCTCTATAATGTTTACTACATCTAATAACGATACCCATGGGAATGGTGAGTTACCCTCTCCAAACTGAGTCATTAATCCAACTGCACAACTCATGGTTAAGCGCCTATAAATACCTCCGTTATAATCAAAAACAGGAGCAAGCCTCATATAGGTTGTGTTTGGGTGGTTTTTTGAACAATCTTCCCATTCACGTCCCATTGTACAGAGAAACCCAGTGTCGTTGTATCCTTTAGGGGTTTGTGCTGGAAATTCCTCAATTCCATATTGATCATTTGCATTTTGGATGAACCCATATACTCCGATACCACTTGCATTAATAAGATGTATGTTTGGAAACTTTTTCAATATGGAAGCAATTTTTGTTGTCGGAAGGACTCTGCTATTTCGTATTTTGTGTTTTGATTGATTTAGCCATAATTGGCCAATATCTTCACCGCAAAGATTGATGATTGCCGAGATATTGTGTTCTTTTATTTTATCTTCAAGAGAATCATTCCAAGTTAATGCAATATCGCAATGTTTTTTCACTTTTTCAAGTTGTCGGCCCAGGCCAATAACTGTATGTTTTTTACTTAGAGATTTGGATATTTTTTCACCGATTAGGCCAGTAATGCCAGCTATTAAGATATTCATGTTTCTAAATATAGCTGTCTTTCAATTTTCTTGCAAAAAGTTATCTAAGTATCAACTATACTATCTTTATGTCACTCAAAAGCTGGTTTATTAAACAACAAATTCGAAGACAGAAAGATTATTTTAACAATCTTTCGATTATGGACTTGAGAAATGAGATGGAGGCTGCTTTTGCAACGTTGCCAATGCCCCAAACAGCCGTTGTCTCAGAGTCTCGTTTTGCAAAAAATTTACATGGAAAGTGGATCAAAGACGATTTAAGTGACACAAATTCTGTTCTTTTATATCTGCATGGTGGTGGGTTCTGTCAGGGATCATCACAAAGCTACCAACGTTCTGGTTACGACTTAGTATCAATTACAGGAATACAAATGTTTCTTCCAGATTATCGCTTGGCTCCAGAAAGCCCCTTTCCAGCTGCTATATATGATTGTGTTAAAGCATATGATTTTCTTGTTGAAGAAGGTTATGCGCCAGATAAAATTGCTATTGTTGCTGATTCCGCTGGATCTGCATTGGCATTGTCCACAGTATCTGTTCTAAAAAAAAGGAATGCATCATTACCGGCATGTTTGGTTCTATTATCACCGTGTGTAACCGTAGAGATATATGATGATCCACACATATATAGGGATCTTGAACAAAAAGATGTCATGTTAAGTGAGAAAATTTTACGAACTTTTTCGAATGCATATCTTAATGGTCATGATCCAAAGGATCCTTTAGCATCTCCAATATATGCAGATTTAACCGGTTTCCCTCCAATATTTATAAGTATTGGCACGGACGATATGTTAATTGACAGTGCCAGAAGTTTTTATATGAGAGCACTTGATCATTGCGTAGATGCTTGTTTTTATGTGAATGATGGTTGCATGCATGCCCATCACCTTTTAGGACTATATGTTCCCGAAGCAGAGGAGACGATTAGTAAAGCATCTGTTTTCTTAAGAAAAAAACTTAATCTTAGTTTAAGTTATAAACATCATAAAATACCTCAAGTTCATCTTGACAAAGACTAATCATTCTTTCGTTGATTCATTGGGCTACAGTGTTTAATATCAGTGTATGGATACTTTAGGTTTAATAATTGCACACTTAGTATGCGACGTGCTTACTCTCACAGCAACTTATCTAATTGTTATACGAGTATTTGATTTAAAAACATATCATATATTGCAATCCTATTGTTTCGCACTTATTTTCAAGTGTTTTTTGAAGTCTTATATCGGTGTGCCTCTCAATCCATGGATGATGCAGTTGGGTTGGGCAATTCCAAGTGGCCATACGGTTGCATTGGGAGTAATGTACGGACTCTTGTTAGATAAAAAGACACAAGGGTATCTGTATGCTTTTATATTATTTTTGATTGCAAGCACGCTCATTTATTGTGGTTACCATAACCTGCTTGATGTTCTAATCGGTCTAGTATGTGTTTGGATTTTAGTTTCTTTTGCAGATTTCCTTTTTAGATTTAAAGCACTTTATAGAGTATTAACCTATCTGATTTTGTCTATTATATTCATGAACTTAAGCTATGTGAGTAATCATGCAACTCAAATGCAATATTTTAATTACATGATTGTATTAGCTGTTATCGAAAGAGCCTTAAGTTCGTTTAAAAACTATCGGAAAAAGTTAAGGCATTCATCATTGAATGGTGTTGATGCACATTAAAACGAATAAAGAAAAATTAATCTGCTTCGGTACGTTCGTGGCTTTCTTGCGATTCTTTTGCTTCAATGGATAATGTTGCTGTGGGTCGGGCAAGCAATCTAGGTAATCCTATTTCTTCGCCTGTTTTTGAACAAAAACCGAACTCTCCACTGTGTATTCTATCAATGGCATCTTCAACTTTATGAAGAAGCTTTGTTTGTCGCTCAATTAAACGTAAATTTCTAATTCTGGACTCTTGGTAGGTTGCTCCGTCAATTTCGTCACTTGGATCATCATCCATTGCGATCTCTTCTTTTGAGCTAGATATGCTTTTCAATAATGCATCTTTATCATGTTTGAGTCGGTTTTCAAAAAATGATAGCTGTTTATCGCTCATGTAGTCGTCTTTTTGCGAGTTTTTTAAAAGTTCTTTTTCTGTTTTGTATGATTCAGACATGCTATCCTCCCAGCCAATTTGTAATCCGTTACTTTAATATAATAACACTTTTTGCGAAAAAATCAATAAAATTGCCTATATGTTGCTGATAAATCGTAATAATATATTATTTTGTTTTGATGTGGCTGCTATATTACAAATCAGTTTAATTTGTGTTACCTTAATGTTTTAGTGTAATAATTGAAGATTAATGATATGAACGACTTAACAAATGAAATTATAGCCCCAAGATTAGTTGAAACTGAAATCAAAAATGCTTATTTAGATTATGCAATGAGCGTAATCGTTGGTCGTGCACTTCCTGATGTTCGTGATGGATTAAAGCCTGTTCATAGAAGATCACTCTATTCAATGCAACAATTAGGTAATCTATGGAACAGGCCGCACAAGAAGTCTGCAAAAGCAGTTGGTGAAACATTAGCCAAATATCATCCTCATGGTGAGGGCGCAATTTATGACGCCATCGTAAGAATGGCTCAAGACTTTTCAATGCGATACCCTCTCATCGACGGTCATGGTAACTTTGGTTCAATTGATGGCGATTCAGCCGCCGCAATGCGTTATACTGAAATAAGATTACATAAGCTAAGTGGTCGTTTATTAGATGATATTGATTCTGACACAGTAGATTTTATACCTAACTTCGATAATTCAGAGTCTGAGCCAACCGTACTACCTGCGAGGTATCCAAATTTATTAGTAAATGGTTCTTCTGGTATTGCTGTTGGTATGGCTACAAATATCCCACCTCACAATCTACAAGAAGTTATTGATGGAACAATCACATTAATTGATAATCCTCAAGCAACTCTCTCAGATGTCATGGAACATATTCAGGGTCCAGATTTTCCAACTGCAGGATTCATTAACGGTAAAAGTGGTATTTTACAGGCTTACAAAACTGGAAGAGGTAAAATCCAGATGTGTGCACGATCTGAAATAGAAACCAATAAAAAGAATAACCGCCAGACAATTGCTATTACAGAACTACCATTTCAGGTTAACAAAGCAAGATTACTATTCAATATTGGACAGCTAGTCAAAGACAAGAANATTGAAGGTATCCAAACGTTAAGAGATGAAAGTGACCGACATGGAATGCGTATTGCAATCGAAATTAAGCGTGGAGAAAACGCTGAAGTTGTTCGAAACAATCTTCTTAAACAAACAGCACTTCAAACTGTTTTTGGCATTAATATGGTCTGTTTACATGGTGGTGTTCCAAAATGCATGCCTCTTTTAGATATTTTAAATGCATTTATTTCACATAGAAGAGAAGTCGTCACTCGAAGAACAATGTACTTGCTGGCTAAGGCAAAATCTAAAGCACATATTTTAGAGGGATTAGCTGTTGCTATTAACTATTTAGATGAAGTTATTTCAATTATTAAATCAGCACAAACCCCAGCAGAAGCTAAAGAAACATTAGTTTCTAAAGGTTGGGAAGTTGATGAAAAACAAGATGTATTTTCATATCTAGAATTAACAAAATTGGATGATGTTGAGGAGGCCTATGGTGTAAAAGAGGGTAAGTATTATCTTTCAAAACAACAAGCGCAAGCCATACTTGACTTGAGACTGCACCGTTTAACAGGTCTTGAAAGAGACAAAATACTTGATGATCATGCTGCAGCTATAGAANTAATCAAGGATTATATCGATATATTATCTCGTTATGAGCGTCTAATGTCAGTGATTAAAGATGAATTAATTGAAGTGAAAGAGCAATTTAGTGATGATCGACGTTCTGAAATTTTAGATAATTATCAAGAGATTGATAATGAAGATCTTATTCCTAACCAACAAGTAGTTGTAACTTTAACTCAGGAAGGTTACGCAAAGGCTCAACTAGTTGAAAATTATAGTTCGCAGCGAAGGGGCGGTAGAGGTAAATCGGCATCGTCGATTAAAGAAGAAGATGTTATTAAATTTCTTACTGTTGCCTCAACACATGATACGATGCTTTGTTTCACTTCTAAAGGTCGTTTATTTTGGATGAAGGTATATAAACTTCCAATGTCTAGTAGAGGCTCAAGGGGGCGTCCATTGGTGAATTACCTNAAGTTACTTAGTGATGAGACGATCAGTGCGATTTTATGTGTGGAGTCACTGGAAGCAGAAGAATACTCAATTGTNATGTCTACCCAACAAGGTACCATTAAAAAGACACCTCTTTCAGCTTTTTCTAGACCAAGGTCATCTGGAGTAAATGCTATTAACCTTGATGATGGGGATGTTCTTATAGGTGTTGATTTATTACAGGAAACNGATCAAATTATGCTCTTTACCAACCACGGTAAAGTCAATCGATTCTGTTGCTCAGAGCTTCGTTCTATTGGAAGAAATGCCAGGGGCGTTAGGGGNATCAAACTNCATAATGGACAGCAAGTCATTTCTATGATTGTTGTTNCTGATAAAGCCCAGATTCTCACAGTCACAGATAAAGGTTTTGGTAAGCGTACCAACCTGAAACAGTTCCGTGAAACAAGTAGGGGCGGAGTTGGNGTAATGAGCATGCGTTTAACAAACAAAACAGGTGAAATTATTGGAGCAATACCGGTAGGNACNAGNGATGAAATTCTTTTACTAACAGCTGGTGGAACAATGGTNCGTATA
The DNA here is from genome assembly GCA_002691585.1 of Legionellales bacterium. Taxonomy (GTDB): domain Bacteria; phylum Pseudomonadota; class Gammaproteobacteria; order Comchoanobacterales; family Comchoanobacteraceae. The sequence goes on from NZIM01000078.1 coordinate 10,934, forward strand.
AAGGTTGATGAAATTTCACTTATTGGACGGCAAACGCAAGGAGTAAAACTCATTAATCTAGCAGATAATGAAAAATTAGTTGCCATACANACTGTNAACGAACCTATTGATCCTGAGTTAGAGGTCGAATGATCGTACCTATCATCACTATTGATGGCCCTGTTGGAACAGGTAAAAGTAGTGTTGCATGTTGTGTAGCACAAAAACTTGGATTTAATTACCTCAATAGTGGTGTATTATATCGGGTTGCAGCTAGTTATGTTTTAAGAGAAACATTTAAACAAAGTCAGATGGATAAAATCATTAAAGCACTTTTAGAAGATGACATAGTATTTGAGTTTGATCGTAGTCATGCAGACGGTTATGTCATTAAATGTAATGGTCGAGTCATATCGAATGAAGTCACTTGTCAAGAAGCCGGAGCGTTAGCCTCTACAATGTCACAGTCTCTTGAGCTTAGANGGGCTTTAATTGAGAAACAAAGAAGCTACGCGACTAAACCTGGTTTAGTGACAGACGGACGAGATATGGGTTCGACAATTTTTCCAAATGCTAACACAAAAATATTTTTAACNGCTGTTCCTGAGGTTCGTGCTGAACGACGTTACCAGCAGTTGATTAATAAAGGATTAGATGTTAACATCGATAGAGTTCGCGAAGACATCATAAGAAGAGACTATAATGACTCTAATCGTAAGATTTCTCCATTGACTATACCACTTGGAGCGCATATGATTGATTCATCGAATGAAACATTCTCAGACGTTGTTGAAAAAATCCTCGACATCTGTAAACAAGTGAGCGATGCTTCGGCATCTTAATATAACCGTTAACCGGCCTTAGGCCACATCTATTTAAATATGACAAATCAATTAAAATTCAAAGACCTCGAAAATCAACAATCAAGTAAAATTAATATCACCCCTGGTGCGATCATTAAAGGCACTATTATTGCAATCGACGGTCAATTTGCAGTCGTTGACACAGGATTGAAATCTGAGTCAAGGGTAAGTTTAAAACAATTTAGCGATGTATCAGGTAATATAAACGCTACTATTGGAGACGAGTACGAATTTCTCCTCGAGACTGTTGATAATGGCGACGGAGTTACAATACTTTCAAGAGAAAAAGCAATAAGAAATAAAGTATGGGATGAACTTAGTAAAGCTTTCAAAGCAGAGGAAATGATTGTTGGTAAAGTCATTGAAAGAAAGAAAGGCGGCTTCTTAGTTGATCTTGGTTCAGTGACGGCTTTCCTTCCAGGATCACACGCCTTTACAAAAGCTGTAAGAGAGAATCCTGAGGACCTAGAGGGTAAAGAATTCAGCTTCATGATTGTCAAGATGGAAAAAAGAAGAAACAACATTGTTGTATCTAGAAAACTTGTTCACGACAAAGAAAATGATGGCGATCGTAAAGAGCTCTTAAACTCTATGAAAATTGATGACGTTGTAACAGGTGTTGTAAAAAATCTGACAGATTATGGCGCCTTTATTGATTTAGGTGGTGTAGATGGTTTATTACACATTACAGATATCAGCTGGAAAAGACTCAAGCATCCTAGCGAGGTAATTAAAGTAGGAGAGGAACTCAATGTTAAAGTTCTTAACCACGACCAAGATAACAACAGGGTATCTCTTGGATTAAAACAAATGGTTGAGGATCCTTGGTCTAACATTGATAGACGATATCCTCCTAAGACAAAGCTCATGGGTAAAGTAACTAATATGCTTGATTATGGTTGTTTCATTGAGATTGAAGATGGTATCGAAGGATTAGTTCACATGTCAGAGATGGATTGGTCAAATAGAAATATTCACCCAAGTAAAATATTAAACCTTGGTGATGAAGTGGAAGTAATGGTCCTTGATATTGATGCAGAAAGAAGACGAATTTCACTTGGTATCAAACAATGCAAACAAAATCCATGGCTTTCATTCTCTGAAGATCATGCTATTGGTGATAAGGTCACAGGTAAGGTCAAATCAGTTACAGATTTTGGTTTATTTATTGGTTTACCAGGTGGAATAGATGGTTTAGTGCATGTTAATGATTTAACATGGGATGAAAATGGTGAAGAAAAACTAAAAGAAATTAAGAAAGGCGATGAGATGACTGCTGTTATTATCAGTCTTGATTCTGAAAAAGAAAGAATCTCTCTTGGATTAAAGCAGTTGGAAGACAACCCATTTGATGAGTTTTTAACGTCTCATTCCAAAGGTGATAGAGTTGTAATTACTATATCTACGATTGACGATGGAAAATTAACTGGAGAAACCACTCATGGGTTACCAGTGATTGTAAAGAAACTGGCTTCAGATTTTTCCGCAAATATTGGTGATCACCTTGAAGTGTATTTTATGAGTTACGATAGAAAACTAAATGCATTGGCGATGTCTTTATCTGAGATTAAACATAAAGCAACAAAGTATACTAAGTCTAATCAAGGAAGTGATTCTTCTGCGACTCTTGGTGATCTGATGAAAAAGCAGTTGGATAAGTAATTATCCAACTTTCTTTGCAGGAATAATCAAAGAGACAATAATACCAATTGCGGAGCCAGTAATTATATCCATAGATCGTGCTAGCGCCATTGGTATTGCAGAATCCTCTTGGATACTCACAAGCATAATAATTGCTGCAGTTATAGTGATGATGTTTAGACCCTCAGTAAGTTGTAAAATGCTGTCTGATATGATGAATATAAATAAACAAATCAGAGGAATAATTTCTTTGTTACTATCATTGACATTCAAAAAAATCAATGTGTAACCAAGCATGCCTAAAAACACACCAATACCTGTAGCAATTATTCGATCTATTGCATGTTTGAAAAGATTAATAAAGTTACCCGTAGTGTGCGTTTGACACAATAGTAACGCACTTATTACGATCCAAATACAGTGCGATTGATAAATAAACAAATAAATACTACATCCTATTGAACCAGCAATACCAGTTCTTAATGCATGTCTAATACAGATGTTATTCATAATGTAGTTTCACTAATATAAAGTAAGTATTTCTCAATATCCAATAACGTTATTTTAACAAGTAAAATGAAAAATACGATTAAAGTCATTCTTTCTAATAGTCTTACCCATCTCAAAGTTATTTTGTACCCAATTAATTTATTTATTACTGCGATGATCATTTGCCCGCCATCTAAACCAGGTAAAGGAAGAAGATTAATGATTCCAATTGAGATGTTGATAATACAAAAGGTATACAGAAATACTAAAAAGCTTGAGTTAATGGATTGTAAAATTATACTTCCTATGCCTATTGGTCCAGTAAATGCTTCAAATGGTACATTGCCAATAAAAATCGAAGAAAAAACAGTTAATTGAAATTTAAATTGAGCAATGAATCGTCTTAGAGAATGATTTAGCAAGGTGAAAACATTAGATTTAGAATTGATGATTTCATTTTTTGGCCAAGAAATCTGTTTCGCTTCAACGGGTAAATAACCATATGGAATGTTTGTAAGAGTGTGAAATTTTTTCTGGATTAATACATTTGTTGTAATTATCTTATTTCCTCTGATAACCTTGATTTGTACTACTTTTCCTGGACTTTTTTTAATATAGTGTTTAAAAATACTCCATTGATTGATGACAATATTGTCAACGCCGAGAATGCTATCCCCTTTTTTAATCTCTGGTATGTTTGAAGACTCAATAATAGGCGTGACTTTTGGACGCCATTGTTTTAGGTTCATTTGATCAAGAATTGGTTTAGTTGATTTAAAATTAATGTCTTCTAATTTAACGTCGATATTTTCTTGATTTGATAGTACAACATTGACGCTTTTATTCCAAAAAAGATTAGCGATCAATTTAGAATATGCTTTCTCCCAAGTATATACATTGTTTCCATCGATTGAACGTACATAAACTGACGATAAACCTGGTGATTCTATTCGGGGTTTTAATTCGTAAAAATCATTTGTTAAAATTATCATAAAAACGATTATTGCAGCTATAAAATTAAATATCGGTCCCATCACCCATATTTTCAAACAGTCACTGAGTTGTTCATTCTGAAAGGAAAGATTTTTGATAGAAACATAACCACCGAGTGGTATAAGTCGTATAGCAAATAACGTATTTAATATGTTTATTGAGAATAGTTTTTTCCCAAAGCCAATATTAAAATTGGTTACTTGAAACCCTAAATATTTTGCGCAAAAAAAATGACCACATTCATGAATTAAAATTATGATCTGTATACTTAATATGACGAGCGCAAATTGCAAGAACATGCATTTAATATGACATACTTTCGTATCGAGATAAATTTTAATTTGTATTTAAAGTTAGAACACAATACCTGTATAGTTAGATATATATGGCAAGGTATTTGATAGTTATTTTTTTCTTGATAAGTGTAGGACATGGTTGCGATTTAGTCTCTACAAGTTCAAGCATTCATCTATCGTGTCCAAAAGGCGTTCCGAAGAACACAGTTTACTATAAATCATCTCCTGAAAGGATGGTTATTGCTTTTTCGAAACCATTACACTTAGAAAAATCATTTTTGAATGACAAAAAATTAGTTTTAAAAAATATCAAGGGTAAAGATTATCTTGTCAATTATGATTTAACAAAGACCAATATCAAAAAAGACAAAAAGCATTTAATTTTTCATAATCAAAAAGCAGTTCAAAGTTGTCAGTGGCATAAAAAGCAACATAAACCATTTACTGTTGTTATTGACCCAGGGCATGGCGGTCATGATCCAGGAATTACGTATAGTAATCTAAAAGAAAAAGACATAGCACTTCAATTTTCTAAATTATTAGCGTTAGAGCTACATAAAAAATCCATCCCTATTGTTACGAAGTTAACCCGAAACAAAGACCAATTCATTCCTTTAGCGGATAGACCTTGGTTTGCTATAAAACACCATGCTGACTTATTTTTATCAATTCATGTTGATGGATCTGATAATCAAACTGCAAGAGGGCTTTCAATATTTACACTTGCAGAAAGAGGTGCTACAAGTAAGGTAGCGCTTCGATTAGCACGAAAAGAAAACACTGTATTTTCGCGACCAACATCAAATATAATTGAAAACTTTGAACGTGATATTGGCTATTATCAAAGCCATAAAATCGGTAATTCCCTCATTGATCGATTAAAGCAATCTGTATCGCTCCATACGAACCAATTAGAGTCTGCAAATTTTATTGTACTAAAGTCACTGAAAATACCCTCATGTTTGATAGAGCTTGGCTTTATTTCAAATGAAAAAGATCGACAGTTATTTAAAAAGCCACTTTATCAGAAATTTCTTGCAGCTGAAATTTCAAGTGAAATTGCAAACTATTTTGAGCATAATCGCTTTCAATATTTTTATGATTGTCATTTGAAACCACCTCGGTTATCAGTTACTGTAAAAAAAGGAGATACTTTAAGTAAAATTTCAAGAGAACATCATTTATCAGTTGAACAATTAATGAGAATGAATTTACTTACTTCTTCAAATTTACAAATTGGACAATCAGTGTATATAAAATAGGCTCTATATGGGGAAAATTCAAAAATTAGAAACATTAACGGCATTACAAATTGCTGCTGGTGAGGTGATAGATCGACCTGCAGCAGTAGTAAGGGAAATATTAGAGAATTCAATTGACGCAGGGGCTTCTCAAATTAAAATAGAGTTATTTAATGGGGGAGTTCAAAAAATCATTCTCACTGATAATGGTTGCGGTATAGCGAAAGAGGACCTTGAGCTATCCGTTGAGCGGCATGCGACTAGTAAGATTCAAAAAATAACAGATTTGAATGATTTAACTACCCTTGGTTTTCGAGGTGAGGCATTGGCTAGTATTGCAGCAGTTGCCCGATTGTGTATTACCTCTAAACCCATTGAACAAGAAGTTGCTTGGCAAATTAAAACCGATGGACTAAACCGTCATCAATCCTCTCCTTCCTCTGGCCTTGAGGGTACCCGTATAGAGGTTGAGGATTTGTTTTATTTAACACCTGCCCGTAGAAAGTTTTTAAAAAAAGCAAACACTGAATATACAAAAGTGGATGCAATCATAAAAAAGATTTCACTTGCTAATTTATCTTTTAACTTAGTTTTTTCGAACGATAACAAAATAGTAAGAAAAATTCCTTTAGCTACATCTTTAAAAGATGCAAAAGATAGAATTGCGGCAATCTTAGGTCATGATTTCTCAGATCAGTTATATTTTGGTGAGAGTGAATTACCGGAAATAAGAAAAATTCAAGCTTGGATTGCGCATCCTAAATTTTCTAGGGCGAGAAGTGATTTACAGTTTATTGTTTTAAATAATAGAGTGATAAAGGATCCTGCAATTTCCAATGCAATAAAAAGGGCCTTTGAAGATGTAATGATGATTGGGCGATATCCTGCATTGGTTTTATATTTAACCATTGATCCAAGTATTATTGATTTTAATGTTCACCCAACAAAAGAACAGGTTAAATTTCAAGATCCTCAATTAATAACACGTGCCATTGTTAAATTTTTAAAGCAACATATTCAAGAGATATTATCGATTAAATCATCTATTCATGAAAGTTTAATGCAAGAAACACCTTCAATGGACTTCCAGAACATTCAGAGTATGTCACCCACGAAAGTATCACGACCACAAGAAAATATCTCCTATAACCAACTCTCTCCGAAACCAGAAGAGAGTACTCATGATATGCTAGGTAATACATATCAAGCTACTTCGTATAAATCTCCTTTTGTTGAGTTAAGTAGTCCAAAACCACCATTACCACAAGTCTCTAATAATCATCATCAGAAGACCCAGGCGGTGTCATTGGCCATTCTACAAAACTGGTTGCTCCATTTTCTTTCAGTAGCTGCTCCAAAATGGAATGTTGATAATGTATTGCAGCGGAAAGTGGTGTTCGACTTTCTTTTTTCATTCCTTGATCAATAGCAATTAATTCTTGATTTAACAATGCATTTACTATATCTGTATGGCCTTTTTTACATGCAATATAAAGTGGTGTTGAACCATCATGTGTTCTTTCTTTATTGATATCAATTGATTCTTGATGTAACAATGCATTTACTATATCTGTATGGCCTTGATAACATGCAATATAAAGTGGTGTTCTACCAGTATCTGTTGTTGCTTTATTGATATCAATCAATTCTTGACGTAACAATGCA
>NZIM01000079.1 GCA_002691585.1 Legionellales bacterium
GGTTGAGCCCAAGGAGCCGTTGCCCATTGATTGTTCATCAATCAGAGCGGATATCGATAATTTATGGCCTATAAAAGATGCAAGTTTTTCTTCAATTATATTCTCTCATACGATCGAAAGAACTCAAAAGGGACTCGATCAATTGATTAATGAAGCCTACAGAGTGTTGGAAGATAATGGGGTGCTGATTATTCTTAGCATATCCTTGACAAGTCTTATAGGTGTGCGACGGTTGCTTCAGGTGGATGGAAATCATTGGTGTCATAGTCTATATTCGGATTTTTATTTACATGCCAAACTTATTGATGCGGGTTTTGAAATTCAACCATCCATTGATTTTCCAATAAAAAGTAAGTGGCTGCCATATTATCTTCCGAAAGCTGCAATGCTAGGGTATAAGATGACCATTGCCCAGAAAAAAGAAATCGGGGCATTCTTGAATACTTCAATGAATTAGTTTGTTAAGATTTAAAGGTAGTCTTTTTAGGTTGAACCAATACAATGCCCACAATAATTAGAGTTATTGAAATAACCAGTTGTAAGGATACAGCTTCGTTGAAAAAAAAGACTCCGAAAATCACTGTAAATAGCGTTGCAATATAGGATGTTTGGCTACTAAATACAGGTCCTGCTTTTGAAATCAGCAGCACCAATAAAGCTTGAGAAAGAATTTCAATGCCGCCAATACTTGCAACAATCAATTTAGTTGAAAAATCAGTATTTACTAATAAAATATTTGTTCCAACTAAAAGATTGTAAAACAACAATAAAGTCGCACCTATGACGTATCGCAGAAAAGTAAGTTGAACGTATTTGTGCCGATTTTTTGACCATTGTGTTGTAATAAGATTCATGGATGCAAAGATAAAAGGAACAAGGCATGCGATTAATCCCCATGTTACTAATGTTGAATTAATGGATAGTCTTTTTGCGAACAACACAGTTACCGCTAGAAATCCAAATATAATACCTAACATTCTTTGAGGGGAGAAGCGATCATACCCGATGATATGAGAGATTAAGTAGGTGATAATGGGTGTACTCCCAAAAATGACGGCTACGGTTGTTACTTCAAGATGCATTATGACAAAGTTTGCGATAATATTTGCTCCTACTGCATGTAGAAGTGCCAGTGCAAAACCATAACTTAAGTTTCCTTTTTCATATTTTTTATTATCGTTCCCAGTAGATACCCAGGCTAATGCACACAAAGCGCCTATAAAGGATTGCCAAAATGCAACTGTTATTGGGGCATTTAATGTTAATACTGCAAATTTAATGATCGATACATTGATTCCCCAGCAAAGACTGATAGTAATAAGTAGAATAAAATGGTTTAAATGTTTCATTTAGTCAGGATAACGTAATACCGATTCATATGCGAACGTTTGCCTTATCTGTTTAAATATGTTGACATTTGACGCGAACTCATTGAGAATAAAATCTTTCTTTGGAGGGGTTCCCGAGCGGTCAAAGGGATCAGACTGTAAATCTGACGGCTCAGCCTTCGAAGGTTCGAATCCTTCCCCCTCCAAGCCACACCGCGGGTGTAGTTCAATGGTAGAACCTCAGCCTTCCAAGCTGATGGTGTGGGTTCGATCCCCATCACCCGCTCCATAGACCTGCCCACATAGCTCAGGGGTAGAGCACTTCCTTGGTAAGGAAGAGGTCACCGGTTCAAATCCGGTTGTGGGCTAAACCACTACAATATATAAAAAACACTTGAAAGAATTTTTTATTTCAGGTAAAATCAGGTAGTTTTTTTGAGTTATTTTCTAAGGAGCAATAGCAAATGTCTAAAGAATCATATGTAAGAAGTAAGCCACACGTCAATGTGGGTACAATTGGTCACGTTGACCATGGAAAAACGACGTTAACTGCGGCAATCACTCAAGTTGCATCAAAAGATGGTGAGAAAAAAAGTTATGCTCAGATTGATAATGCACCAGAAGAGAAAGCACGTGGTATTACGATATCAACAACACACGTTGAATATGAGACAGATGCTCGACACTATGCACACGTTGATTGTCCAGGACACGCAGACTATGTAAAGAATATGATTACAGGTGCAGCCCAGATGGACGGTGCAGTATTAGTAGTAGCTGCAACAGATGGTGCCATGCCACAGACAAGAGAGCATATTCTTTTAGGTCGTCAGGTAGGTGTACCAAAGATGGTGGTCTTTTTAAATAAAGCCGACGCAGTAGATGATGAAGAGCTTATTGAACTTGTTGAGATGGAAGTAAGAGAGCTGTTAACTGAATATGGTTTTGACGGTGATAACACACCAGTTGTAGTTGGTTCAGCATTACAGGCATTAGAAGGAAAAGACGGAAAATTTGGTCCTGAATCAGTAGAGGGATTATTAACAGCAATGGATGAGTGGTTTGAAATACCTGAAAGAGAAATTGACAAGCCATTTTTGATGCCGATTGAAGACGTATTTACAATCTCAGGTAGAGGAACAGTAGTTACAGGAAGAATTGAGCGCGGTAAGATCCATGTTGGAGATACGATTGAGATAGTTGGTATCAAAGATACAGAAGAGACTACATGTACAGGCGTTGAGATGTTTAGAAAAGAATTAAAAGAAGGATTAGCAGGTGATAACGCAGGTATTTTGTTAAGAGGTACAAAGCGTGAAGACGTTGAGCGTGGTCAAGTATTGGCAGCAAAGGGCTCCATAACGCCACATAAATCATTTGAAGCAGAAGTATATGTGTTATCAAAAGAGGAAGGAGGCCGACACACACCATTTTTCAATGGATATCGTCCTCAGTTTTACTTTAGAACAACAGATGTAACAGGTGCAGTAGAGTTAACAGGTGGAGTCGAGATGGTGATGCCTGGTGATAATGTAAAAGTCAAAGTCGAGCTGATATCTCCGATCGCTATGGAAGAGGGCGTTAAGTTCTCAATTAGGGAAGGCGGAAGAACAGTTGGGGCTGGTGTTGTAACAAAAATTGTTGCATAATAGAAAATTGCACGGAAATATTTATGTCATTAGTTAAGAAAACACAAAGAATAAGAATTCGGTTGAAGTCATTTGATTCAAGGATCATTGATAAAGCGACTGAAGAAATTGTTAATACGGCAAAGAGAACGGGTGCTCTTTTAAAGGGACCAATTCCATTACCAAATTCAAAAAAACAATTTACAATATTAACATCTCCTCATAAGCATAAGGATGCAAGAGAGCAGTATCAATTGAATGTTCACTCAAGAATGGTTGATATTTTAAATCCAGACTCTGTGACAGTTGATGCACTAATGCAACTTAACTTAGCTGCAGGTGTCAATGTAAATATCAGTGTTGATGAAATGGGTAAAGAGGAAAAGGCATGAAGGCAGTTATAGGTAAAAAGGAAGGCCAAAGTAGGCATTTCAACGAAGACGGGTCTGCATGTGCAGTGACTCTGGTTTCAATTTCTCCCAATATGATTAGTCAGATTAAGACCGACGCAAATGATGGATACAACGCGATTCAAATTTCAATTGGATCTAAGAAAAATCTCAATAAACCAATGATTGGTCATCTTAAAAAAGCAAAAGTTGAGAGTGCTCGGATGATTAAAGAATTTAGGGTATCAAGTGCAGAAGGGTATGAGCTCGGACAAGCGGCTTCACTCGAATGGTTAGACAAAATTAAATCCGTTGATGTCTCTGGTGTAAATAAAGGAAAAGGATTTGCAGGCGTTGTTAAAAGACACCATTTTAAGACACAAGATGCATCACATGGTAACTCTTTAGCACATAGAGCGCCTGGATCCATTGGTCAATGTCAAGATCCTGGTCGTGTTTTTAAAGGGAAAAAAATGGCAGGTAGAATGGGTGGCGTTAATGTTACTCAACAAAATGTAAAAGTTGTAGACTATATTCAAGATAAATCAATTCTTGTTTTAAAAGGTTCTATACCTGGTGCAGTTGGTGGATACGTCGTATTAAAACCAACAATTAAAATTAAGGCTGAGAAAAATGAAAGATAAAATTCTTGAAATTCCATTTAATCAAAACCTTGTCCATCAGATTCTAGTTTCTTACCAAAGTAACGGTCGTGCATGGTCTAAATCCACTAAGAATAGATCTGAGGTCAGCGGTGGTGGAAAGAAACCATGGAGACAAAAAGGTACTGGTCGTGCAAGAGCAGGAACATCTCGTGGACCTTTATGGAGAGGTGGGGGTGTTACATTTGCTCATAACTCAGTTAAAAAAGTCCAAAAAATAAACAAAAAGATGTATCGTAAAGCAATGCTTACCATTATTGCTGAGTTGAAACGTACAGAGCGTTTGCACATCATTGAAGAAATTAAGTTAAAAACACATAAAACTAAGGATTTTCTTGAATTATTTAAAGATAGAGATTTAACTAAAACAGTATTTATTGTAGACAAATATACTGAAAATTTGGATAGAGCTACTGGTAACCTATTTTATATTAATATTGCATTGCCTGAGTCAATTGACCCAATCACTTTATGTAATTCTCACCAGGTATTGGTTGAGAAAGAAGCTTATGATCGTTTAATAGAGAGGTTTACCAATGAATAATTTCTCATCAGTACTTGTAAAACCTGTAATTACAGAAAAATCAACAAATGCTGGCTCTGACAACTTCTATACATTTATTGTTTCTAAAACTGCTAACAAGCATACAATCAAACAGGCACTTAAGAAGTATTATGATGTAGATGTTATTTCTATTAATACACTAATCATGAAGGGTAAAGTAAAACGTTTTGGTAAATCTATGGGTTCTAGAAGTGACTACAAAAAAGCTTTAATTAAGCTTCCTGAGGGTCAGACTTTACCAGTATGGGGAGCAGAAGAATGACAATAATTCAAAAAGCGAAACCTACATCACCTGGTAGACGTCATGTTGTTAGTATTAAACATGATCACTTAGCTAAATCAAAGCCAATGAAAAAATTGACTAAAGCAAAAGTCAAAATAGATGGTCGTAATAATAAAGGTCAAATTACTGTGCGTCATCGTGGTGGTGGCCATAAGAAACTATATCGTTTAGTTGATTTTAAAAGACAAATGGATGGAATAAAGGCTACTGTACGTAAAATCGAATATGATCCAAATCGTAGTGCACATATTGCTCTAATTTGTTATGAAAATGGAAAATGGTCATATGTTATTGCAGCTGCAGGTCTTAGTATAGGTGATACGATTTATAATGGACCTGATTCACCTATTAAGCCTGGTAACTTTATACCTTTGAATAAGGTTCCACAAGGTACAATCATTTCGTGTATTGAGATTGCACCACTGGGTGGAGCTAAGCTTGCACGATCAGCTGGATCTTATGCTAATTTAGTTTCAAAAGATCATCAATATGCATTAGTGAAGCTTAGATCAGGTGAAGTTCGAAAAATTCATATTGATTCAAGAGTGATGATTGGTTCTGTTTCAAATGAAAAACACAGTTTAAAAGAGTTAGGGAAAGCTGGTGCTAAAAGATGGAGAGGTATACGGCCAACAGTTCGTGGTGTGGCTATGAACCCAATTGATCACCCACATGGTGGTGGTGAGGGTCGTACATCTGGTGGAAGACCAGCTGTGAGTCCTACAGGTGTTAAAGCAAAAGGAAAGAAAACTCGCCATAACAAGCGAACAGACAAAATGATAGTTACACGACGTAAGAAGAGAGATTAATGTATGCCACGTTCAGTTAAGAAAGGACCGTTTATAGATCATAATTTATTAAAAAAAATTAATGATTCTATTACTAGTAATTCAAAAAAGCCAATTAAGACATATAGTCGAAGAACAATGATTATTCCTCCAATGGTAGGTTTAACTTTTCTAGTACACAATGGAAAATTAATGGTGCCTGTGTTTGTTAGTGAAAATATGGTAGGCCATAAACTTGGTGAATTTTCTTTGACACGTACTTTCAAAATGCATGCTGGTGATCGAAAAGGTGGTAAATAATGACACAAACTGTTACTGCAAAATTAAGAAATTATAGATCATCTGCTCAAAAGATTAGAGAGCTTGTTTGTTTACTAAAAGGACGAAGTGTAGAGAAAGCACTAGACAATTTAGTTTACTGTCAACGAAAAGGAGCAATCATGCTTAAAAAGCTATTAGAGTCAAGTATTGCTAATGCTGAGAATAATCTTGGTTTAGATATTGACGAATTAATAGTTTCTAAGGTCGTTGTAGATGAAGGTGCAACATTAAAAAGGTTTAGAGCCCGAGCTAAAGGTAGAGGAACTCGAATTTTAAAACGTACATGCCATGTAATGGTTGAACTTAAGAATATGGAAGAAGAGTAATTATGGGTCAAAAAGTTAATCCAATTTTATTTAGACTCGGTGTAGAATCTGGTACAGCAACTAAAAATGCATTTGACCGAAGAAAGCCATCTGCAATATGGTATGCAGAGGGCAACTATGCAAGCAATTTAAAACAAGATCTTGATCTTAGAAAATACATCAACAGTGAGTATAAGCAAGCTAACATTAACCGCGTCGATATTTCCAGACCATCATCTGAAAATGCAGTAGTGACTATCTACTGTGCAAGACCTGGTATAATCATTGGTAAAAGGGGAGCTGATGTTTCGATTTTAAAGGAGAAAATCAGTAAAATACTTAATGCTTCTATTCAAGTTAACGTTGAAGAGATTAAAAAGCCTGACTTAAGTGCAAAGATTGTTGCTGAATCAGTAGCACATCAACTTGAGAAGAGAGCATCTTTTAGAAGAGTTATAAAGAGAACCGCTCAAAACACAATGCGCGCTGGTGCACAAGGTATCAAGATTTTAGTCAGCGGGCGTCTAGGTGGTGCTGAAATTGCTAGAAGCGAAGATATTCGTGATGGACGTGTTCCACTTCATACATTACGTGCGAATATTGATTATTCAACAGCACGTGCAGCTACAACTTATGGTATTATTGGTGTTAAGGTTTGGATCTACACTGGTAATGCTGAGCAGGAAAAGAAAGGGTAAGTTATGTTTCAGCCACCTAAGTCAACTAAATATCGTAAAGAACACAAGGGAAGAAACCGCGGTGTTGTGTCTAACCCCGGTGTACATTTTGGAGAATTTGGCATGATGGCATTAGGCCATTCAAGGTTAAATGCTCGTCAAATTGAGTCAGCTCGTAGAGCAATAACACACACATTAAAAAGGACTGGTAGAGTTTGGATTCGTGTTTTCCCACAAAAACCTATTTCTCAAAAGCCTCTTGAAGTAAGGCAGGGTAAAGGTAAGGGTAACGTTGAATATTATGCATACCTTGTTAAACCAGGTTCTGTGATATTTGAAATTGGTGGAGTTCCTCTTGAACTTGCTACTAAAGCATTTAAACGTGCTGAAGCAAAACTACCATTCAAAGTTAAATTAATTCAAAGAAGGGTGATTACTGATGAAGGTAAGTGAAATTAGAGCATTATCAGATGACCAGATTTATATAGAGATTGATCAAATGGTAAAGGAACGTTTAGCATTAAGGATTAAGATAGCAAATTCTTCTCAGGGAGAAAACGTGAATCGTTTAACAGCGATCAAAAAAAACATTGCAAGGTGCTTGACAATAATTAGAGAACGTAAGGATAAATCATGAAAGATACAAGAACACTTCAAGGGCAAGTTGTAAGCGATAAAATGGATAAATCACTTGTTGTCCTTATTAAACGTCGTAAAAAACACCCTATTGGTAAGTACATCACGTTACATTCAAAAATTCATGTACATGATGAGAAAAATGAGGCTAAGTCTGGAGACATAGTTTTAATTGGTGAGAGTCGTCCTTTTTCAAAGACTAAATCATGGTCTCTTTTAAAGGTCATTGAGAAAAACATCGTACAGGAATAATTATGATTCAAATGCAAACAGAATTAAACGTTGCTGATAATAGCGGTGCTAAAAAGGTTAAATGTATCAAAGTCCTTGGAGGTTCCCATAGAAAAGCTGCCCATATTGGAGATGTGATTCGTGTCAGTATTAAAGAAATTATCCCTAATGGCAAAGTCAAAAAGGGAGATGTTTACTACGCTGTTATCGTACGAACAAAATCTGGAGTTAGAAGAACGGACGGTTCTTTAATTCGTTTTGATAGCAATGCTGTTGTTCTACTTAATCAGCAAAAGCAACCAATTGCTACTCGTGTATTTGGTCCAGTAACACGTGAACTACGTACTGGTTATATGAAAATTGTATCTTTGGCTGCAGAGGTACTTTAGGAGACTATTATGGCATTTAGAAAAATTCGTAAAAATGATAAAGTAAAAGTCATTACTGGTAAAGACAAGGGAAAGACAGGTATTGTCAAAAGTATTGATTTTCCTAAGTGTCTTGTAGAAGGTATAAATCTTGTTTCAAAATGTGTCAAGGCTAATCCTAATATCAATGAAGCCGGTGGAGTTCGTAAGATTGAAGCCCCTATTCATGTATCTAATCTCACATTAATTGATGAAACTGATGCAATTATAAAAGTTGGTGCAAAGGTATTAAAAGATGGAAAAAAGGTGCGTATAAATAAGAAAACAGGTAAGGAATTAACGGGGTAAAGTAATGACTAAATCAGTAAGTTTATATCAGAAAAAAATAGTCCCAGAGATGATTAAACAATTTGGGTACAAGAATCCAATGGAAGTGCCTCAGATTGAAAAAGTCACATTAAATATGGGGCTTGGAGAAGCTGTCAATGATAAGAAAATTATTGATATTGCTTTTAATGAAATGCAATTAATTGCAGGTCAGTGTCCTCTTAAGACGTTTACAAAGAAGTCTATTGCAGGTTTTAAAATTCGTGATGGTTGGCCTATAGGTGTAAAAGTCACTTTAAGAAGAAAAAGAATGCATGATTTTCTTTTTAAGCTTGTAAATATGGTTCTTCCTTTTATACGTGATTTTAGGGGTTTAAATGCTAAAGCATTTGATGGTCGTGGAAACTATAACTTTGGGATTAAAGAACATATTGTATTCCCTGAGATTGATTTCAATACAATTGAAAAGATGTTTGGTTTAAACATTACTGTCACTACTTCAGCTAAAACAGATGAAGAGGCACAAATGTTATTGAAATTATACGGATTCCCATTGAGGTAAATTATGGCAACAGTAAGAATGAAAGCGAGAGATTCGCAACTTAAAAAACTAATTAGTAAAGGTTTTAAGACAAGAAGCTCTCTAAGAGAAAAGATGAAAGATGCTTCTCTCCCATTGGATGAAAAATTAAAGATTAGTGCTCAACTGCAAAAAAGACCTAGAGATGAAAGTCCATCAAGACATTCTCTTAGATGTATGCAATGTGGTAGGGTGCATGGAGTATACAGAAAATTTGAATTATGCAGAATCTGTATTCGTGAAATTGTCGCACAGGGTTTTATGCCTGGTGTTAAGATGGATAGTTGGTAATTTATGAGTATACAAGACCCTATATCAGATATGCTTACCATTATACGTAATGGTTTAAAAGCGAAAAAAGAAACTGTTATTACAAATCATAGTAAATTAAAATGCGATGTCTTAGACGTGTTAATTGCAGAAGGTTACCTAAAAAAGTACGAAGTAACCGATCTACGAAAAGGTATTAAGATGATAAACATTACATTAAAGTACTATGCAGGCGAGCCAATCATACAGATGATTAAAAGAATCAGTAAGCCTAGTTTACGAAAGTATTTTAGTGCTGATTCAATTCCATCTGTTTTAGATGGTAGAGGAATCTCTATTTTATCTACAAATAAAGGAGTAATGACTGATTTTGCTGCTAAACAGGCTCGTGTTGGTGGTGAATTAATTTGTCAGGTGGAATAAAATATGTCAAAAGTTGCAAGAAATCCAATAGTTATACCAAGCGATGTAAAACTCAGTATTGATGGGCAGAAGATCATTGTAGAAAAGGGTGGGAATTCGCTGGAAAGAGTTGTTCATGATTCAGTTCAGATCATACACAATGAGAATAAGTTAACTTTCAAAGCAAAAGAGGGGTATGATAATGCTCGTGCTCAATCTGGTACAGAAAGATCCCTTGTCAATAATAATGTCATTGGCATTACCCAAGGTTTTGTTGAAGAACTATCAATAGTTGGTGTAGGCTATAAGGCAGCATTACAGGGAAATACTCTTGTATTAAACCTTGGCTACTCGCACCAAATTCACTATGAGATTCCTGAAGGAATTAATATTGAAGTGCCTACACAAACAGAAGTAGTGATTAAAGGCATTAATAAACAAGTAGTTGGTCAAGCTTCAGCTCATATTCAAGATTATAGACGACCAGACCCATACAAAGGTAAGGGTGTCCGTAAGAAAGGCGTAAATATTTCACTGAAAGAAGGGAAGAAGAAGTAATGATTAATAGATCTACAAACTTGAAAATTGCTAAGCGAACTAGAGTAAAGCGTAAATTTAAAGGTATACATAACCTTAGTAAAAAAGCATCAGTATGTGTATTTCGTTCTAATAAAAATATATACGCGTCATTTATTAATGAAGCAGGTCAGTGCCTCCATACTGTATTTTTAAAAAATAGTGGGAACATAGATGCTGCTAAAAGTGTTGGTAAAAAGATTAGTGAATGGATAAAATCAAACAAAAAGGACAGCGAGCCAATTGTTTTTAACAGAAATGGTTTTAGATACCATGGACGTGTGAAGGCTCTTGCTGATGGTATGAGAGAATCAGGAATAGCAATTTAGGATAATTTATGGTGGCAGATATAGAAGCAAAACAGTACGAATTGACTGAAAAAACAATTACTATTAACCGTACTTCGAAGGTTGTTGAGGGTGGACGAATATTCAGTTTCTCAGCAGTAGTTGTAGTTGGTAATGGTAAAGGAAAAGTTGGGTTTGGTATTGGAAAATCTGATGAGGTACCTGTTGCTGTCCAAAAGGCAACGGATCAAGCAAAAAAATCAATGATCCAAGTTGATCTTAAAGGTGGTACTTTACAACATGCAATCGTTGGAAAGCATGGTGCAAGTAGAGTCTTTATGCGACCAGCGTCAGATGGTACTGGCGTTATTGCTGGTAGTGCAGCAAGGTCAATTTTTGAAGTAATGGGTATTGAGAATGTTCTATCAAAATGTTTAGGTTCTACAACAGCTATTAATGTAGTAAACGCCACTTTTGATGGTTTAAAGCGTCAAAAGTCATTAAAGAGAATGTCTGAAAAACGTGGAGTTAATCTTCTAAAAAGATTTAAGAGTACTGTAGCAAATAAAGGTGAGTAACGTGAGTGATAAACTACTAACAGTGAAATTACAAGGTTCTGTCATAGGACAGAACAAAAGAGTTCGATCTACTGTTCTCGGTCTTGGTTTAAAAAAAGTCGGATCTCAAAAGGAATTGAAAGATACACCTCAAGTTCGAGGAATGATTGCAAAAGTTAACCATTTGGTGGAATTGGTATGATGTTAAATACGATAAAATCAAGTAGCAATGCAAGAAAGTCAGCCTTACGTGTTGGCCGAGGCATGGCGAAGAAAGGAAAAACATGTGGGCGTGGTCACAAAGGTCAGAAGTCTAGAAGTGGTGGGATGCCTAAGCCAGGTTTTGAGGGTGGACAAATGCCACTACATAGAAGATTGCCTAAGTTTGGTTTTACTTCACAAGTATCATTAACACATGCTGAATTACGTTTAAGTGAAATAGTTGCCAAAGTTGATGATGAAAAGTCTATTATTGATTTAAATTTTCTGAAAATGAAAAATTTAGTAAGATCTAATACAAAATCAGTGAAGATTTTTATGTCACCACGGTGTGAATGTCCTAAGAAGTTACACATAAAGGGAATCAATATTTCAAAAGGTGCGTTAAAATTGGTTCAAGATAGTAAAGGAAGCGTAGAGTCTTAATGGTAGATCCTTCGACATATAAAGAAATCCGAAATCGTCTGTTTTTTATTTTATTTGCAGTTATGATATTTCGCTTGGGAGCCCATATCCCAGTGCCTGGTGTTGATTTCCTTAAACTTTCAGAATATTTTTCGAAGTACCAAGGTGGTATTGTCGGTTTATTCAATATGTTTTCAGGTGGTGCTTTTAGTCGTTTAACAATTTTTGCATTAGGTGTCATGCCCTACATTTCAGCTTCAATCATAATGCAGCTGCTGTCTACTTCCGTAAACCATTTGATGCAATTGAAAAAAGAGGGTGACTCTGGTCGAAGAAAAATTAGTCAGTACACACGTTACCTTGCTGTTGTAATATCTTGTATTCAAGGTACAGCAACAACAACATGGCTTGTATCTCAAAACCTTGTCATTGAAGCAACACCTATATTTTTTGTAACATCTGTTGCCACTCTAGTTACTGGTACCATGTTTCTTATTTGGTTAGGAGAGCAGATGACTGAAAAGGGTATTGGTAATGGGATTTCATTAATTATCGTTTTAGGAATAGTATCACGGTTACCGAGTTCATGTGGTCAGCTTCTCACCCAGGTAAGACAAGGACAAATGGCTTCAATGACATTAATTGCAATTTCTTTATTCGTAGTTGGGTTAGTAATGTTTGTTGTATTCATGGAAAGGGCACAACGTAAAATAGCTATTAATTACCCTAAAAAGCAGATGGGAAATAAGATGTATGGCGGACAAAGCTCATCACTTCCATTAAAAATTAATATGGCAGGTGTGATTCCTCCAATATTTGCTTCTATGATAATTATGTTTCCTGGAACACTTATCAACTGGTTTGGAGGACATTCACGAACTGGAATACTTGGTGAGATGCTATATGCAATATCACCTGGACAACCTTTGTATCTTTTTTTGTTTTCCTTAGCAATTATCTATTTTTGCTTCTTCTATACCTCAATTATGTTTGATCCTAAGGATATTGCTGATAACTTGAAAAGAAGTGGTGCGTTAGTTCCAGGTATTAGACCCGGTAAAAACACAGCAGATTATATAGAAAATGTTATGACTAGACTTACGCTTGTAGGAAGTATATACTTGGTATTTGTGTCGCTTGTTCCACAGTTTTTGATACAAGCATGGAAGGTGCCTTTTTATTTTGGGGGCACATCTTTGCTGATAATAGTAGTTGTATTGATGGATTTTGTTGGACAGTTGCAAACACATATGTTACCTGCCCAGTACCGTGAAATGAGTGGAAAACACTCAAGTAAATCTAAGAAAGGAAAGTTAACATTGTTAAGATGATAGAGAGATTATGAAAGTAAGAGCATCCGTAAAGAAAATATGTAGATCATGTCAGGTTATAAAACGTCATGGTCGCGTTATGATAATTTGCAAAATTGCAAAACACAAACAGAGACAGGGGTAAGCCAGTATGAGTATCGTGGTTGCAGGTAGAATACTACCATCAAGAAAACACTTGGTAATTGCTTTAACAAGTATTTATGGTATTGGAAGAAAATCTTCTTCAGAAATTTGTAAAAAGCTGTCTATGAACGAATCTACAATTTTAGCAGATTTAGATAATGAATCTATTGATAAAATTAGAGAGTGTGTAGGTGAGTACTTAGTCGAAGGTGATCTTAGAAGAGAGATCAACATGCATAAAAAGCGTTTGCTAGATATTGGTTGCTACCGAGGCATTCGACATAGAAAAGGCTTGCCTGTACGTGGTCAGAGAACTAAAACGAATGCACGAACACGTAAAGGTAAGAAAAGGGGATAATTAAATGGCACAGTCTAAATTAAAAGTTTCAAGTACCGGTATTGCCGTGATAAATTCAACATTTAACAACACAATTGTTACATTAACGAACCCGAACGGCGATGTTGTTGCTTTTTCAAGTGGTGGTAGAACTCAAAAAGGTGCTAGAAAAGCAACAGCATTTGCTGGAGAAGAAGCAGCAAAAACCGCTGCACAAAAGGCCATTGAGTTAGGAATGTCCGAGGTTCATGTTAAAATCAAAGGATGCGGTAATGCAAGGGATTCAGGTACTAGAGGATTAGCTGCTGGTGGATTGAAAATTCTTACCATTAGTGAACTTACGGGTATACCACATAATGGTTGTCGTAGAAGGAAAAAGAAAAGAGTTTAAGAGTAGAGAAAGTTTATGAGTCAGTTTCGAAAAGGCGGATGCGGCCTATCAAGAAGAGTTGGTGTTGATCTTGAAAAAAAATCAGGAGTTAAACCAATTGAAAAAAAATGTAAGTTTGAACAACTACCTGGAAAACCTCTTGGTAGACGATCTCGTGGTTCTGATTACTCAAATCAACTTACAATGAAGCAAACCATGCGATATTATTATGGCATGTCAGANAAACAGTTTAGAAATCTTTATAAAAAATCAGATCGTATGTCTGGTTCAACAGGTGATAATCTCGTTATTCTTCTAGAGTCAAGACTTGATAATGTTGTTTATCGTCTCGGATTTGCTTCTACAAGAGCTGAAGCTCGACAAATGNTTAGTCATGGACATATATCTGTTGATGACCAGCGTGTTACGATACCATCATATCGAACATCTGTTGGAGAACAAATATCTGTAATTAAGAAGTTCCAAAACCACCAACGTGTACAAGTGGCAACTGAGCTCTATAGTCAAAAAGAGCCTATTGAGTGGTTAGAAAGACAAAAAAAAGTATTTTCCGGAAAGGTTTTAGCACATGCAGACCCTGCATTTTTTGCTGAAATGTTCAAGGTTAATTTGGTAATTGAGTTGTATTCAAAGTGAGATAATATTATGACAGATGAAATCAATTTATATTCAGTGGAGAATCTCCACCATCCTACAAAAATAAAGTGTAAAGAAAAGGCTTTGAACACACTCGTAGTTGATCTAGAACCTTTTGAAAGAGGCTTTGGACATACTATTGGCGTTGCATTACGACGGATTTTACTTTCATCGTTGCCTGGTTGTNCAATTACTGAAGTTGAAATTGATGGTGTAGATCATGAATTCAGTACCATGGATGGAGTAAAAGAGGATGTTGAAATTATACTTATGAATCTTAAGGGTGTAGCTATTAAAAATCCTCTTCACAAAGAGTTAAGTTTAAGCATTAATTTTGATGGACCCGGATCTATTACCGCCAAGGACATTATTTTGTCTGATCAAGCAGAAATAATGAATCCTGATCATCATATTGCAACAATTACCGGGAAAAGATCATTTAAAGCAAACCTTGTAGCTAAAATGGGATATGGCTACTCCAAGGCTAATCAAACTGAACAGGATGATGATCATTCCGAAAAAGTAGGAATCATGAAAATATCTGCTTCATATAGTCCAATCGTACGTTGTGTTTATGAAGTAAAGAATGCAAGGGTTGAGAACCAGACAGACTTGGATAAACTTGTCCTTGAAATTGAAACCAATGGTACGATTGATGCAAATGAATCAATTCGTTATGCTGCTACTATTCTTCAGCATCAACTACATGCATTTGCTGAAATTACTACACAACCTGTGAAAGAAGAGCCTAAAGAGGAAGATTTAGTTAATCCTATGTTGTATCAGTCAGTCGACGTGTTAGAGCTTCCTGTACGTGCAGCAAACTGTCTAAAAGCTGAAAACATTCATTACATTGGAGATTTAGTCGGTAGGCATGAATCTGATTTATTAAAAGTACCTAATCTAGGTCGAAAATCGTTAAATGAAATTAAAATGATATTAGCAGACAGAGGGCTGACTTTAGGCATGGTTATTAATAACTGGCAGGCTCCTGATTCTAATGATAACCAATTAAGTATTGAGGGCTAATTATGCGTCATCGTTCTGGCAAAAAACATTACAATCGAACAAGTTCACATCGTAAAGCTATGTTTATGAATTTGTCTCAAGCTTTAATTGAAAATCATACAATTAAAACTACTTTAACTAAAGCTAAAGGACTAAGAACATACGTAGAGCCATTAATTACCCTGTGTAAACAAGATAATGATGCACGTAGAAAACTTGTTTTTTCTCGTATTAGATGTAAAAAAACTTCTAAGAAATTATTTGAGGTTGTCGCTCCTGCATTAAAAGATAGACCAGGTGGATATTTAAGGGTCATCAAAAGAGGTTTTAGACCTGGTGATAAAGCTCCAGCTGCTCAAATTGAATTTGTTAAAGAAAACGTTTCTGATTCAGAAGAACTTGAGTCTTTAACTGAAGAAACAGCTTAAGATTAAAGTTCTTTTTTAAGATACTTTCCAGTATGAGAGACCTTTATCTTTGATAGCTCTTCTGGTGAACCTGTAGCTATTATTTCTCCTCCATTTGATCCTCCTTCGGGACCTAGATCAATAATCCAGTCACTTGTTTTTATAACGTCCATGTTGTGTTCTATTACAACAACTGTATTTCCGTTATCTCTTAGCCTTTT
>NZIM01000080.1 GCA_002691585.1 Legionellales bacterium
ATTTAGGCTCAGTGGTTGTGATGATGTATATTTTATTTTCTACGTTGTGGATCAGTTCTGTTCCTAAAAAATATATTTTATTTCTTTTTTCCTGTGGATCGGTTTTCATTTTTTCAATGGTGTTAATTGCACCGTATCGATTTATTCGTTTAACAACTTTTATGGATCCATGGGCGCACCGGTTTGATTCGGGTTACCAATTAACACAGTCCATTATGGCATTTACTAGGGGTGGCTGGACAGGTACTGGGTATGGTACAAGTATGACAAAACTGTTTTATTTGCCAGAATCACATACGGACTTTTTGTTTGCTGTACTTGCTGAGGAATGGGGCGTACTAGGTGCCACTTCTATCATTCTTGCTTTTCTAATTATTATTCTAAGAAGTTTATACCATTCAATGAAACAATTTGAGGCAGGGAATTATTTTGAATCATATTTAATTTTTGGTTGGTCTCAATGGGTATTTGTTCAAGTAATCATAAACATAGGTGCCACGACAGGATTATTACCAACTAAGGGATTAACTTTACCATTTCTTAGTTATGGAGGAACAAGTCTATTGATTCACTCTGTTGCTTTTGGTATTATTTTACGTATTTTATATCATTCAATGCGGGATAATATTTATGAATAAAACGATTTACATTGCCGCAGGTGGAACAGGTGGACATGTTTTTCCAGCAGAGCAGTTAGCTAAACAAGTGAAGTATCACAGGATGCAACCGATATGGATTGGTCGTAAGGCTGGACTTGAAGAAAAGGTTTGTCAGCAACACAATATTCCAAAAGTTGCCATCAATGTTTCTGCATTTAGAGGTCGGAGTGGTAAACTCTTTGCTTTTATAAAACTAAGTATTGCAATAGTTAAACTATTATTTGTTTTTTTGTTTCGTAGACCAAAAGCCGTTATTTTAATGGGAGGCTATGTTTCATTAGCAGCAGGTGTAGCTGCAATTCTTTTAAGAGTTCCTCTATATCTACACGAACAAAATTCGATCATGGGTGGTACGAATAAGATTTTTTATCCATTTATTAAAAAAGGTTTTTGTGCTTATCCTTCCTTAGAGAAAGAATATACAAAAATGGTGTATGTCGGTAATCCATTACGATATAAAGGTTTTAAGTTTGATTTAAAGTCCATGGATAAAAAAAATATTGTTGTTATTGGTGGCAGCCAAGGTGCCAAACAGCTCAATGATTTAATGTTAGAGTTTTATACTATGAAAGGGTCTCAAAAATATAAAATTTGGCACATTACGGGTTTGAATGATTACATGCGGGTAGGGAGTATTTGCAAAGATTATCACCATATACATAGAATTGATGCTTTCTATGATCAAATGGATAAGGTCTATGAGTGGGCAGATATCGTTATTTCTCGATCCGGTGCAATGACTCTATCAGAACTTGCGTATTTTGGAGTTCCAGCACTCTTAAGTCCGTACCCACATGCTGCTGATGACCATCAAAAAACGAACGCTGATTATTTTATTCGAAATGGTGCTGCGGAGTATTGTCCTAGCACCGCTAGGGATCTTCTTAAAGAATTGAACGCAATCACTAAATCTAAGAAACGACTCGCTGAAATTTCAAAAAATATGAATAAGTTGTACAAATCAAACGCAGCTTTAACAATGATTGAATCAATTACTGATCAGATTCCAATTTTGAAAACTGATAATATTGGTAATCCCAGCTAATTTCTTTAAACGCTTGGTCGATGGATTCTGCTGAAAGATCTGTTACTCCATCTTCAATGGCTTGAAGCGCTACAGCTCTTGAAATCTCAAAACTAATTTTTTGATAGCCTTTATTTAAAGGAGGTAATAAATATTCGTTTTTACCTTCTTTGTCTTTGATAGTATTCCATGCGTGACTGAGAGACTCAGACGCTGCGAGTAACATTTTTAACGTTAACTTTTTAGCGTTTGACATGATAATACCTTGTCCGAGACCTGGGAAAATATATGCATTATTGCATTGCGCAATATTATATACTTTATCGTTAAGTATAACATCATCAAAGGGACTACCCGTTGCTATTAAACCATTTCCTTCTGTCCAGGTTAGGGCATCCAGTGGTGTCACTTCACAACAACTGATGGGGTTTGATAATGGCATGATAATTGGGTGCTTCTCATACGAGTACATTGTTTTTATGATATCTTCATTGAATGATCCAAATGCACCTGAACAACCAATGAGTACTGTTGGCTTAACATGTTTTATTGTTTCAAGAAGCGTTAACGCCTCACCTTCACATAAATCTTTCTCTTTTCTTGCATATACTCTTTGATCTGGGTAGCGAATATTGTGGTCTTGAGTGAGTAACCCAAATTTACCAACCATCCAAATACGATGTGTGGCCTCTTGTTCAGATAAACCAAATTTCATAAGAGCATTTTTAAGGGTATCTGCAATACCAAGTCCAGCAGATCCTGGCCCGAGAATGACAAACTGATGGTCTGTAAATGATTTTTTGGTTTTAGCCGTAGCTGACATAATAGTGGCTAAGGCAATCAAACCGGTTCCCTCAATGTCATCATTAAATGTGCAATGGTCTTTTTGGTAACGATCCAATACTCTTCTTGCATTCATACGACCGAAATCCTCAAAATGAATATAAAGACTTGGATTGATTTCAGTGAGGGTGGCAATAATTGAGTCTATAAACTCGAAATAGTGATCTTCTCGAACACGTTGTTCTTTAGATCCAATATAATGGGGGTCGCTGATTAAATCTTCATTACATGTACCAACATCTAAACAAATAGGCATGACATGAGAAGGATTGATGTTACTATTTGCGATGTACACCATTAACTTACCAATGGCGATATCCATTCCACCAACACCCCAATCACCAATCCCAAGGACGCCTTCACCATCTGTAATAATGACCATTTTTATATCAGGTGTGATGTGTTGTTGAATGATTGAGGGAATGTCCTTCATTTGTGAGTAATTTAGATATATTCCTCGATTACGTCGATATTGACGACTAAATGATTTTACCGCATCTCCAATGGTAGGGGTATAAATGATTGGGAGCATTTCTTCTAAATGTTCTACAACTAAGTTGTAAAATAATGTTTCGTTACGGTCATGAAGCGCATTTAGAAAAATATTTTTTGATATATTGCCTTGAACATTTTGATATTGATCGTATGCTCTTTCAACTTGGACTTTTAGATTTTCAACTTTTTCAGGCATGAGGCCATGAAGATCAAAAAGATCACGCTCATCTAAGGTGAAAGCGCTATCTTTATTCCAGCGTGGACGCTCAAATAAGAACCTGCCAGAATCATCCGTTTTGATGATTTTTTTTATGTGGTCGGCGATGTACTTACTCATAATATAACCTTTATTTTACATATCATAGGATATATTTCGAAACATATCATTAATTTATTGCACTTTTTGAATTTGAATTTGCATCATATGGCTATCAATATCAAAAGAATGCAATTCACTATTTGTTCTCTCACTCACAAAGTGAAGATGTTTACACAATGTTTCTTTGCAAATAAGATCATGATGACGCTCAAAGGCCTTTTGTAGAAAATCAGACGCATGGTAATCTATACTGATTCTATCTTGAATTTCTAGCCCTATCGTCTTACGTGTTTTCTGAATGCGATTGACTACTTCTCGTGCTAATCCCTCCAATATCAGGTCATCATTGAGATCTAAATCTAGGGCTATTGCAATGTGCTCGTTTGCAACTGCATGCGAATCTGCCAGTGGTGTACGTGTAATGAAAAGTTCATCTAATCCAATCGTATGTCCAGAAATTGTGAGGGATTTTGTTTTTTCAAGTGACCTAATTTGATCGGTTGTAAGTGAACGAATCCCTTGATTGACCTCTTTAAAATCTTTTCCTAACTTTTTCCCTAATATTGGTGCATTTGGTTTAGCGCCAAGGTTGATATAGTTTGAAATGTTTTGGTCGGTAACCAATGATTTCACGTTGAGTTCTTGCAAGATAATGTCTTGGTATTTTTTGATATGTGTCAGTACATTCTTATCTTCGTGAATGATGGTGATGGCATTAAGTGGTGTTTTTACTTTAATTTTGTTGTCGTTTCGACTTTGGCGTCCGAGGCGAATAATCTTGTCAATAAGACCAATTGTTGCTTCCAACTCAATATCCATTTGATCCTTATTTGCAATGGGATAGGAGCATAAATGGACAGATTCTTTCATATGTTTTGATTGAAATGTGTGTTGAAGCTGTTGGTAAATATGTTCTGCAATGAACGGAGTGAAAGGTGCCATCATGAGGCTTAAGTCATGAATGCATTGATAAAGCGTTGAGTAGGCCGATTTTTTATCGTCATTCATCCCTTCAGACCAAAAACGCGATCGGTTCAATCGAATATAAACGTTGGTGAGTTCTTCAATCATCATCAATAGTTCGGGAATCACCGCATACAGCTTATAGCCATTCATTTGTACATGGATACGTTCTTTGAGTGATTCAAGACGTGAAATAATCCATTGATCAAGTGGGTGGGTGAGATGAACTTGAGCGAAGTCTTCATTAGGTGTCCATTGATCAATTTTTCCGTAAGTGACTAAAAAGTTAAATGCACTATACCAAGGGAGTAGAGTGCTTCGAACCATTTCTTTTACACCTGCATCTGAAAAACGCTGCTCTTCACCTTTTACCAATCCACCACTTATCATGTAGAGACGTAATGCATCCGCACCAAATGTCTGAATAAGTTCTTCAGGCGGGGTATAGTTCTTAAGACTTTTAGACATCTTTTTGCCACTTTCAGCAAGAATAATGCCATTCACAATGACGTTTTTAAATGCGGGTTGATCACATATGGCACATGCAATGATATGTAAGGTATAAAACCATCCACGCGTTTGATCTAAACCTTCAGCAATAAATTGCGCTGGAAAACCTTGCTTAAAACTGTCCTCGTTCTCAAATGGGTAATGGATTTGTGCAAAAGGCATGGCACCAGATTCAAACCAACAATCTAAAACCTCAGAGGTTCGTCGATACACTCCTGGTTGCCCGTTGATGGTAAATGTAATTTCATCCACATATTCACGGTGTAAATCTGTAATACCTGATTGACCACTCAGTTTTTCTAATTCAGCAATGGATCCAACACAGATGGTTTCTTTGGTTTTATCGTTGATCCAGATTGGGATTGGATTGCCCCAGACTCTATTTCTAGAGATGGACCAATCCCTTGCATTTTCAATCCACTTACCAAATCGACCTGTTTGAATGTGATCTGGGACCCAATGAATCTCTTTATTTTTTTGTATCATCTTTTCTTTAATGGACGTAACGTTAACGAACCAGGATGGGATGGTTCGATAGATCAAAGGAGTATTCGTTCTGGGGCAGAATGGGTAACTATGCTCAATGGTATGATGATCCCATAAGCGAGCTCTTTCTTTCAGTTCTTTTATGATGGCTTTATCTGCATCTTTTACGTACATTCCTTTGAAAAGTGTAATGTCATCTGTGAAATGTCCGCCTTCATCAATTGGACATGCATCTGTTGGTATCCCAAACGCTATACAAATTCGTTCGTCGTCTTCACCAAAAGAGGGGGCATTTGAGACAAGCCCTGTACCGTCTTGATCTGAAACATATCCGTCGGAGATGATTTGAAATGCACCTGCATCATTTAAGTGATCAAAGTAAGGATAAAACGGGACATACCGCTTACCAACCAAATCGGATCCCTTAAAGGTTTCCAAGATAGTGGCTTCCGATCCTAAAAGCGCTTCAACTCGTGATTTTGCAAGCACCAATTCTTGATCTTCGTGTTTCGGGTCTTTAACCACTACGTATTCAAATTCTGGGTGCACGGTGATGGCTAAGTTACTAATTAAAGACCATGGTGTGGTAGTCCAAAGCATCAACATTCGGTTCGGATGATCCTTCATTGGAGCTAGAATAGTGACAGCAGGGTCTTGTACCATTTGGTAGTTTGAATTAGCTTCAAAGTTCGCTAAAGGGGTTCCTAATGCAGTAGAATAGGGTACAACTCGATTGCCATGGTATATAAGTCCTTTATCCCATAATGATTTAAATACCCACCAAACGGATTCCATAAAATCAACGTCCATTGTTTTATAATCATTTTCAAAATCAACCCAACGTCCCATTCGTTCAACGACGGTTTGCCATTGTGGAGCATATTTTTGTACAATGCCGCGACAGGTCATGTTGTATTCTTTAATCCCTAGTTGTTCTAATGCTTCATGGGCATCTAATCCCAATTGTTTATTGATTTCATGTTCAATTGGAAGCCCATGACAATCCCAGCCAAAGCGTCTATCTACGAAATGACCACGCATTGTTTGATAGCGAGGAATGATATCCTTTAATGTTTGTGCCAAAAGATTACCAAAATGAGGTAGCCCTGTAGCAAATGGAGGGCCATCATAAAAGACGTAATGTTCTCCATTTTTGGATTGTTCTAAACTTTTTTTAAAAATGTCTTTTTCATTCCAAAATTTTAAGACATCATGCTCTATTTGTGGAAAAGATATATCCTTCATGATTGTTCAACGATCCGACTATAAATGAATAAAACAGCACCAATGGTGACATAAATATCTGCAACATTACAGATGAATAATTGATAATCAAAGACACTTAACTGAATGAAGTCAATGACATAGTGTAATTTGATGCGATCGATTAGATTGCTACTGCCACCTGCAATGATAAGGCTTAAACCAAGGTTAATTAAAAGAGGGTGTTGATTTGCAACTAACCAGTACACTAACCCTACAATGGCAATAAAATTCACAATGGTAATGCATATGATATACATCTCGTGTTGATTAGCGAACATACTAAACGCAACACCTTTATTGAATGCCAGTGCAAAATTTACAAAATCAGGAATAAAGGTCACGTTTTGAAACATCAACCAATCCATTGCAAGTGCTTTGGTATACTGGTCAATGAGTATTAGAGTAAATAAAGATAATAATGTTAGGTATCGAATCACCTTTCATACTTTGTCTAAAAACTCTTAAAATGTCAATGTTTATTGGTGTTTTACACCTTTATATAACATCTATTCTGGTTTTGGAGTAGGTGTTTCTGGTTTTGGTGAAATATCATCTCGAACGGCATTATATAATGACTCCACATTGATTAAACTTTGTACTTTACTTGTTGTTTCAGTAATTTGTTTAGTAAATGAGGGACTAAGGCCTGTATTCTGAGCAATAGCGCTTAAAGCACCACCTGTTTCAAGATCAGCGAGTGCATCCATTTTAGGTGTTAATGTATCAACAACATATTCTTGAGAACTTTCTGGTAATGCTATAAATTCCTCAACAACATCACCTAATGCGTTATAAAGTTCTTCATCACTTCCATCTAATAAAAGTATTTCAAAACATGTTGGATCATTGACTTCAGTTTGTGCCTCAATATGTTCTAAATGATCTTCTAATCGCTCTTCGTGGGTTTCTTTTACATCCGATTTGAAGTCTTCTAATCTGTTTTGCATACTTTCTCTGGATCTTAAATGGTTGATGAGATTGAGTTCAAGTTGTTCTTGTAATGTAAGTACAAATGCACAACCAAAGGGTTTATTCAATGTTTGTTGTTGTTTTTTCTCAACAACTGCAAATTTTTGCAACCTTTGCTCCATTTTTTGAGTTTGTAAGTTACTGACTATTGCAGGCATGATTGACTTGATAAATTGATCAAGGTATTTATTTTTGAACTCTTGGTTCGGTTGTAGTTTCATATTATCCATCGTATTTCTCCTTTATTTTTTATTAAATTTTGCAAGAATAATGTTTTTATTGGCTTCTCCAAGGTGTTTAATTACTAACGTTGATAAGATGGATAGTCCATCTGTCAAACTGTCTTCATCAATCGCAAGCCGATTAATCTCATTTTTACAACCAACGCTTATTTTTACACTGGGTACAAACTGGTTAAAATGAGCAAAACCATCTCCCATTAAACGAGGACGTGTTTGTTCTTTTAATTTGTTTGGGGATTTAATATGACCTAAAACACTCAAGACATAATTAAGCCATCCTGTATTATTCATAAGAGGAGGGCATAGGCGTGATGTCTTGATATTGGTATTGGAGTGTTGAAACTGTGTTTGAATGGTGTTTTGAATAAAACCAATTGCTTTTAAGGCTAAATCATTTTCAAAGGCATAAAGCCGCCCTTTGATTCTGATTTGTGATGGTTGGAAATGAAATGCCTTGCTTGCATTAATTTGTAAAAACTGCATCGAAAGAGGTGTTAAGTCCCCAAATTCTTTTCGTAATGACTGAGGAAGATCACGAATGAGGTTGGCAGCAATTTCCACTGGGTTTGAAGAGGTAAGGGTAGTGAGGGGTTGGTCAGGCTGTCCCGTACACTCTATAAGTATTTCATCGACTCGTGGTTTACTTATGCCATAATGGTACTCTACACAATGTTTCTCAATTTGATTGTCAAAGTCTAATGAGAAAGCCATTTGAACATCCTTTAATAAGTTACTTTCAATGACGCGAGTTGCACCTGAATGATCTTGTTCTCCAGCAAGAAATACCGCTCGTACCGTTCCACATAAATCATTTTTATATTGTGAAAGAAAATGGAGTGTTGTGGCTAAACATGCCATTTGTGCATCATGTGCTAGTGAATGTGATTGTCCAGAAATTTGGCTACAGTACTTTTCATTTGAACATTCTCGGATGGAGCTCCCATCCATGGCAGCACAGAGTAAAATCATGGGCCCTTTCTTTTTACCCTTTAAATCAAAACATAACGTATTATTGTTTTTTACAGTTTGTCTTTTTAATGGCAAAG
Source organism: Legionellales bacterium (assembly GCA_002691585.1). Classification (GTDB taxonomy): domain Bacteria; phylum Pseudomonadota; class Gammaproteobacteria; order Comchoanobacterales; family Comchoanobacteraceae. Next base: position 8,823 of record NZIM01000080.1, read on the forward strand.
ATGCCAAATAATCGATTAAGAGCGACTTAGTTTGAGATAAATTAGGAGTGATTTCAGGGAATTGATGTAACTGACGTCTTAAAGCTGCAAGTTTTGGTTGCCACTGAGTGCATTGTTTTGTTATGTCGTTTGTTTTTATCATACTTCAAATTATAGCATGAAAAAACAATAAAAAATGAGGCCCGAAGGCCTCATTAATTGTCATTCCATTGTCAGTAGTAATTAAAATTACTCATCGTTGTTGCCAAATAGCATTCTCATTGCTGATCCATTTTCACTGGATGCTACAGATGAATCATCGTCATTTCCGAAGAGGCCACGTAGTCCATAAGAAGCCTCAGTTTGTGCATCTTCATTGTCGCTGATTAGAGACTCTAGTTCAACATCTGATCCTACATCTTCACTTTCTGGTGTAGCTTTAAATGCATTTAAGATTGAATCCCATGCACTTCCAGCCGCAGATTTAGCACTTGATGCAGCACCTGATGCTTTTTCACTCAATGTTGGAGCTTTGGTGAAACCGCCATTTGCAAGCTCTTCATTTTGAGCTGCTACAGCATCTGGATCATGACTGTGGTCTACGCCTTCAACTTTTGATCCTTTTTTAGCACCGTAGTAGAGTAATCCAGCAGTTGCGACTACTGCTAATACTACTATTGGAGCACCGCCAAACATCATTGCAGCAACTAATCCTAAAGCAGCAACAATTTTCAAACCAAATACGATTTGCTTACCTGCTGTTGTCTCAGAGAACTGTTTTGCATTTTGATATTGATAATTTGCAATGTCGCCAATCATGTCTATAGTACTTGATGCAATTCCTCTGTCAGCTAAGGTTATGCCTGCTGCTGTAGATGAAATTGAAGCACCTGGAGCATATTGAGCAAGACTTAAAGAGTCTTTAGCCTTCATTGTAGCAACGAGTTCTACAGTTAATGCTGATTGTGCTGCTTTCTTTGAAGCAATTGCCCCTTCAGCTTGTGCGATTAGCTCTTTAACATTACTCGCACTCACTGCAACACCGTCAACAGTTTGAGGACCTTGTGGTGCTGGGTTTGTTCTACCCGTGTTGTGGTTAGCATCTCTTTGAAATCCAGCATTGATTACTGCTAATTGATTAGCTGTTTTTCTTAATCCTGCGATTTCAGTTGCTAATGCGCTGATATCAGATTTTAATGCATTAATTTGCTCTTGAGCTTCGTCTTTTAAGCCCTGAACACTGCTGTGATATTCAGCAATTTTGTTGATTGATTGATTTGTCATTATATTTCTCCTATTTTCAGCCGAAACAGTGGCTGCCCCTGTACTACCATTAGTAGAACTGTTATCGGAATGAATATCCAATTCTCCTTCTACCAAAGGATTTTTTATTGTTTTAAATTTAAATGAATCGTTATTATAACCGTTATCCATTTTTCCCTCCCGGATACAAGTATCCTTATGTTTTTTATTATCTCAAAACATCAACATCTTGGAAAATACTTTTTATTTATCGAATGAATTCATTTGATAGTTTTATTCTATCATTAACAAATACGGGGTAAATAACACGCACACTATATATTGCATAATGTTATAAATACGTTACTATACGGGTATGGGATGGCTTACTCGTATAATTCCTGGTGTAGAAGGAAAAAAGAAACAGGTAATACCTGATGGCATATGGATGCAGTGTAGTGGCTGCCAAGCGCCTATTTATCAACCAGAAATGATCAACAACCTTTGGGTGTGTCCTAAATGCAACCATCATTGTAAGATGAATGCCCGAGCACGTATTACAAACTTTTTAGATGAAGACTCGGTTGTCTTTTTTGCCGAAGATGTAAAAACAGAGGACATTTTATCTTTTACGGATTTAAAACCTTACTCAAAACGTATTCAACAAGCTCAAAATAAAACCTCTGAAACTGCTGCATTGCTAGTCGCTAAAGGTTTTTTAAAAGGACAATCTGTAGTAGTTGCTGCGTTTGAATTTGACTATATTGGTGGCTCTATGGATCGAGCCGTTGGTGAACGTTTTCGTCAAGCCGTGGATTGTGCTATCAAACAACGTGTTCCTTTCATATGTTTTTCTGCCTCCGGTGGAGCAAGAATGCAAGAAGGTGTTTTTTCATTGTTACAAATGGGTAAGACGGCAGCAGTTTTACAAAAGTTATCTGCTAACCATCTACCATACATTAGTGTACTAACCCATCCAACCACAGGGGGTGTTGCTGCATCATTATCCATGTTAGGGGATGTCATTATTGCAGAACCCGGTGCACTGATAGGTTTTACAGGTCCACGAGTCATTGAACAAACCGTGAAACAAAAATTACCCAAAGGATTTCAACGCAGTGAGTTTCTATTAAAACAAGGGCACATTGATTTAATCGTTGAACGCAAAGCATTACCTAACGTCATTTCAAGGATCCTTCAAAAATTAACGCATTATGACCATTGATCAATGGTTAAGCCACGTCCTTAAACTTCAAGAATCTGGTATTAAACCTGGTTTAGAGCGTATGAATGCGTATCTGGATCGTTATCAGGGGTCACCGTCTTGTCCCGTAATCGCAGTTGGGGGTACTAATGGTAAGGGCAGTTGTGTTGAAGCCTTGGTGTCAATTTATTCAAAGGCAGGGTTTAGAGTTGGTAGCTTCATTTCGCCACACCTTTTAAAAGTGAATGAGCGATTTAGAATTAATACTGAGTGTGTGGATGACGATCTCATTCTTGAGCATTTTGAAAGAATCAATGCGTTAGGGCGTGATCTAGGATTAAGTTACTTTGAATTATTATGTGTCACTGCATGGCAAATATTTTGTGAAGCTTCATTGGATGTCATGATTTTTGAAGTTGGTTTAGGGGGTAGGTTGGATGCTGTCAACGCTTTACCTCTATCGCATTCCATCATTACAAGTATTGATTTAGACCATCAGGAATACTTGGGTAATGATCGAGATTCAATTGCCATAGAGAAGTTCGGCATCCTGCGAGAAAATAAAGCTGCTGTCATTGCAGAAACCGATTTAACGGATTGTATGATTAAGGCATTGGATCAAACAGGTGCAATGAAGTATGTAATAAACCAATCATTTAAAGTGGTTTCAAATCAAAAGAGTCATCAGTACCTAGGAGATACGTCCTTATCTTTTACTCAATGTACTATTCACCCTCAAGTATTAGGAGCCGTATGTAAGACATTAGAGCTCACCCAAAGCCTCTTGCCAGTACCCAATGATTTAATACAGAAGACTCTATGTGAATTACAAGTACCAGGCCGATTTGAAAGGGTACAGGGTGAGCCACCAATGATCATTGACGTTGCACATAATGAAGCTGCTATAAAAAATCTTTTAAAACAATGGCCATATCCCTCGAGCAATACCACAATGATGGTTGCTTTTAAAAAAAATAAAACCATTAAAGAGGTATTATCAAACTTAAACCAATATGCTCAAAACATTATTTTTGTTGAAATGGACGATAATGCATTTGTATCAAAACAGGTTTTTATTGCAAATCTAGCATCTTGCGTTCATTATGAACTTATCTCTTTTGATGAGGTTAAAGAAAGAGTCTGGACAATGGCACAACCAACCCTTGTGTTTGGATGTTTCAAGCTTGTAGGTCATGTGCGATCATTGTTTAAGGAGAGGGGACATGTTATCAAGTGTAGTTAGACAGTGGCTGGTCATATTGTTATCAATTTTGTTGGCTTCCTTAGCTGTTCCAAAGCTCATATTCATGAATGACAGCATAAATCAACCAATTCTGACTCATACCTCCATGGTTCCACCTCATTTAGACCCTGCAGTGAAGCAAATGAAACCGATTGTTTCCAAAATGAGCATGGTTATTCCTCAAAAATCCAGCTTGTGGGCTGTACAGATTGGCAGTTTTAAAAGTTTAATCAATATCCAAAAGACCATTGACCAGCTGAAAAATAAGGGTTTTACAGTTCAAACACGTGCTTTTGATACTAAACAGGGTAAATTATGGCGGGTTTGGGTTGGAGAGCTTATTTCTAGACAAGCAGCAGAAGATCTGAATTCAAAACTTCATCAGGACTTTGGTGTAAATGGTTTCGTAATGCGTTTGGAGCAAAATCAAAATGTTTGAGCAGTTTACATCATTTGATTGGATCATCACTGTAATAATCTTACTCTCTGGTGTGACCGGATTCATGAGGGGCTTTTGTAGTGAAGCTACGTCAATGTTTGGATGGGTCCTAGCATTTTGGGTCATGTTAAAACATTCGGATAAAATTGATTTTTTACTAAAATCATCCATACCTCAATCAAATGTCAGGATGGTCATTACCTCATTTTTGGTGTTTTTAGGTATTCTAATCATTGCTAAAATTACTGGGCTAATCCTCAAAACGTTTGTGTCCATGATTGGTTTAGGTCCATTTGATCGTTTTTTAGGAATGGTCATTGGGTTTGTAAGAGGGTGCTTATTGGCCGGCTTACTCATTTTGGCTTTAGAGTTTTTTGATATTGATAAAGGTTTTACAAAAGGATCAAAGCTTGCGGGTCATTTTCGTCAAGTGAACACCATCATTCTTGCATTGTCACAGCCTATCTTAAACAATAAGCTACCTAATATGCCTGAAATTCCTGATTTACCTAACATTAATTCAGTAGATTTAGCAAAATACATAAATTAAGGTGAATAGATTTTTGAAAATAATATATGTCTTTTTTGTGACGCTCCTGTCTTTTTGCGTCTCATCTTTTGCAGGCAATGATTTTTTTGGCCCTCAACCTCTAACGCCGCTTCCTGGAATTGGACTAAGCGAGGACTTAACTTATCAATCTGCTTTCAGAAATCAATACACAGAAGCTCATTACGATACGTTAGAGGACGTTTTACAGGATTCTGACCCGTCTGTCGTGATTCGACATATATCCAGTATATATCAATCCATCGCTTATGACGGATCAGGATCCTACGATCATTTTAGTAACCATCAAAAATGGGGTTTATATGCGAATCATTTTCAATATTATGATCCAATCCGTTTATCCCCATTAACACAATCTGTAGTACGTTTTGGTCATTGGGATGTCATGTGGATGCCTGGTTCTACACTTTTTCCATTTTCTAAGGGCGTACTGCGACTAATGAGAGATAATGCTTTATCGAATTTATATCAACAGTATTTTACAGGGTATGCAAGTGATGGCGATCGATATTTTTTATATCAGAGTCGAATAGGAAAACAAGACAAAGGGCTATCTTTTCAATTTTTTCGTGAGGTTAATGACGGAGAACGTTATAATTTTAGCGGTGATACTGCCGATGGTCAGATAAATTATACCCATACCACTCCGGATAATATTATTGAGGTAAATGCTCAGCTTCGTACTCAACAATCCGACTTTAATTACAGTATTCCGATTGAGTTAAATGATGCTCACCCCAATCAATTTTACGTCGCTCCCAGTGATAGTGAGGATACAATTCATCGCATTCAAATGACATGGCAACACTCTGCCAATGATCACCGTTACCTTACCTCGACATCACAATATCAATATCTTGATTTTCATAAAAAACAAGCGCATCCACTGAATATTAAGACATGTACTTCGGGCGATTTCCCCGACAATACCATATGTTTGAATGATAAAGCGCTGGTAGATCAAAATCTAAATACTATCACCCGTGCAAATGTTGGTAGTCCACGAACGTTTGCAAGCCTAATGAATGCAGATGAAAAAAGTTCAGTATTGGATCAATCCCTCCAATACCAGCAGTTTTCAAATCACACACAATGGTTGGTTGGATTTACAGGCTCTTTCAATCAGACAGATTACACTGGAACATCTCAGTTAGCATCATTGACTGATAAGCGAGTTGCAACAGTGTTAACGAACTCTGGTCAGGAAGTTCAAATAGACGGTACAAAAGCAACCAATACATCAGCCGCTGTACTTGACCCTCTCACTCCTGTTGATTTGCAAACAGAGGCATTAATGTTTTCACTTTTTGGAGTGTATCAAAATCAAGTAAATCCTAAAACAGATGCATTTTTCTCCGCTAATATAAAAGGCACCACTTATGACGTAGATAACCAAAGTCAATTGTCATTAACCTCTGGATTGATTAATTCAAACCATCAATTTGCACGTTTAAACCCCAGTGCTGCACTGATCTATCACGTAGATGAACGAAATGATGTTTATGCACATCTTTTTCAATTAAATCAACCTCCATCATTGTTAGCACTTTATTGTTCAGATGAAAACAACGCATGTTATTGGCCAAAAACATTTTATAAAGACGGCGATTTATCACAGACCGTTACAACTGGAATTAATATTGGAACTAAAGGACACCAATACGTAGATAACATTAATTTAAGATGGACCGTAGATACCCATTTTAATCATCTTAATAATGACATCGTGCTTATACCAACCGATTGGATGAAAGGCTTCAGTAAAAATATCGATCAAACTCAGAATTATGGATTGAATGCCAGAGTGAATGTTGTCACTGATCGATTCAATACAACATTGGCATATCGCTACCTTAATGCATCGTTTCAATCTGATTTTACCGTTCCTGCTGTTTATGATATTGGGACCAATCAAAGTGTTTCTTCTGGAGATCCAATGCCAGGTGTTCCAAATCATTCCATTCGTCTTACATCCATTTACGACTGGTCAAAAACTTTTTCTTTTTTTGGTGGAATAATCGGTGTTGGTTCAAGTGAGTATTATGGAAACTTTAATGGTAATCATGGCACTTATAATTATGCAGATGACTCTGGAACATTTACATTAGGTGATGTTCCTGGGTTCGGGTTACTCAACCTTGGAGTAACCTGGAAACCAAATAGAAACCTACATGCCTTTTTTAGAATCGATAATGTATTCGATAAACACTATTATACAGACGGTTCATATGGACAGGCACCAAGCCCGGCAATGGTGCAGTTCTCAGAATTAGGAGACTCAGGAAGTGGTGCAGTAGTTGGTATTAAGGATCCCCAATTTGTATCTCAAGGACTAGGTCGATTTTGGAGAATTTCCTTTAAGTTAGCAATTTAGTACCAAAGGTTTTTATAATACACGGAATGAGTGTTAAAGTGGCAGCACCTGCAAGTAAAATAGCTAGACTTGTTAGACATCCAAAATAAAGTAATGGATTAAAGTTAGAAAATATAAACAATATAAACCCAATGCTTGTAGTAATTGTCGTAGTAAGTATGGCTCTTCCAACACTATTATATGTATTGATTAAGGCATCATCCAAAGTTCTTTTCTTATTAAGCTCCTCTCTCAGGCGATAAATGAATTGAATTGCAAAATCAACTGATAAACCCACGCTGATTGCTGCAATTGTAATGGTCATAAAATCTAAAGGTATGTTTAACCAGCCGAGTAATCCCAAAACAACAGTCACAGGAATGAAGTTAGGGTATAATATCAGTAACGTGATTTTCCAGCTTCTGAATAAAATCAGCAGCATTAAGCCAATACAGTAATATACCATGATGATTGTTTTAATTTGAGAATCAAATAAACTTTGAAGCACATTGTTATATAACCAATAAACCCCCGTTACGTTGCTTTTTATTGTCTTATTTTCAAGTGTATTCAGTTTAGATTCAATTCTTTTAATTAATGCATTACGATCCAATGCCTGATTGGAATCCGCAATATATGCTACTAACCTAGCAAATTGTTGATTATTGGCAAGATATGGTTCAACCAATACTCTTTCGTTATCATCACTCATATGATTAAGTATCATTTTCATCATTGGTAACTTCAGTGGGTTACGATTAATTTTTTCCATGGTCGAATCGAATGTATGAAAAGACATCACTTTTTGAATCTCTGGTTGTGCTTCTAACCATACATGAATGTCTTTGATTTCAGTTCGTCCTTCATCTGAGATCCAATAATTTGGTTGATTGGACTCTAAAAGTACTTCAAGGGTCGTACTTCCTGCTAATTTTTGATCAACAATGAGAAGTCCTTTCACGATATTTGTATGGGGTTTGAAATAGTCAATGAAACGATTTTCTACTTTTAAGTGAAAAATCCCAAATGAAAATATTACTAATAGTGTCAGGAACGCTAAAATAATATGTCTTCGATAATGATCATTCATATTTAATAGTGTGTAACACCATTTTCCGGGTGTTTTAAGTTTTAACGTGGTTTGCGGATTTAAAATAATAATGCAGCTTGGGATGAAAACAAAGCAGAGAATAAATGTAATCAAAAGTCCTAATGACATGATAAAGCCAAAATCTACAATTGGACTAATGTCACTAATTAGTAATGATACAAAGCCAACAATAGTGGTTAATGCAGAATACCCACAGGGTTCTATGACTTTTTTTACAGTTTCAAAAACAGCCGTCGAGTTTTCAGATGGTTGTTCGGATTGAATTTCAAAATATCGCATCATGACATATAAGGACATACTTAATCCGATGATAAATAGAAGCGGTGGGAAATTAGAACTAACAATCGTTAAATGTCTATTATTGAGTCCAATGACTCCAGTTGCCCAAATGACACTAATGATACCTGTGCTCATTACAATGAAAATGGGTTTTAGTTTTTTAAATATTACAATTAACACCAACAACATTGATAAGAACGATAAACTCCCAAGGTACAATAAGTCCTCAAGCATGAAATTTAAAATATCCTGAGTAACTACAGGGATACCAACTAAAAATATTTTTCCCAGGTGTTTGAATTGATGTGTCACAGTTCGCACTTGTTCTATAGTATCAGCCACAATATGATTTCTTTTCTGAGTGAGCTTTTGAGTTTTTATTTTTAGATCATGTAATTCTTCTTGTTGGGATTGTGATAAACCATTTTTTATTTTCTGTAACTCCAACTCTCCTTTTCGTTTAAAAATACTTCTGTTGATTTTGGATTGTGGCATGAGTTCTAAGACAATGGTACTGATTCGGTAATCTGTGCTCATGATCATTTTGTGGTAATAGGGGTTGTTCACAAATTCTTTTTTAGCCATAGTCTTATCAGTTGTTTCAGATGTGAAGTTTGGTAGTGGTAAATTTAATTCTAATAGATAGATAGGCGGACTAAATAATAAAGGAACATTAATAAAGCTATCTGCTTCAATAATCGTTGGTATTTTAAGTAATTGTTGTTGAAGTTTTGAAATCTCGTCAATGTTTTGGAAAGGGTCGTGGTTTTCAACTAATACAGCAATGGATTCATCTTCACCAAAATATTTTCGTGCAAGTTGATAGGAGCCAGAATTTAAATCTTGAGTAAGTGCTAACGCATCAACAGATACATCAAACTTAACACGTTGATTAAAATAACATGCAATAATGGTTACAAGGAGTGTGAGACCAATTATTAAACCACTGTATTTACGAAAAGACATGATTTGAATATAGTCTAAAATCCCTTATTTGACGTTTAAATTAATCTAAAAATTTAATTGCTTGCATAGTTGCTTTTAAATTAGATTCAAATGCAAAAGGTTGACGGGTCAAATCAGAGGTATTGATCCATTTATAATCTTGATGTTCTTCACTTAAAGTCAGTTCTGGAACGTCTGAAAGTTTGACTAGAAAACAACGTTCTTGAACCTGTTTGAGTCGAGGGTGATCGTAATACACAGTAAAACAAATATCGATTAACAAGTTACTTGGAATGTGTATTCCTGTTTCCTCAAATAATTCCCGGCTAGCTGCGTGTAAAAAAGACTCATGATGCTCTACAGAACCAGTAATATTTTGCCAAAAACCACCTCTTGAAGGGCTCACTTGTAGTATCAGCCATTGCATTGTTGTTTCTACATACAAGATTACTTGAACTTTTCGGTGCATCAATATTTGAAACCTATCTTCGTTTAACGATATAATTATAGCGCTTATACACAGTTTAAGATATTTTTTAACAAAGGAATTATTTATGAAAAAAACAATTGCGATTACGGGTGCTAGCGGACAAATAGGATATGCGCTCACGTTTCAGCTAATGCATGTTTTAAAAGAGGATACCATTCGTCTTCACCTGATCGATTTACCAAATTGTCAAAATGCATTGGAAGCTTTGAAAATGGAAGTAGAAGATTGTGGCTTTAAGAATCTTGACTCTGTAATGATTACAACCGATTTAGCAGAGGGTTTTAAAAATGTTGATTGGGCTTTATTGGTCGGTTCAATGCCAAGAAAAGAGGGGATGGAACGTTCAGATCTTTTAAAGCTAAATGGTGCAATATTTAAAAAACAAGGTGAAATGATCAATGAACATGCAAGGCCAACAGTGAAAGTACTTGTCATTGGTAATCCATGCAATACCAATGCGTTAATTGCTTCTAAACATGCTCCTAATATTCCTGATGAGCAGTTTTTTGCATTGACCATGTTAGATCAGTTACGCGCTGAAGCACAATTAGCCATTAAAGCAAACATTCCAGTCAGTGATATTTCTGATATGATCATTTTTGGTAATCATTCCGCAACTCAATTTCCAGCATACCCATTAGCAGAGATAGATGGAAAGAAAGCCACGGATGTCATCAATGATTTAGAGTGGTTTAAAAGTGAATTCGTGCCAACGATTCAAAAAAGAGGGGCGACAGTCATAAAAACCCGAGGTGCTTCAAGTGCAGCATCTGCAGCTAATGCGATTTGCGAAACCATACGATGTGTTGATCATTCAACAGGTGAGGCCTTCTCACTAGGTGTGATTTCAAATGGAGAATACGGTGCTCATCCTGGACTGATCGTGTCATACCCATGCATTTCAGTGAATGGGAAGATTACTGTGCAAGATCAGTGGCCAATTGATGATCAATCAAAAAAGTATTTAGAACTCACATTTGATGAACTTAAAAAAGAGCATGATCAAGTGGAATCAATGGGACTTTTAGGCAGTTAAGTTCATTCATGCAAATCTCTTTTGCCAATTATTTTAATGTATTCTCACAATGGAAGTACAAAATCTATTGGATTGCTGGAGATGACGACGGTGTGATGGACGTCGATGCGCGACTACAAGCAATGATCGTTCAGTCAGGCTCAAAGGTTAAACGCCTTCAGATTGCCACCCAAAAAGATCTTTCTCTATTGAGAGAATCTTTGTGTTCAAATGATCTTTTTGGGCTGGATGAAACTCTTTGGCTTATTTGCTCTAAAGCTATGATTAAAAGCATCCTTGAATGGATGATGAACAATCGTGAGCTCTTAACAAAGATGGTAATATTTAGTCCAAAATTATCAACGGATCAGAAAAAAAACCAACTATTCCAGAATCCTGATATTGCGTTATTTCATATTTGGCCATTGACTACTCAGCAAGTAGGTCAGTGGTGGCGTCAAGCATGTCAAAGTTGTAAATTAAATGTGCCGTCTGACATTTCCAAGCAGGCTTTGATGCAATCGGGATTCAGAGTTGACCGTTTAAAAAGTTACTTGGATCGTTGGAAATTACTTTTTCCTGAAGGGGGTACGGTTGATCGTATTGATACTGTTGCCAATGAACCAACCCAGCATCACTACCAATGGGCTGCAGCATGGTTAAAAGGACTGAATGTGAACCATTTTCTTAATGATGCTCAAATTGATAAGAGCTTTTTCGCACTAAGGTATTATGTTGATGAACTTGTGAGCTTTGATTTTTACAAAAATTTAAAAATGCCACAATCCGACATAAATAAAAAACTGCGTTGGTGGCCACAAAAATCAAAAGACATGATGTTGATTTATGAAAAACATTCAAGTAAATCTTTACATCAACTGGCTTTTAGAATCATGACAATTGATTTATGTCGTATTGGCCAATTACCGTTGAATTACCACCATACCTTTAAAACACTCATTCACCATCAGTCGATTTATGACGAATTAATTCCTTGCGAAGTACATTAAACAACCAGGCGATATACTTTAAATCTTGTACTATTTATCTTATGATGAATCATTATATTTCATGAAAAGGAATATACGACATATATTGGAGGATTAGCATGTCAAAAATTCGTTTATTCATTTTAAGTTACCTTTCCATGGGTGTCTCTTTTGCAGAACTAGTGCTCTATGATGGTCCTAGTCAAAATGCTAAGAATCTTGGAACAATTACCCCAAAAAAGATTACGGTATTAACAGGTGAATACATTAAAGTAAAAGATAATGAGTCAGGTAAAGTTGGATGGGTTGAAAAAATAGCGTTAGAAAAATTTGTTAAGGCTCAATTTAACTTAGAAAATTATTTAGATACAGAAAACATTAGTTATCAGGGTTATGATTTCTCAGTGAAATCTGATCATGCTACACATCAGGAATCAAGAATTGAAAGCAATCAAACCATGGTTCATGCAGATAAGTTTAAAAATCAATTTAAGAAATTATCTGAATCTATGGAGTTAATTGAAAAAAGTTTAGATGAGCTATTTGATTGAGTCTAGCGATTTTCTGTTGCAAAGCCTGCATGAGATGGTGGTTTAATTCTTATTGTTAAATTTCTATCTAATTGTGTTAGCAGTGCCATGGATGGAATGGTAATGATTGCACTTGTGAAGAAAAGAGTTTCCCAGCCAAAATTATCGACAATATAGCCTGCAATGGGAGCAAAAAATATTCCGCTTGTTCCGGTGAGTAATGAGAATAGTGAAAGCTGCGTGGCGCTTAAATTCTCATTAACTTGTGAAGCGTAGAATGCGAACAATGTCGTGGTGATAATGCCTCTTGAAATATTATCGATTAAAGTAATCAATACAATGAAAGGTACGTTTGGGAGCGGCGTGTAGCATAGCCATAAATACAATAATGCGGATGATGCATGAATTAATAAGCCAATGATTAAGGTATGTTTATAATGAAGCATCTGAATTAAGCGAAGCGCAATTGCAAGTCCTATGAGATTGGCAATAATTCCAATGACTTTAGTGATAACACCTACATTGGTAAGAGATAGGGCTAAAAATCTCAACATAAATACTGGTAGTAAATTATGCTCAAGTGCTTCGTTTACCTTGACTAATATTAAAAAGAGTATAAGGACCCAATGGCCGTGTTGCTTGATGTGGTACCAGGATTTTTTCATCGTCGAAATATAGTTTAAATCTTCGGAGTCATTGACGTGATCGATATGTGGTGCAAAACACATGACAATTCCAAGTAACGTGATGATAATACTTGAGATTGTATACACGAAGTACCAACTGAAATGATCAGCTAGAATGAGCGTAAATCCCCCAGTAATGATTTTTCCAAGGCGATACCCAACTTCAGTGAAACCGGCAAATGTATTGATTTGTTTGCCTTTGATAAATCGCACCCAATAACCATCTAAAGCTAACGTGATACATGAGCCAAAGAACGCTACGATGCATGCAACGAAAATCGTCTGCTTAGTTTGAGACAATGGATCAAAGTGTCCAAGTACATACAGCATTATACCCATAGAAAAATGAGCTATTATTGCCCACCCTTTGATGGATTTATATCCAGGAGGAACGAAATGGTCAAAGAAGGGACCCCATATAAATTTAAGAAGATAGGAGATATTAACTAAACTAAGCCAGCCAATTACGACAATAGAAACGTTCGAATTGGTGAACCATGCCTTCAAGGTGGACGCAGTTAGAATGTACGGAGTGCCGCAACAAAGCCCTATCAGGAATGACCAAATGTATTCCCGCTTTTGTGAGAATAATACGATATTTTTAGTATTTACTTCCAAAGTGTACTCAAAAGATTTACTATTAATACTAACAAATAAAGGTAAGTAGGTAAAGTGTTAGTAAATATATTTAAGTCATTCTATTGTGGTATTTCGGTTTGGAAGGCATTATTTAAGTTCCGTAAAACTCGCCCATACATCACAGTGTATGGAAGTGCGAAACTCACTAGTAAGCATGCGTATTATAAACAAGGTGTAGAACTTGGAGAAAAAATCGCCCACGCAGGATTATATGTAATGACAGGCGGTGGGCCAGGTTTAATGGAGGCAGTAAATAAGGGAGCTTATACTGTTCGAAAAGAATCCTCTTATGGATGCTGTATGCCATTTATTAGAGAAAACAGTAATCGATATTTACACGTAAGGCATTCAACGCGTTACTTTTTTGTTAGAAAAATGATCTTTACGTATAAAGCGAAGGCATTTATTGCACTACCAGGTGGGTTTGGTACTCTTGATGAATTGTTTGAAATGGCAACACTAATCATGACAAATAAACTTCCAAAAATTCCAATCATATTACTGAATAAAGAATTTTGGGAGCCTATCTTAGATTTGATTAGCAACCAGTTGTTAGAAAAAGGTTTGATAAAACAAAACGATTTTAAAACACTCCAAATGGTTGACAGTGTTGAAGAGGCAATTGAAATTATTGAACAAAAATCTCCTAAGTTATGAGAGGAATCTTAGAACCTAGAGAGATTATTTATACATCAGCTAACTTCATTACTTTTCTCAGGGCGCTATCAGCATTCCCAATTGTAATTGCAATTCAACATAAAAGCGTATGGATTTACCCGTTAATTATTTTTGGTATATTATCAGACATGGTGGATGGATATTTAGCCAGAAGAAATAATATGGTGTCTAGGCTAGGGTGTATCTTGGATCCAACTGCGGATTTTTTAGTAGTGATGGCAGTAATGAGCTATTTTTACGTGCACAATCTAATAAATCCTGTTGTGTGGTGGTTTATGGTGTGTCGTTATTTTTTGATCGGTAGTGCTGCTTGGCTTCTTTGGTTAAAATACAACATCATTTCAAAAGCGAATCAATTTGGGAAAATTTCTATAGTCTTTACTGTTTTCTACGGAATAACTCTAATTTTTGATATGTCAGTGGTATATCAAAACGTATCGATGACATTTATGTTAGTGACACAAATTGTCAGTTGCTGGTTTTACCTAGCAAGCTTCATTAACACATGCCACTCACAAGAGTTCATTCATAACGATGAAATTGGTTGATTCATATGACAATTTAGTCTTATCCAATCAATTAGTTGATAACCTCCCTCAGCGCCAAATCATTCAAACCTTAGATTCTTATTTTAATACTTGGTTTATTCCGAGATGTCCTTTAATTTACATGTGGGGTACTGTTGGATCCGGCAAGACATTATGTATGGATTTAGTATATAAATCATATAAGGGGCCTAAAGAACGTTTTCATTACAGTGATTGGGTTGCAAAAGCCTCTGTCCTTACAATGAGTAAAATAAGTCGTCATTATACTTGGGAAGATTATGTGAATGAGACATTTAAAAAAGGCTCTCTAGTATGTATTGATGAGTGGGCAATTGAGGATATTACTCAAGCTATTATTTGGCAAACATTGATCCCACTATTTATGAAAAATAAAATATATGTTTTGCTAACTACAAATGTTGCGCCTAATGATATTTATAAAGATGGTCTTGGAAGAAATCATATCTTAGATTTAATTGATTTGGTTTCTAAGAAAGCATTGATTCTAAATTTATCCCAATCATTCGATTTTCGTAAAAAAGGACATTTAGCAGCAGGGACATTTAAGCGGGTTCATTTTTTACATGAGATCAGTAAAGTAGTATCTTCTTCAAAACTTGAGGAGGGACAACTTCCCTTAAAATCATCGAATAAAGATATTATATGGCTTGATTTTTTAACAGCCATTACGCCGCCAATGTGGCGTCATGATTATATGAAATGGTCACAAGATTTTGAGTATATATTCATTGAAGGTGTTACTGAAATCGCAAATAACAAAAACCTCATTGCAAATTGGACACGATTAGTTGATGTGCTTTATGATCAAAATAAATGCGTATTTATGACGTACAAGGGAAACTTAAGTCATATACTAGAGCAACGAAAAATTCCTAAGCGCACGATCTCGCGAATGCAGTCTTGGATCTTCCATCAAGAAAAATTCTACGATCACTACATTAACCAGAAATAAGCCATTTTAATTATTTGAACATATGCTATATAGTGTATCTGTAGGAGTGATTGCATATGATGGACCAAATCTTTTCGTTCGAACTAAAAAAATTAAATGATAAAAGGCCACGTCTTCAGTGTTTATTTAGATTAATAACCTTTATTCCATTTGGATTGATTGATTGTCTATTTTCACTTAGCTTTGAATACATCATTCCAGTCTTAGTATTTAGTATTTTGGTTTTTAAAGAATATCCTGTATTTATTTTTGAATATTTAGAGGGTTATTTAAAATATCATATGAAATTTATAGCTTTCCTATTTCTAATTACGGATGAATACCCAGCATTTTCAAAGCCCTCAAGTGTCACATTTAAACTGAGTCCACTAACGCCTTTGAATCCTTATAAACCGTTATACAAATGGTTTTTCATTTTACCTCATTTATTATTACTTATGGCATTAATGATTGTATTATTTGCTGTATTGATTTTTTCGTGGCTGTCTATTTTAATTACAGGTCGCCAACCTAGAATATGTTTCACATTCGTGAAGAATTATTACGAATGGTTCCTTCATGTGTTTTGTTACGGAATATATATGGTGACAGATCAATATCCATCAATTCGGTTTTTTTCTTTGTTCAGGGGCTAGGCTTAAAATTAACGGTAACTTTTTCACCTAACTCATCTGGTGCCCACGGTCTAGTATATTTTAAGATGATATGACCACTCTTCCAATTGTTTTCAGGTTTTAAACTAATCGTAATCTTCTCATAGCCTGCTGAACCAACTGCTTTGTTATGGCTTTCATCATTAATATATTCCATAGAATCAACGTGAACGGAATCAGATTGATCAATGATTAACCATTGGTACCCAGTTGAGCGATTACTCTCAATTGATAGAGTTACTCGGTTTTCCTTAACAAGTACTATTTCAGGCGATACTTGATCAGGATTTAGTACTATAATGTCTTCTGCGATACACGCTGAAACGACTATTAAATATATTAACTTGATTGTCCTAAACATAACCCAAGTATTATGTTTAAACTTTTTAATGTCAAATTATTTATTTTAATGTTTTCTTAAGGTTGAGATTGCTAAAATTATGTTGTATTAATTAGTTTTACTGCGTTGGAGATGTAGAAGAGTGCAAATAGATAATCGTAAATTATTGCATTGGTGTATAGGATTATTATGTGTTGTTTTTCAATACAGTTTTAATATGGTTTCGTCCTGTTTTATTTTAGACATGGCAAATGATTTTGGAATAGGTCATGGGGCTGCTGGACTTATATTATCCATATCTCTTTTATGTCATGGTGTTTTACAAATACCAGCAGGTTCATTGATTATGAAAGTTGGTGTAAGAAGGTTTTTAGTTGCTAGTTTTTTCTTTTTTGCAGTTATTTCCTTTTCGGTAGTCAATAGCTCCTCTATAATCGTTTTTCTCATCTCTAGATTGTTGCTTGGAACATTCGTAAGTGGTTTTTTTGTATCCTACACAACCATTACCCGACAAACGATGCCAATTCATATTTTTGGCGCATTACTTATTTTTTCCGAGACCGTTATAATGGTTTCTGAGATATTTTTTAATTACTCCTTAGTTTCTTTTCACATTCTCAGCTGGAAAAATATAATGTTTGGTTACGGTGTGAGTGCTCTAATCATGGCTGTTGTGTCGTTCTATGGCCTTAAAGGTGATCAATTCAAAGCCTCTAAACCCAACAACCTTCAATTACCTATTTTAAGGTTCCTAAAAACAATGGGAAAAGACAAAGAGTTGGTTGGTAGAAGTTTACTTGGAGGCTCGTTATTTTTATTAATGCCGATCATTTATGGATTATGGTGGCCAGCTTTTTTATCCATTGGACGAAATATCTCATTAGGGGAGGCCATTCTTCAAACACAATGGATGGCTGTTGGGATTGTCATCGGGAATATTTACGTTAGTTCATTAGAGCCAAAGAAACAAAACTCTAATGGTCTTTTTATTTTGACAAACGTAGTATCTATTCCGCTTTTATTTTTGATGGTATTGTTCCCTAACCAGCCACTTTGGAGCTTGGATTTAATGATGTTGTTTTTAGGTTTTTGTTGTAGTGTTGGTATGGTCGCATTTACAATTGTTGTTTCAAGAGATTATCCAAACGAGTTGGCAATAGGTTTTATAAACGGAATAATGTATTTTTTAATGCCATTCATACAATTGTGGATATCCATCGTAATGGACAGCAATTTCAAAATATCATTTTTTCATGCGCCGATGTTTGATATACAAATGGGTCTATTAGTCTGTCCTTTAATGCAACTTATAACTTTGTTCATTAGTTGCTATCTTATATATCAAGTGAAAAAAGAAAAAATGTTCATTTAACGATATTGTTTATTGTTTTCATCCTATTTAAAGTGATCAAAAATAGGGGATACAATGAACCGAATCGTACAAATATTTATTAAACTATGGCTTCGCATTTTTGCATTTTGTTTCATGCATTCAAAAGAGGATCTAGTTACGTTAGTAAAAAAGTGCTGGACTGAGGTTTTTTTTGATAAAAAAGAAAATCATCATCTTCTCCATCAGCTTAATACTTTCAGATACATTAAGAAGTTGATGGTTCAATATAACATTGATTCATTTGCTGAAATTGAATTAGCTCAAATTAGTCATCAGATTTCAATGGTTGAAAGTTTTTTAACGAATAGGATCTATGAAATTAGTTTATCTTACAATCTATTCGATGATCCGATATGTGACGAAAAGCGCTTAAGAGAAAGTTCCCACTTATTGTCTTATACCATTAATTTACAAATACCACTAGAAAATAGAAGCATTTGTTTTGAGGTCACTAATGGTCAAATTATAAATAAAAACCCTGTTTTTTTTGATTTACAATTAAAGGATACATTTAAAATATGTTCGAATAAAATACAATGGAAAATTCTAGGGTGTATCATTCAATCCAATAGAGTTACAAAGATTCTAAATGAATCATCTCCCAAAATAATACAGCTTTACAGATCCTATAATGAGTTAAATGAATTATTTGAATACGTAGTATCAAAAATAGAGGCTGATAAAAATAAACTATGGTTTTTTCAAGGAAGCAAAAAAGAAGGATTTAATAAGTTATTGAAATCCATTCATAGAAAGTCATTCTATTTAGACAAAGCATTTGCAGATGAACTTTACCATTTAGACGTTGAATGGTTAAGCTATTTAAAACAAAAGAAATATCAAGATTCACTTAAGGGATTATGGTTAGACCTAAAGGATGGTGCTGAATATCTTAATTGGATGAATCATAAAGTTAATGCTATGTGTCAAATTGCTTTCAATGACCCCGTAAGATTGACATATTTTGATTTTATAGGGCATCAAGATCAAGCTGAATTATTCGAATTCAACAAAATTAATCGTTTAATTCAAAGTATAATTTCAAAAAATCATGAATTAGATTCATTAGACCACTTACTTAAACGAGTTGATCTAACAATTTTAATGACTAACAATGTTCGATACATTACAAGCTATAATCCGGACAACTTTGATGAAACGCTTATTTTTATTCAAAAAGTAATTTGTGTCATTTTTTGGAGAGGAGATACTTTAGGGCCATGGAGCAGGGAGGTGAATCACAAAGATATTCTTGATTTAAAGCATCGTATAACTGCAGCTAAAGGAAGTCTTCTGATGCGTTGGAAAGTATATAAAGATATTATTTTTTATGTTTCTCGAGAAGAATACCATGGAAATTATTCAGATAGTGATATGTTCAATTTATTTTTCAATATCAATGAATCAGAAATTTCAGAATTATGGCTATGGTACTCTGATCTATTCCAACTAGGTATTTGGTTTTGGGTGGATCGATTATTAATGTATTCTATTCCATTAAAAAAAGATGATGCATTTGTGTTAAATGAATTAGACTTGCACTTTAAAGGAATGTTAAAGAACATTTTACTTGAATCATGCTTGGATAAATGTATTTGGAATGACGTCTTATGTTTCTTTCATTATGAAAATAATTTTTCTCTAATTAATCTTGTAACCAAAATAATACAAAAAGAAGTGATGCAAAATATGATCTCTTTACCCTTAGAAAACATTCCGTACGATATTTTAAGCAAGTCGATCATTCAGGCTAAAGATACATTAATTGATTACTTTTCATCATTTACACTTCATGCAAACAATATTTCTCAAGCAAAAAAAATAGCACAAATTTATCAGTTAAATATTTTGACGTGGCCACAGGAGTTAAATGTTCATCTTGTAAAAATTAATACAAAATTAGAAATGTTTCAATTAATGCTCCAAAGAAATATGAATCACGAATTATCGATTTATGATTTGGTATTACTTTTCAATAAAATATTTCAAAAGTCCAAGGATTCGCTATGCCCAAATAGTTTTATTTATATTAACAATGAAATTTCTGAATCATTTCAGTTTGCGATTTGTAATAATCAGATTGAGCAGTGGTTGAGTTATTGGTTAAGTCATCATGTTTCAACGCCATGGGATTTGGTATTTAATGAAACTATAGACGCACTGGTTCGACGTAAATCTGAAGTATTGTATTGGTGTAATCATATCGCTGAGGATCTTCATTCAGCGCTTAATCAATCCTTGCAAAACATTAGAATAAACCCCTTGATTGTTGCAATGATTTATTATCAATTGTTTCCTAAAAAAGTACTAGACCAATTACATGTATTATTTTTTGAAAATAAAGAGTTTTTTAACGCAAGTTCTCAATTGAAACGTACTGTTCATCAATTGTCATTTCACAATGGGCAGTCCATTTCATTATGGGATAATTTAGAAACCTATAAACTTCAGGAGGAAAAAGAATGTATAATGTCCATGAGTACAAACAAGAGTTAAACGATATATTAAAACACTATGAGCAACGATCAGTTGATGGAAAATCTAAGGTCAATATTCATAGGATAAAAGATTTAAGAAATATACGATCAATTATTAGCACAGAAAATACCATTCCTATCTTAAATCTAAAATTAAAAGATTATTTAGCAGTAATGAAGAATAAATGGGATTTTTGGACGTTTTATCTTACTCAAGTAAGTTATAGCTATCTCAAAAGTGCATTGTTAGATTTTATTCATTATCAGGAGAAGGTGCTCTTATTAGAGGATACATTAAAGACAACTTCACGACTAAAAAAAGAATGTGAAACCATTGTGGGTGACCAAAGAGAAATCATTGAATCCTTGATTGAAGAACATAAAAAAACACTGAGTCACGTGGTCGATAAAATTGAAAAAAATCGATTTGCAAAAGATGTACATTGCGAGATAGATGAAAACGTGTATAAACAATCTATTGAATTTTTAATAAAATAGGTCAATTTCTTAACGATGATTCTTCTACGAGACTTTTTAACTCTTCCTCTTTTGTTGTCAGACCTTGATAGTAGTCTTGGAAGAGGCCTGAATTTAATTTTCTTTCGTCCACAATTTGTTCATTTGTTTTGGGTGCTCTTATGTTGCGTTTTGGAATTTTATCTTGATATGTTGCATCGATACAATATATTGAGCAGATAGACACAATACCAAAAAATATTCTTGCAGGCAGTAATAGTGTATGTATTAAAAGTTTGAAAATATCATATAGTACTTGAAATAAATCAATCATTAAATAATAGATGGCTAATTTTTTTTTGTAATCTTCACAAATATCATATGTGCCGTAATAAATACTACTAAAGTAAAGTACATTATCTTTTTCAAGAACATTTCTAGAAATAGTCATTTTTGCATTTGGCTCAGAGTAACAACAAATTTCATAACAAACGATAGCATTTTGAATATTAAAGAATGTTCTAAGAAAAAAATCGATACATTGTAAGGAAACATCGTATAATTCAATCAGTAACATGGTAATGACTTCTATGAAGATATAAAGTACATCTTTTACTTCAAATTCATCGGTTTCATTATGGAATTTTGGTGTAAAAGTGCCGTAGATCGAGCTATCGCACAATACATCATGATGAAATATAGAGCCACGCATCAGAGTGTTAGACAGTAAAAATTCGTTGTTTGTTGTCATTTCATTCTCTTTGATATCGATTATTGCCAATATTATGGTAACATGGTCACATACTCTGTCAATATATTAACTTAAAGGCTGTTTATGAAACGTATTGCAATAGTTGCTACTGGAGATGAAGTTGTAAGTGGTGACATTCTAAATAGAAACACTCAGGAAATAGCTTCGTTATTGGAATCCGATCGAATGATTGTGAAAACCCATTTATCGGTGCGTGATGATTTGGGAGAGATCATTCACTCAATTGAATGGTTGATGCAACAACATGAAGCAATTATCCTTACAGGTGGTCTAGGGCCGACAATTGATGATTTAACAGCTCAAGCAATTTCTGAGCTAACCAATATGCCTTTGGAGTTCCATGAGCACGTTTGGGAGTTTATTCAAAAAGTTTACCAGGATTGGAATAAAATCTGTATGCCAATTAATAAAAAACAAGCTTTTTTCCCAAAAAATGCACAATTGATAGAAAATAATGTTGGAACCGCATTTGGTTTTTATATACGTTTCAAAGAAAAGGCAATTTTTGTTCTCCCAGGACCACCAAAAGAATGCATGCCAATGTTAAAAAAAGTGGTTATTCCACAGCTAAGATCAGAAGGTTTTTCGTGTGCAAAATATCGACATACATGGTTTGTGTTGGGAGTAGGCGAAAGTGCTGTTGCTGAAAAGTTAGAACCCGTCTGTAAATCTCAGAAGTTATCATTGTCATTTCGAACAGGTTTTCCATATGTTGAAGTGAAAATTTTTACCGATCATGCCACTTTTGACGATCATCTGATTGTTGATGCGTTGCAGGGATGGATTTATAACAGAGAATATATGGGCTTCTCAAAATTATTTTTTAGTGATATTAAAAAGCTTCAACATTCTATTTCATTTCAAGTAGATGAAAAAGATCATTGGATGTTACAATGGCTACCTGAATGGAATGTATTTAATGGTGATGACAAAATTACTTTATCATCCGATGAGAATAAAGTTTCATTTTCTAGAAATAATCAAATTGTTGAGTATCAACTATCCAATAATAAAACAAATGAGGCAGCTCAGGAATTCTTGATGGAATGGGTTTGTTATCACTGTTTAAATGCTATTTAGAGCATCAAGTTAACGTAAAGCAAGAAATATAAAGTGATTATGACGCCGGACTTTCAATAACGATTCACCATTAGATTGTTTCTTCAATCGGTCCATCAAGCTTTTAAGTGAGTTCACTGGTTGATGATCGATTTCAAGTATTAAATCCTGAGGTAATAAACCAGTTAAGAACGCAGGCGACCCTTCGTTTACATTGATTACATATAACCCTTTAATGATACCAGTGTTGTCCAATTGCTCATATTCAATAAGTTCAGCACCATCTATACCGTTTGAGAGTACAGGTTTAGCTTCAGAAGGATCAGATAATTCTACAGTTTTTGTTTGTGTTTCCTTTCCACGGATCAAAGTCAATGATAACTTGTTTCCTTTTTTTACGGTACCTACCAATGCTCTTAGTTGATTACTTGTTGAAATCTTAGTGTCGTTAAATGAAGTAATTATGTCTTCTGGTTTAATGTCTGCATTTGCAGCAGGCGAGCTTGGTACTACATCAGAAACTAAAATTCCATTTGTAGGGCTGACAGAAAGAGCTCGCATTAACGGCGGGGTGAGGTCTTGGATCATTAAACCAATTCGCGCCCTAGATACACTGCCAAATTGTTTAAGCTGGTTAACAATCGGGATAATCATTTCAAGTGGTGCTGCAAATCCAATTCCAATATTTCCACCTGAATAGGTGGTAATCGATGAACAAATTCCGATTAGTTCTCCTTTTTGGTTGACTAATGCACCACCAGAATTCCCAGGATTTATTGGTGCATCTGTTTGTATCATATTTTCAGAAGGGGGTATCGAACGATTAAGACCACTAATAATACCAGAGGTTATGGTGTTATCAAGACCAAATGGGTTNCCAACAGCAATTACTTGTTCTCCTAAATGAAGTGGCTTNGAAGGATCAGCAATTTTGATTTCATNGAGGTCTGGATGTTTTACAGCAATTAGAGCAAGATCAGTTTCAGCGTCTTTTCCAACAAGGTGTGCATAAAGCTTAGTACCATCATGTAATGTGACAAAAATTAAATTAGCATGCGCAATAACATGTTCATTTGTAATGATGAGGCCGTTTTTTGCATCTATGATGACACCTGAACCAAGTGATTCAAATTTATCTGAAGGGGGCATATGAGTTGGGTCATTTGAAGCTGAGATTGGTGTTTGACCTACGGCTGTAATATTTACCACTGATTTTGATGAATGTTCTATGACATCATTCGGTTGGGATGTGCTCACTATATCAATAGCGTATGATGAGGAGAGAAGTAAAAGGATATAAAGATGGAATTTTTTGAACATAGTCACATCCTATCGTATGCAACTGTTTAGATCAACTCAAATGGAGAATAGAGTGTTAGGTTTCTATTTTGTGTTTTGTTTCGTCTNNACGATGCGTATGCTTGATTCTGAAATGTACATACCTCACTTTTTTGATAATTTAGAATTATCTCTTTAGATTGAAGTAAGAGCATTTTATTTAAATCAAATGTACAGTCCATTGGATTATAACATTCTTTAAAGAAAGGATTTGTTTTCCAAAGAGATACAAAATCTTTCTGAACCTTATAATGGTTTTGGCTAATGGATGGGCCAATCCATANATTNAATTTTTGTTCTATGATGTTATGAATATTGGATAGGATGTCTGAGAATATTCCTCTCCATCCCGCATGTGCAAGAAAAATATACTCACTATTCCACCCAACGAGAGGTAAACAATCTGCAGTCTTAATAGCTACTATATAATTTTTTTGATCTCTTTTTTGAAGTATTGCATCAGCACTCTTTTTTAAGTCAGCAATACAAGTAATACAGTCGTTGCTATGATTTTGATTGAGTACATTTAGACCGTTTGCGGTAAGAAGATCCAATTCACTTGGACTCACATTCTGTATTGTATATACATTACCAACTTCAATATGTACCAAATTAATCCGATTCTTAAAAGATTGACTAATCAAACGTTTCAATGGTGTTAAGTGCATTGATAAACTCTTCAGGTAAATTTGATTGAAATGTCATTTCTTTTTGTTTTGTAGGATGAAATAAGGATAATTCAGTTGCATGTAATACTTGTGAGGAAATGGATTGTATTAGCTCATTGATCTCAGGTGCATTTTTAATGAATTTTTGTTGTCCATATGTTTTATCACCTAAAATGGCATGTTTATGATGTGATAAATGGACTCTAATTTGATGCGTACGTCCAGTTTCGAGTGTGAGTTCTAAATGTGAGAAATGTTTGAATCTTTTTAGAATTTTATAATTGGTTTTGGCATGTTGTCCGTCGATCCTAACGGACATCTTCAGTCGATTAGTAGCATGTCGACCAATTGAATTGTCAAAAGCACCACTTTGTATCATTTGACCGTAACATATACATTGGTATTTTCGTGTAATCTCATGTAATTTTAATGCCTGAGTTAGATGTGTGTGTGCTTTAAGTGTTTTTGCAACAACCATCAGCCCAGTTGTATCTTTGTCAAGTCTATGAACAATTCCNGCACGGGGTAATAAATTATTTNCAGGGAATTGATAAAGTAAGGCATTCAAAAGTGTGTTTGATGGTTGTCCAGCACCAGGATGAACTACAAAATTTTTTGATTTGTCGATAATGATGATGTCCTCATCGTGATATACAATGTTTAATGGGATATCTTCAGGTTGATTCTCAACATACATCTTTTGTGGTGCTTTTATTTGAATAGTGTCTCCAGCTTCAACTTTAAAACTTGGTTTTTGAATGCATTTTTGGTTGACACAGACGTANCCTGACTTTATCCACTCTTGTAAATGAGCACGAGAGTAGTCAGAAATAGTGTTGGACATGATGATATCCAAACGGTCTTTGTCANTGCACAAAAGTTGAATTGAAATATCTTTATTTTCTTCCATTATCTAATTATACTGTAGAACATGATTTTGACAACACGACATTATTTATTCTTCATTTTTACCATACTATTTAGTATGAATAGTTTATCTTTGTGTGACAACGAAGTCCTCGCATCTACAGTAAAACAATCCCTTATTGGATCTGCAGAACAATTAGGCCGGAAAGCCGCTAAATCCTTGTTGTCAGCTCAATCAGATATCGAAAAGAAATACCCTTCAAATGAAGTCTTACTGGAAAAACTTAAAAACTTCGTGAAAAACGAGAATTATCAGTTGATCATCGACGATTTAACCCAGTTGCAATCGGAGAATAGTAACTTTCTTGATTACTCAATTATCTTAAAGTACAAATCAATTGCTAACTACAATATTAAAGAATATGTTGAGGCAGAGGATGATCTGAAGGAATTTTGTCATTTATACCCGAAAGATAGTGAATATCCCAATATGCTATATCTTTTGGCAATGAGCCAATATAACCAAAGAGGGTCTAATTGGGATATCATGTTATCTGGAGATGGCTATTTAAGAGATACAGCTTTTCTTGATAACGCATTTCAAAATTTTTCACTGTACTTGAAACACGATCCTGCAAGCCCTCAACGTGGTGCTATTTTATCTAAAATGACAGAGATTAAAAATCTTCTTGCAAAGAAAAATTTATATGATGCAAAATACGATTATGACCGAAAGGCTCATCTTGGTTCACTTCACCGCTGTGAGGCATTATTAGAGCAATACCCTGGATCTGTCGTCGAGGAAGATGCTCTGAATTTAATGTCTAAAAACTACCAGGCTTTAGGGCTTACTGAAGAGTCTGATGAAGTTTTAGACATCATTCATAATAATTTAAAGCGATTAGGTAAAGAAGCCTAAACAAATAGAGCAGCTACAACTTTTCTTTTTTCACTTAAGAGTGTTGGTAAAACCAGACATGCCTTGTCGCTGGCCATGCATTCAACAGGTATATTTTTTTCGTAACAGTTTTCAAAGAGTTTTTCATCCAGCACTACATGTTTTGGGCCTGTACCAATAATAATCAGTTCTGGGCTCATTTTGATGAGTACGTCGAAATCATCAATTACTAGTGTATTGATCTTTTTTAATTTCCAAAAGTCATGAATTGATGTTGGAGAAATAATGATGGGAAAGTTAAATGTTTTCTTGTTTACAATGATTTTACCAGGCTCATAGCCTTGAAGCACAAATTTACCTTCAAAAAGTTGACGTTCTAGATCCACATTTAATCCCCTATAGGCTATAGTATAATATATTAACACATACATTTAAACTTACATGAAGGAAGTAAATCAAATGTCAATGACACCAATACTATTGAAAAACTATGAACCACACCCATTTAAAATCCCAAAAGCGGAGCTTACGTTTGACTTAGATAAGAGTAAAACAATTGTTACAAGCATTCTAAATGTTGAAAGGAATGAGGTTTACACTGCAGAAAATATTCAAGACTTAAAACTCGATGGTGAAAATTTAAAATTACAATCCATTGTGCTTAATGATAAGGAGCTTACAAATGAGCACTATCAAGTAGATGATGCTAGCGTCATTATCAAAAACGTACCTGATGCATTCACACTTCAAATATGTGTAGAAATTTCACCAAAAGATAATAAAGCATTATCCGGATTATACGAATCTTCAAACAACTTATGTACTCAATGTGAATCACATGGATTTCGAAGAATGACTTATTTTATAGATCGTCCAGACAATTTAACATGTTTTACAACTCATCTAATTGCAGATGAGAAAAACTATCCTGTTCTTTTGAGTAACGGTAACTGTGTTAATGATGAGCTTGAAAATGGTAAGCGACATGTAACTTGGTTTGATCCAACATTAAAACCTAGCTATTTATTTGCGATTGTTGCTGGAAATTTTGATAAACTGTCGGACTCATTTACGACGTGCTCAGAAAAAGAAGTGAGCTTAGGAATTTTTGTTGAGAAAGGGAAGCTTGATCAAGCAGATTTTGCAATGGAAGCACTTAAAAGAGCCATGAAGTGGGATGAGGAAACCTATGGTCGTGAATATGATCTAAATGTATATAACGTAGTTGGAGTTAGCGACTTTAACTATGGGGCCATGGAAAATAAAGGGTTAAATGTGTTTAATTCAGCAGTAATGCTAGCAAACCCCAATACAAGCATCGATGCTGAATATATTATGATACTGAGGGTTATTGGGCACGAGTATTTTCATAATTGGTCAGGTAATAGGGTGACTTTAAAGAATTGGTTTCAACTAAGTTTAAAAGAGGGGTTAACGGTTTTTAGAGACCAACATTTCACTTCAGATATGACAGAATCAACTGTTCAACGCATCAATGAGGTGAATCTTTTAAAGACAGCTCAATTTTCTGAAGATGCCGGTCCCATGGCACATCCTGTCAGACCCCACTCTTATATCTCCATGAATAACTTCTATACTGCTACTGTTTATAACAAAGGCGCTGAAGTAATAGGAATGATTAAAACACTTTTAGGCCCAGATACATTTAGAAAAGGTATGGATCATTATTTTGATACAAATGATGGAAAATCAGTTACCACAGATGAATTTGTGGCTTCAATGGAGTGGGCTGGTGGAATTGACCTATCCCAGTTTAAACGGTGGTATGACCAAGCAGGAACTCCAAAAGTAAAAGTTACATATGAGTATGATGTCTCAACCAAGGTGTTGGTTTTACATTGTCAACAAAATACACCACCTACTGCTGATGGTAGTGCGAAGGAACCATTTGTGATTCCATTGGTCATTGGATTTCTTAACTTGGATTCACTTCCTGTATCCGATGATCCTGCTGTTGAGCAACGATCTGACTCATTTATTTTACATTTTACGATGGCATCTCAATCATTTCGATTTGAGCATGTTGAGAATGAACCGGTGTTGTCATTAAACAGAAATTTTTCTGCTCCAATCAAGATTGATTATGATTACTCTAGAGAGGATTTAATTTATATTTTTAGCAATGATACTGACCTATTTAATCGTTGGGAGTCATTTCAAAGATATACAAAGGATGAAATATTCAATTTATACAGTGATAACGCAACAGACTTCTCGCCCTCAGATAAGTTGATTGATGGATTACGATCAACATTAAACGAGCTTTACAAAGAGGGAAGGTTCATAGCATGTATGTTTGCCCCAATATCTGTAAAATCTATTTTAATGGAACATCCAGGATCAGATATTGTCCGTCTCAATCAGATGCTTAATTTATTTTATCGAAAATTAGCTGAGTCTTTAATTGATGATATGACACGAATTTTCAATAATCAGTATGAATATTCAAATGAAATGTTTGATTACAAAGACATAATGGCAAGATCATTAAAATCCATAAGTCTTTTATACATCACTTTAGCAACCCGAGAATTTAATACCGCAAAAGAGTATTTTAATGCTGCTAATACAATGACTGAGCGATGGGCTGCACTTACCGCGTTAAATGATTATGATGTACCACAGCGTGATGCGTGTTTGAATGAACTTTATGAGCAATTTAAAGATGATCAGCTTGTTGTAGACAAATGGTTTAGTTTGATCGCTCGAATGAATCATATGAAATCATTTACACAGGTCAAATCATTGTTAAATCATAAAGCTTATAATCAACAAAACCCTAATAATGTACGAAGTTTAGTGGGAGCATTTTGTTCTTCAGTGACTTTTCACGAGTGTTATGAAGAAAGCTATCGATGGTTATCAGAGATAATTATTTCTGCAGATAAATTTAACCCACAATTAGCAACTCGACTAGCAAGTACGTTCATTTATTTCAAATTGTATGATGATAAAAGAGCTCAAGCAATGATCAAGGAATTAAACTATTTAAAAGAAAATTCTAGATCTAAAGACATGAGTGAAGTTATTCAAAATGCTTTAAGTCAAACTTGATTTTGAAAGGCTACAAAATAATTACTTTTGATATCATCGGTTTTTTCAAAAGTATATGTTATCGGGTCAATATAAAGCCCGTTCATAAGTGTAGGTTGTAAATTATGTTTTTTTGCAATTTCTATTAATTCATTTGGCCTTATGAAGTCTTTATAACTGTGCGTTCCTCTCGGAACAATTTCTAAAACATGTTCTGCAATAACAATGTTTTGAATAAAGCTCATCATGGTACGATCAATTGTTGATAATGCCAGGTAACCATTAGGCTTGAGATGTTTCCTAATATTTTCGATGAGTGAGTTTGGGTTTGACAAATGTTCTATGAGCTCAAAGCATACAATGATGTCGAATGTTTTATTGAATGGCTTTAAGGCAGATTGATCCGTGAATTGAATTTTTCTTTTCTGATTTTCCGCATGTTTTTTTGCAAAGTGAATGGCTTTTTTAGCACTATCTATGCCTGTAATGTTTAAGCTGGGATGGTGTTGATCTAAATAAAAAGTAAAGATGCCACCACCGCACCCTAAATCAAGAACATCAAGCGTATCATTTAAATTACAAACAGATTGAAGAAAGCTTAATCGAACTGGATTGATTGCATGAAGGGTTGAAAGTGAACCATAAGGATCCATCCAATCATATGTATATTCGTCAAATTCCGACATAAGATCGCACTTTACCAAATAATTTCTGTTTAAAGTTTTGCTTTACGAAATATTCAACTTCAAATACTTCAAAATTTTTCATGGTATCAAACAAATAATCATCGCTTGTTCCAAGTTCATCAACAAGGCCTAAGTGAATGGCATTTTCAGCACACCAACATTCTCCAGTTGCGACTTTCTGAATGTTCAGTTTCGGTCGGTATTTTAGAATGGAGGATTCAAACTGTTTTTGATAGACTGCAATATCTTCACGTACTTTTGCCTTTGCCTCAGCAGTTGTTTTTGAATATGGTGTTAACGTTCGTTTATATTTTTTTGATGTGATGACTTCAGTTTGTATGTGATTTTTCTTAAGTAGTTCATGTGCGTTGAAAAGCTCAAATGCAACACCAATCGATCCAATGAACGCGTAGGGAGCCGCAATTATTCTGTCTGCGACACATGCCATTAAATACCCACCTGAAGCAGCGACTCTATCAACTACTACATCCAGTTCAATACCAGCATATTTTAATCTTTGTAATTGTGAGTTTGCTAGCCCATAGTCTATTATTGTTCCACCAGGACTTTCAAGATTAATGCACACTTTATCTTTAGCCTTGGCTATATTGATTATAGCTGATATTTCATTGCGTAATTTAGACACATTGGATGCGGAAAGATCGCCTTTAAATTTTAGATAGTAGCATCTTTTATCAGAGGGCTTTTTTTGTTTGTTTTTTTTCTTTTGAAGGGTTGATTTTAAAAACAACCTATTGATGTTGAACCATTTCTTATTTAAATGGGTAATGTTAATTTGGGTGGGAGATTTTTTCTTAAGTGCAGCAAGAAGGATTAAAATTGCTACAAGTAAGGTCATTGTCTCTAACAAATATTCTAAAAATTCATAAAAAACTTCTTCCATATTAGTTTGCTCCTAAAATATGATTGCCATTATCGACATAAATAACTTCGCCAGTAATGGCTTTTGCATAGTTTGAACATAAGAATGATGCAGTATGGCCTACATCGTCTTGTGTTACATTTTCTCTCATGGGGTTAGTATTTTTATCATGTTCAAGTTTATCCTTAAAGCCTTTAATTGCTAATGCACTTAATGTTTTTATTGGTCCAGCGGAAATTGCATTTACACGATTTCCAGTGGGACCGAGACATGCAGCTAAATACCTTACATTTGCTTCGAGACTTGCTTTTGCAACACCCATTACGTTGTAACTTGGAATGGCTTGTTGAGCGCCAATGTATGAGAGCGTGACAATCGATGATTTATTTAAGTAGGGTCGTGCTTTTTTGCATATGGAAGTAAGACTATATGAGCTGATTTCGTGTGCAGTCGTAAAACCACCTTTATTCATATGTTCAAGATAGTCTCCACCAAGAAGCTCAGTGGGTGCAAAAGCAATAGCATGGACAATAATATCAATTTCCTTCCACTGATTAGCAATCCATTGAATTGTTTGTTCGATTTCCTCTTCATTTGAAACATCGCATGGATGTACAAGATTTGAATCAAATGAGGCTGCTATATCTTTGACGCGCTTTTCAAATCGTTCATTTAAGTACGTAAGTGCTAATTCTGCACCGTGAAAATGCATTTGTTTTGCGATTCCATATGCAATGGATCGGTCACTTGCAACTCCAAATATGAGTGCTTTTTTATTTTCCAATAACTTCATATAATCCCCTCAAGACATAAATATAATATACTTTAGGATGGAAGTTTACAATGGATAAATAATCATAAGATTATGAAAAACATGGAAAAAACTATAAGATGAAAATTTTAAAAAGTGTGATATAAGTACTAGATAAGGTAGTCTTAAGATGTTTGTTGTGTAAGATAAAAGCCATTCATGTTTATTCAGTAATTATATAAAGTATTGAAAAAACACATAATTTTATATATTGGCAAAAATAGCGCGAAAAACACTAATAAAACACTTATTGGATATTATTTGTTAGATTTGGTATATTTATTAGTAAGGGATTAGCTTGCAACATGGATAGTTTACAGGATGTAAAGTTTGACAGGATGTCGTAAGCAATGTAACCAGAAGGATTTGGTTACGGTTCGTCTAAAAGGATTTTTACAACGGGTCTACGCTAGATATGGAATTTAGTATAAGGGCATGGATGCCCACGACGAACCATTGCCAATATTAAATGATAATGCTAACATCAATTCAATGATGAGATTATTATTTTTAAGTTTCTTTTTATTAGCCGGGTGCTCTTCAATGCAACCTTATACAGGTATGTCCCAAGAGGACTGGTCAGCATCTAATACCAACGAAAAATTCGTTGCCGTGGGCAATATTACAGAATCCTGGTTTACATCTATTTTCCAAAGAAGACCTTCCTCAGGAAAAGAAACACTTCTTGTTAAAATGAAATCTGGTCACGCTAGAATGTGGCCCTCTGGTAAAACAGAGCCTATCGATTCTGTTGCTTTATATCTATCACCTGAAACATGCCAAACGGTACGTTTAAACTCAACCAGTAGTCAAGAGGGTACGTCACTTAGAATGTGTCTTAAAGGTGATACTTTGAGAATAGATCCTAGTCGTTGGCAGACTGACCTTAAGCAGGCGTCATTAAATATTAATCGTACAGTTGTTTGGAAAGAGGGCATTGACTACACTGGATTAAATTCGAAAGGATATACTCAGTTAAGCGATGCTACCATATATATCGAAACAGTCAATTCGAGTGAATAAATTAGCCATAGAATTTTCATCAATGATCGGTTCAATTGCTCTCGAAAGTAATGGCGCTGTACACGAAATTAATGCAAAACAACCCAATCAAAATCAAAAATTACTTCAAGTTGATCTACCACATTTATTAAAGCAACAAAATGTATGTTTCAAAGACATCGATCTAATAATATGGGGAATTGGCCCAGGAAGTTTTACAGGGATACGGTTAGCTGCTTCTTGGGTGCAAAGTTTCGCCTATGGGAGTAATATTCCAGTTTACGGAGTTTCATCTTTAAAAAATATAGCCTATAAAGCTTACAAACAAACAAATAAAAATCAAATAATAGTTTCCCTAGACGCAAAGCTTTCAAAATTTTATGTTGGTCAATACGTTTACCACGAAAATTCATTTAATCAAATGTGTTCAGACTATCTTGCAGATGAAGCACCAAATATTGATGAGGCCACCTTACACGTTGGCGATCAATGTTCAATTAATCCAACACCAGATGCAAATACAGCCATCATCTTAACGAATCTTGATATACAATCAGGTGTTTTTAAAAAGACATCATGGAAAGATTTATCACCATCATATCTAAACCATCAGCTATATAAAAAAAAAGGTGAATAGTGGAATATAATATGTACTTATATGACATCATGACTTGGGTAATGCCTTTTTCAGCAATATTAATTTTTTGCACAGGTGTTTATTTAACAATTTAT
Source organism: Legionellales bacterium (assembly GCA_002691585.1). Lineage (GTDB taxonomy): Bacteria > Pseudomonadota > Gammaproteobacteria > Comchoanobacterales > Comchoanobacteraceae. The sequence goes on from NZIM01000080.1 coordinate 42,823, forward strand.
TTTAACTGGATTAATGTTAGGTCCTTTAAATTTGCGATTAAAGAAGTCATACAGTCAAATATTTCTCCAAGAGGTGAGGGTAGTATTTCTCATTTTCAGGCACTGACGTTAGCACTGTCATGTACCATTGGTATTATGAATATTTCTGGTGTTGCGATCATTATTGCTATAGGTGGTCCTGGCTCAATTTTTTGGATGGTACTTTCTGGTTTTTTTGGTATGACAACTAAATTTACAGAAGCAACATTAGGACAAAAATACAGAAAAATATATAAAAAAAATGATGTATATGGTGGTACCATGTATACCATCTACGAAGCATTTAAAACAGAAAGTAGCTGGTATCATAATAAATCCAGACTGTGTAAGAACGCTCTTCCTCACATAGCTAAAATTCTTGCATTCATTTACGCTGCAACACTCCTTTTAACATCTATTTTATTAGGTAATGTGTACCAAGTAGCAGAATTTGTATCCATTATTTCTTCTAAAAGCATCAATGATTTTTCCAATCTTTTGATATTATCCACACTGAGTATCGTGACAATTTTTGTTGTCAAAAATGGAGTTCGCAAAATTGCTGCTGTTTTATCGTACTTAATGCCGATTGCTTTGTGTTCATATGTACTTCTATGCGCAGTTGTAATATTCATTAATTTAGACAAACTATTGAATGTGATTTTAATCATTATGAATGATGCATTCACTTTCTCATCAGTTATTCACGGATTTTTATCCTGTTTTTTATTTGGCACTACTTTTGGTGCATTTTCCAATGAGGCTGGACTTGGTACATCCTCGGTTGCGCATGCTAATGCCATATCAAAAGAACCTGTCAAACAGGGACTAGTTGCATTATTGGAACCATTTATTGATACGCTTGTTATCTGTACTCTTTCAGCATTTGTGATTTTATTAGCGTATCCAGATCCCAGATCACTACCATATGTAGGAGTGCTATTAACTAAATCATCAATTACTCAATTTCTCCCTTGGGTTGGACCAATATTTGATTTAATTGTAACAATATTTGTTTTATCAACAATCTTGAGTACATTTTATTATGGTGAAAGGGCATGGAAGTTTATCTTTAGTAGGCTACCCATCGTGTCTCATCGAATGGTGTACCTTTTTGTGTTTGTTATATTTATTTTTGTAGGCAATTTGTTTAATTTAATTGATTTATTGATGTTGCTGAATATTTTAATTCCTCTTTTAGTGATTCCGAATCTTTTCATGATTTTGAATTTGAAACGTGAAATAAAAATTGATTTAAAAGCATTTCTTCTTGATGAAAAAGTAATTAATTAGCTGGCTCTTTAATTAAATCCTTCAAAGTATTTACAAAATCCCAAGCTTCTTTTGGTGAAATGGCATTAATATCAAGTTGGTTAATTTGTTGGATAATATGATCTCGAAGAGTTGTTTGATTTTGTGAAGAATGAATTGTATTGCCTTTGGTCTTTTGTTCTAACTCAATCAGTCGTTGCTGCGCAAGAATAATAAGAGTAGATGGCATCCCTGCTAATTTGGCTACATGAATACCGTAACTTTTTTCAGCTGTTCCTGGCTTTATCTGATGTAAAAATACTATTTTTTGATCATGTTCATTGACTGCTACATGTAAGTTTTCAATTGAAGGATATTTATCAGAGAGTGATGTTAATTCGAAATAATGTGTTGCAAATAAACACATTGCTTTGATGTGCTTTACTAAGTATTCAATACAAGCATTTGCAATTGCAAGCCCATCATAAGTACTTGTACCTCGACCAACTTCATCCATAATAACAAGGCTTGAAGGTGTTGCATTACGAATAATATTCGCAGTTTCCTGCATTTCTACCATAAAAGTAGATTGCCCTTGGCTAATGTCATCACTTGCACCAATTCGAGTAAATATTTTATCAATTGGACCAATGACACACTCATTTGCTGGTACATAGCAACCTATATGTGCAAGTAATACAATGATGGCACATTGGCGCATATATGTGGATTTACCGCCCATATTTGGTCCTGTTATTATTTTCAAACAACTATTTTCATTGATGGATAAATGATTTGGTATATAAGGAGATTTTAATTGGCTTTCAACCATTGGATGACGACCGTTCTGGAAGTGAATTCCAATTTGATTGACTAAACTTGGTCGATACCAATTGAGATCATTCGATGTAATGGTTAATGCGTGCATGACATCGATTAATGCAATGGTTGAGGAGAGAATACGAATTTTTTCAACTGAATTTTTTAAACTCTGTAGAAGTTGATGGTAGATCTCTTTTTCTAATTGTTCTTGTTGGAATTTTGCACTCATGATTTTTTGTTCAAATGTTGATAATTCCTCTGTAACATAACGTTCACTATTTTTTAGAGTTTGTTTTCTATGATAATGATCCGGGGGAGTGATATTCGATGCCTTAGAAATTTCAATATAATAGCCTTGAACTCGATTGTACCCAACTTTTAGTTTGGGATAATTTAATCTATGTCTTTCAGTTTGCTCGAATTTTTCAATAAATTCGTGTGCACTTGATCTTTCTCTGCATTCATCTAATTGTGGATTAATGCCTGATCTAATTTCATAGCCATCCTCAATTTCACCTAAAATGAACTTTCTATCGAGTGTATTAAAGATAATTTCTTTTATATGTTGGTGTGGGTTATTATCTTTTAACAGCCAGCTAGGTCCTATGGAGACCAAATGATATAAATCAGGTATTTTCGAAATTGATTCTGCTAGAAGTATTAATTCTCTTGGTTTAGCAGTTTCATTAACAATTCTGGTAGCCGATCGTTCAATATCTGACATTCCTTTTAAGCAAGATGAAATTTTTGAAGCAAGCTGATTTTTAGAGAAAAAATCAATTGTATCATAACGTTGGTTTAATTCTGGTACATTTCGAATTGGCTGATGACACCAGTTTTTTAACAAACGCGATCCCATTGCCGTTTTAGTTTTGTTGAGTAAATCAAATAATACAATTTTAGACGACTCATTTTTTTCAACCAAATCAAGATGCTTTCGTGTTGAAGCATCAATATGAATATACTCATCAAACTTTCTAGTAAATAGATCATGAATGTTATCGATATTGAGGTGTTGTGTTAACTCTACATACCTCAGTAGTGCACCCGTTGCACAGATAACAGATGGTGATTGTTCACACCCAAATGCATATAAATTGAGTACTTTAAAATGTTCGCAAATTAATTGGTAGCAGGTATCATGACTAAAATCCCAATGAGGTCTATAAGTGACAGGCATTTCTAATGACATTTTTTGATTCTCACTCAAAATACACTCATTTGGATTCCAAGTCGCAATTAAATCATCAATATCATTTTTATTATCAACTTTTAATGTTTCAATTGTGCCTTTTGATAAATTAAGCAACGCTAAGCCAAAATCTCTCCCAACTTGATGTATTGAAAGTAAGGTATTATCTTTTTCGGGATTTAAAAAATTCTCATCAGTAACAGTACCAGGCGTAACCACCTGTGTGACAGCCCTTTTTACGGGACCTTTTGCAAGCTTTGGATCTTCAATTTGCTCACAAATTGCAAATTTAATTCCTTGTTTTACTAAACGTGTAAAGTAATTCTTTGCGCTATGGTGTGGTATACCTGCCATAGGAATAGGTTGGCCTGCAGAGCTACCTCTTGAAGTTAATGTGATGTTTAGAAGGTCCGCACCTTTTTTTGCATCATCATAAAATAACTCATAAAAGTCTCCCATTCTATAAAAAAGCATGATACTTTCGTAATCTTTTTTAATTGACCAATATTGTTCCATCATTGGAGTATGTGTTGACATGTTATGACCTACTGTTTATCGCATTATAACAAAAAAATCATTTTATTCTAACTAAGACTCATTTTTTAGATTGTTTAAAAACTGGCATCCAGTTTTACCACTAATGCATCTGTGATCAAATGTGAAAGAGATTGGAATTGCAGTTTGTGGTTCAAATGCATTATTTCTCCAAACAGGTTGAATAGTTTGTCTACCGATGGCAAGAATCCCAACGGATGGAGGTATTAATACTGGAGTACCCCATAAACCTCCAATCGATCCAATGTTGGATAATGTAAATGTTGGTGTTAGATCCGCATTGAAAAATTTAGATTTCACTCTATTTGTTTTTAAGTCATCTAGAATATTCCTAAAATCATCATATGACAATAAATGCGGATTTGTGATGACGGGTACAAAAAGACCTAAATGATCTGTATCCATTGCAATGCCCATATTAATGGAATTATTTTTCTTTATTTCATTTGTCTTTGGAATGTAAAATCCATTGAGCTTAGGAAATTTTAAAAGAGATTTTGCCACCCTATGACATATTTCGAATAAAATTCTTTGTGATGGGAGATTATCAACAGGTAAAAAATCAAAGATTGTGGCTGGAACAGTATTCTTTCCCTCTGACATATTTAGTGCCATTGTAGGAATAGATGTAGAATTAATTTCATTGATAAGTGTTTCTGCCGGAATCTCAATGGATTCGTTGATTTCTTTCCCTACTAAAGGTTGTTCAAGTGTGCTGACTGTATTATTAAGTTGGATATTAAATAGTGGAGCTCCAACTGTTATAAGCTCACCTATTGATGAAAATAATTGAGTAACCTTTCCGCTAAACGGAGATGGAAACTCAACAATTGATTTGGCTGTTTCAATGCTTGCAACTAAATCACCTTCAGCAACTACATCGTTCTTATTGACGTGCCATTCAATCAGTTGTGCTTCATTCAGACCTTCACCCAAGTCACTCAAGCGTATTGTTTTTTCCATTGTAGTACCTTATTAATTACTTTCGATATCTTAAGCATATTTGGCCTATAGACATCTTCTAATTTAGAATATGGGATCACATGATCGTCTGCATTTACTCGCATGATTGGAGATAATAAACTATCAAATAGATTCTCCTGTAAAAATGTAATTATTTCTGAGGCAACGCCTATGGTTTTAGGAGCTTCACTTAATATTACGCATCGTTTTGTTTTTTTAACTGAGTTTAAAATGGTCTGATAATCGAGTGGTCTTAATGACACTAGGTCAATCAGTTCTATGGATACATTATGTTTGGCATACTCTGCTACAATTTTTCTTCCCTCTAACATCATTGCACCCCACGAAATAAGTGTAAGATGGTGTCCAGTATGTTCAATGATGGCTTGATCAATTTTTATATTTTCAGATAAAGAGGACGGAATACTTTGTTTTGTCGAATGATACATCCTAGTAGGCTCAAGAAAAATAACAGGATCATTATTTAGATGTGCTGATTTCATTAAGGCGTATGCACGTGTTGGAGTAGATGGTACAAGCACCCTTAAACCTGGAACTTGAGCAAATATTCCCTCTGTACTTTCAGAATGATGTTCAGGAGCACCAACACCACCACCATATGGTGTTCTGAATATTAAAGGACAATAAAGTCTTCCTTGTGTTCGGTATCTCATTTTACTTGCATGTGAAATAATTTGTTCGAGAGCAGGGTAAATGAATGCAAGAAATTGAAACTCTGCGATAGGGCGTAAACCTTTCATTGCCATTCCAATGGATATGCCGGCAATCATATTTTCTGCTAGTGGTGTATCAAGAACCCTGGAAGGGTATTTTTGATGTAATCCATCAGTTATCCTAAAAACACCACCATTAACACCTATATCTTCACCAATAAGGATAGAGGTGCTGTCATTTTTCAAAATCTCATCAAGCGCACGGTTTAACATTTGTGCCATTGTAAACAAGGTATTCATAGCACGCTTACTTCTGGTTCAAAAATACTTTGCTTTTCCAATACATGTTTTTTGTATTCGTTATAATTTAAATTGGTTTCACTTTGAAACAAAATCGCATCAGATTGTATTTTTTCGTTGAATTCTTTAATAAATAAGTCGATTGAATTTTGGTTTAATAATCCTGATTCAAGTAATTGGACTTCTAGGGTTTTTAATGGATCATTAGCCCGTTCTTTATCATGAGAAGAAAGGCTCTTGTATCGTTTTGAGTCGTCTGCTGTGGTATGGTCACAAAGTCTATATGTTGTGTATTCTAACAAAATTGGTCCTCCATTACTTTTAATTGTTTTGATTGCTTCTTTCATGGATTTATACACTGTCTTTACACACAACCCATCCAATGTTTTAGATGGAATATTAAATCCTATTCCTTTTTGGGAGATTTGTTGTGTCGCGGATTGTTTTTCTAAGGGAACTGAAATAGCCCAACCATTATTATTAATTACAAAAATAATGGGTAAACGGTGTAAGCTTGCAAAATTGAGTGCTTCATAGAAATCACCTTTTGAGCTCGCACCATCACCTAATGTTACGACCACTATGGATGAATGTTTAAGTTGCAATAGAGCGAAAGCTGCGCCAGCGGCATGCAATGTTTGGGTTGCAATTGGAACACAAATTGGAAAATCATTGCCTATAGTATTACCCCGTTCATCGCCTCCCCAATAACGCATAAAATCA